>NZ_JBLXGE010000009.1:0-249877 GCF_048381775.1 Desulfosediminicola sp. | reverse complement strand
ACGTCCCACGTCCCACGTCCCACGTCCCACGTCCCACGTCCCACGTCCCACGTCCCACGTCCCACGTCCCACGTCCCTGCAATAAGAACAAAAAAAGCCGCAATCGAAAAATTCCGATTGCGGCTGAACAGACTATCTAGCTTTTTTTTAAAAACTATTCGCCAAACGAATCGGTGAAGAGTTTTTGAATTGCATCGCGTCCTGCATCGTTGAGGTAACGGGTACCTGAACCGACAAAGGTATCATATTCGATCTTCGGGGTATCTTCTGCCCAGCCGTTGTCTTTCCAGCTGAACCACTGTTTCTTGGGTTGATCAAATACATGGAGCGGACGGTTGAACATCTTGGCAAGCTCAACAGCCCAGCCGGTACCGCCTTTAACTGAGCCATCGTCTTGAATTGATCCGATTACGAATACCTGATGACCGCTGTTGACCATATGGAATATGGTTTGCAGAACTTTGCGGATTTTTTCAGTTTCGTAGTAGGTGCGATTCAGCATTCTGGAGGCGAGTTCCATGCTGATATCGCCGCGCTCAAGTTCTTCCTGGCTGAGAATGGTAACGTTTCTGTCGCGGGCAAGTTTATGTCCTTCAAACGAGTAAATGACCTCGTTGACGCCATACTGCTCTGCTGTTTCACCAAAGGTCTCCTCAGCACCTTTCAGCCCACTGCTGTACAGTGTGCACTTGTCTTTAATCATCATAAGACTCCTTGTGTGACTCTGGGTTAATTATTGACGAGTGGGTCAATTTAAATACATGCTACCGGACAAAGGCAATATCGACGATAGTTTTCTTACTAAATTATACTTTTTTCATACCCTTGAGGAACACTCGCCAGGGGGCGGGATAGCCCTCGATCGTCAGATTCCGGTTAGCCGGATCAATGAAATCGGAGTAGGATTCGAATTCCATCCAATCGGTTTGCCGTTGTTCTTCACTGCTCATAGGGTGCGAGCACAATAGCTCAATGTCGACAAAACCGGCCTTTTGCATCCAGTTATAGATGCAACTACCGGTGGGGACAAAATACGTACCTGGGACCTTGGCGTAGGTCTTTTCTGGGAAAAGAGCGTAGGGTTCATCCCCGGGTATGGCCTGGGACTCGAGAAGCAGGCTGCCACCGGGCTTGAGCGAGGTGAGGATGTCGCGCAGGGTATCGATGGGGGATGGCCTGTGGTAGATAATTCCCATCAGGAATACCGCATCAAAACTGCCAGGGAATAAGTTCAGGTGCTCGACTCCCAGCAGGTCAATTGCCAGGTTGTCGGTCCCGGCCATGTTTTTCAGGGAATTAAAACAGTAGTAGTGTTGTACGGATGGTTCAAGACCGAGCACAAAGGCGGGTTGCAAATGGGCCATACGGAACATGTAATAGCCGTTATTGCAGCCTATATCCGCGATGACCTTGCCTTTCAGATCCGGCAATTTTTCTTCCAGCCTTTGCCACTTGCGTTCACTGCGCCACTCCGCATCCACGTCTATGCCAAAGATGGAAAAGGGGCCTTTGCGCCAGGGCATGAATTGCTTGAGCTGGTCCCGGATATGCTGCTGCTCCTCACCGGAGATTTCGTCGGCGGTGCCTATGGTGACGGTTCCCGAGCCAAAATCCGTGTGGGAGGCACTGTATTCGGAAAGGGCAAGATAAGGATTTCTGTACCTCAAAAAGCCTTTCTTCTGCTGATTGACCCAGCTTTGCCGCTCATTGTGGCAGGCAAGTATTTCCTTGTGCCGTACATCAGCCGGCAGCATTTCAAGAAGTTGTTCTATGTTCAGCATGAAATTCTATACGTTTGAGGCAGATCAGGAGGGCTTGACAGCTACAAAGGAGGCAAAATTGAACCACTGGAAATAGGTCTCCACCGTACTGAAACCCACGTGCTTCAGCATGTCTTTATTCTCTTCAGGAGAGAAGGGGATCAGTACATTTTCCAGGGCTTCCCGCTTCCTTGATATCTCTAACTCCGAGTACCCTTTTGATTTTTTGTAATTATGGTAAATATCGATGTATTCGCGATTCAACCTTCTGTCATGGGAGATGATCTTTTCACTCAGTAAAAGTACTCCACCGGGGCGTAGCGACTCAAAAAGGGTACGCAGGAAGGCTTCCCGTTTCAAGGGGCGAATAAATTGCAACGTGTAGTTCAGTATAAATGCCCCGGCATCCTGATGCTGCATTTTGGTAATGTCTTCCTTGAAAAAGCTGAGCTGGTCTTGCTTGGAGTACAGCTCAGCTTTGAGTCGTGCTTTTTCAAGCATGGCTTCGGAGCTGTCAATGCCGACGAAATTCAATCCCTTTTCTTCAAGCTGGCGGCTGAATTCCAGCAAGGTGGTGCCGGTGGAGCAACCAAGGTCGTAGACCGTATCGCCGCTGTGCAAAAAGACATCGAGTAAGCGGGCTGATGAGTGTATCACCTCCTGGTAGAACGGTATTGAACGATCGAGCATATCGTCAAAGACTTCGACGACCCTTTCATTAAAAACAAAATCTTCCTGAACGGTATCGACCTTAAATAACTTGTCGCGGGATGGTTTACTCATTGTCTGCCAACCTGTGCTGCCTGTAACAATATATTGAAATACAAATCAATTCGTTCGTATCTTTCGACTGCTATTTTTTATACCACTTACCGCTGCCATCCTGGAACCAGTGACCGGCCTGGCCGATTTCAGCGATACGTTTTGCCCGGCGTTCGCCAACAAGTGTGGCGGATACGCCTTCTTTTTTGGATATTGCCGCGTAAACTTTGCTGCGATCCTGATTTTCAGCGTTGACGGTGGCCTGCTCTGGCTTGTTACCGCTACGATACTCAAGCAGTCCCTTATTATTTTCGCCTATGGTGCCCTGATCTTTCAAGGCGGTTATAGTCGGAAGGCGGGAGGCCATTCGATCTTTGATCGAAGCTGCAAGCACAGTAGTACTGCCGATAGCGAGAGCGAAAAGTATAAGCAGAATAGGGAGAAATGTGAATTTTTTGCGCATGATAATCCTCAACGTGTGTCTGATTGCTGTTATCTGTTACTCCGCCTGCAAGTCGTCGAGATCGGAGAAGAAGTCATCCAGTGCCCGGTCAACTTTGACGTTGACATCAATGGTGATATGAATGGGTTTAATTTCTACGGGTTTCACTTCCACTTCATGCCTGGTGCAGGATACTGCTAAAAGCAGTGTTGCCGCCAGGCAACCTCTGAGGAGAGTGGTAGAGATGCTGTTCATTACATGTTCTCCATGATTTTTTGAAGATTCTGGCCGTACTTGAGCATCTGGGCAAAAGGCAGATGAAAATTTACGTCCAGCCGTATTGGATGCTGTATCCCGGCCCCTTCCATTTTCACCAGTTGCCCTTTTTTATACCCGTATGGGAGAGGATTGGCAGGCTTGCCGTCGATTTGCATGGCTATCAGCAGGTCTTCGCCTTTGGTGTTAAAAGTTAGCTTGGTCCAGTTGTAGGAAAAATTTTCCATGGACTGGAGAGAATAATCAAGATAGGCGGATTGCCCCATGTCTCCCATTCCCTGACGCAGCATTGACGTGTTGCTGAGCCTCACTATACCACTATCGCCTGGCGTGGAAAACAGAAAACCATCGTCGAAAATAATCTCTTTTTCTGAGTAATATATGGGGAGTCGGCCGTTGAGGGAACCATTGCCGCCGGCCTCGGATATACCCAGTTGCCCGAGCAGTTCCGAGAATTGCAGTCGGTCGCAGTAGAGTACCGTCGAAATTTCAGGATCGTTGATGGAAAAACGGAGGCTGCCGCTTTCCACCTTGCCGCTGCACCAGGTAAAGCGGCTCTTCTCGATAAAGATGGTCTGGGAATCCTCGAGATGAAAGGTTATCAGGCCATTGGTGAGTTTGATATTGCCGGCCTCCAGGTTACTTATGCGGAGCTGCTGGCTGGGGCTGCTGGCGAAATTGGCAAAGCCCGGAAAGGTCAGTTCACTGTTTATGCCGCTGAGTTTGAGTTTGTCGTCCCCCGTGGTGACTTCGCCATCTTTGATCTGTAGCTGCAGATTCCAATTTGTTTTTCTCGGCAAAACTTCAATCTCGGCCTGTGCAGCAAGTTTACCTTCAAATTCGAGTTCTTCAGGGAGAGGGATAAAAGAGGGGAGGCTGTCGATGTTGACTGATTGTTCCTCGAGCTTGAGACTGGCCTGAATGTCAAAGGTCGGAGAGACGGTTGCCTCAAAATTGAGATTGAGAGGGTTGGCTAAAAGGGATGTTACAGAGCCACTGAGGCGAATGGATTGCCCTCTCTGTGCCACCTTGGCATGAAGCCTGGCCATGCGCTCATCTCTGTACAACAGGGAACCGATACTGATAGTACCGGGCGTCAGTGCCCTCTCGGCAATGCCATTTACCCCGGTGAGCGAATACGATATCGCTGCCTGGGCGTCGCTGCCTTTTAGCTCCAGTTCCGGGATCTTGAAAGAACTGAGTTTAAAACTGTTTTCCAGATGAATTTTTCCCCTATCAAGAACTATCTCGGAAATGAGTCGGTACTTGCCCAGTTCGAGGTGCTTTTTCGCCTGTTGTCCAGCAAGAGCAATTCGCTGATAATCTCCGGATAAGGTTATGCCACCAGAATAATTTTTGCCGTTTGGGCCGAGTGTCATGCTGAGTGAGATCGGCTGCTCAAACATGTCTGAAGTGATCTCGCCCTGGCCTGTGAGTTGAACTTCGGCCGGAACCATTATCCCCGAGAGTGCAAGATTGGCCGGCAGGGGTGAGAGTGCCGAAAGGTTGGTAATTGTGTAGTGCAGCTGTTCGGAGTTACCGGCAAGATCAAACTGGAGGGGCTTTGCATCAGAGAGGAGGGTGAGATCGCCATCTTCCAGTAAAAAATCTGAAACCTGCAGCTGTGCTTCTATATTTTCCAGGGAGCCTGAACTGGTGTGAAATTCTGCAGAACCATCCAGATAGCCGGATCCGCGCAACCTTAAGCTCTCTGCCCCGGCCCCAAAATCAGCCGCCATGGAAGCGAGCTGCCCAAGGTCCTTCAGCTCAATGGAAAAGTCCAGGGAATGGATATCCTGATTGATATCTATCGAGGCAGATGCCGAACCGGTCACGTTGCCTCGTGATTGCAAACTGATAGTGATCTTGTCGAGAACAGTTTTCTGTTCCGTCGCAATAAAAGATGGTTTGATGTGACCATCAATAACCACAAGCTGTCCGGGGCGGTCCTGATGGTCAACGAATATCTGGCAATTACGAACGTCAATTGTGGAGATGGTGAATGGCAAAATGGTTGATAAATCAAAGGCAGCATTTTCAGCCGGAACCTTGTCGTGAGCGGTATCGATCGAAAAACCTTGTAAGCTGAGTTTACCATTCTCGGTACCCAGGTGGAGCAGGGCGCCATCGATGAGGATGGAGTCGATCGTACCCTTAACAGCCTCAAGAGGATTGAACGTAATTTCGAAGCGCGATACCGAAAGGGATTGCCTGCTCTTATCGCCTAAAGCGAGGGTGCCGGTAAGCGATGTGGGGGATAACGATTGGATATGAACGCTGAGCTGGTTAAAACCATGTTTTTGGAGTACTGACGGAATAATATAGGTGTTCAGCAAGAAAGGCAGCGAGCAAAAGAGCAACCAACCGATAAGCAGTAGCCCAATCGGCACGGTTGCTAAGGCTTTATAAAACTTCCGGGAAGAATAGAATCGGCTCATGGCGATTGTAAGTGAGTAAAGAGTAAATTATACGGGATAAAAGAAGATGCTCCGAAACGTCATCGCTCTATCATGTTCGGCGGTGAGAACGAGGTTCAGTCCGCAATCAGCATCATGGTACTTAAAGAAACTGAAAACACAAGCACGGTCTTACCACATGCTTTCTGAATTATGAAAAAATGGAGCGATGGTTCGAGCAGGCGGGCAGCACTCTTTCAGCTAAACCACGGAAAAAAGCTGGAAACCTGAAAGGGTAATTTAAAATATGATATCAATTATTAAGTCTATAACAGAGTGCAACGTACCCAGGCCAAAGTTGTCCGGTAAACCGAGGTCGTGTATTGTGAAATCGAAAGTTTCATTTGCAGGCAGTTGCAGAGCTTCGTTTAAATGAGATGCATTGATGATGCTAAAGTGTGGAATTTTCTTGCTCTCGAAGGTAAATCGCAATAATTCTGCATCACATGAAGAATTCCAGTTAACGTGCAGCTGCCCGCCCCTTTTTTCAAGTTCAGCCAATATATGATCAAAATATCATTTTTTTCCTCTGTTGAGAGGTTGGGCTGAATCCGGTGCAATAAATTTTCAAGACCATGGCAAATCCTTTTTTCCTGACCGGCAATACGCTGATTTCTTAATGTATTTGCAGTTATTTGACCCCCTGTGGCACACTTGGCTTGTGCATGGAAAAGAGTGCAGTTTCGGGATGAAAGAGGAGTTTTTTATTCTTGCCATGGTGGCATGAACTCTGTATAAACTCTATGCTTTATACGTGTTAATAAAAATCCGGTTCGGAAAGTAATCCCCTATATCACCAGTGTTATCTTTATATTGGGTGCCTGTAAGGGGGGGAGCCAAATGGAGCATTGAAATACCGGCAGTGTAGGGCTGCTTAGGGCTAAGGATTGTCTGCAGACGTTGCCAATCAGGCGACAGTGTGTATATTCCTTCAAACATTCATTGTTCTACAAACGAGAGAGAAAACAGGTTGTTACTATGTCAAACGAAATAGATTTTGACCATATTATAGGTAAATACAAGTCAGATCCATATGATTACGTCGACGTGCATGCCGTTCATACCGGACGAGTGCAGTTCAAGGTGGTTGAAGAGGATGAGGTGAATGCCGCAACAGGCGAGTGGCAGCAGATTCCCGGTTCTTCACTTTATGAGATTAACCGCGAGCGTAACCCTAAAATCGTCACTGCCCAGACCAATGGTACCGTGATGAATATCCGCACAGAGCTGGATGGTCAGTTTGTTGAAGCAGGTGAGAAGTTGATGACTATCAGGCACCCGCTCAAGAAAAAAGAGATCATTGAGTCAATCTTGAAAGATGTTCTCTACCTCTTCCCGGCTCCTGAGACTGCCAAGTATTTCTTTGCTATGGATATTCAATCGCGCATTGAGAAGAAGGGTGCGAGATCAGTCACCATTGAAAATGGCGACGAGATTATTACCATGTCTCTTATGAAGCGTGACACACCGGTTTATTATAAAGGAGAGCGGGGAGTTATCCATTCTGTATATTTTAAGCAAGGTGTCTCTGTTCCCCAGGGTGAGCCGTTGATTGGTGTTTGTGCTCCTGATAAGTTACCGCTCATCCAGAAGATCATCACCAGGGTCAAAGCTGACTGGGATTCTGAATAAACACTCCTGCGCGGGAGTGTTTTCCCGTGCGTTCTGTTACCTCCAACTCCCATTATTTTGGGGTGAGGTGCTGTTGTTTAATGTTTCATCAGCGGATTGCTTGTCATCCAACACAGAGTTAAACATTTCGTATCTGACTCTGTGTTGGCTGGACCTTATATGAACATTGCAGAACTTTGCCTGTCCCATGCAATAGCCTGAAAAGGCACTATCCCCAACACAATTGCTAAAACGACCTGGAATCCATGAAAAATCGGATTCGTCGATTTTGGCGAGACATTCATCATGGCCCATAACCAACCCACCCCAGAACTGCTTGCCGAAGCTTTTGCGAAAGAACTTTCCTTAAGGGAAAAACGCTGTCCAGACCTCGATTCTGCTGCAGTGTTGCGCTATGGACAATTTGTCGGCTCCACCATTGATTGCCATGAGAGATTGCCCCGGGCCATGGACCATGCCCGTGCCCACGTACATGAGGTAGAATCTCAGGGCGGTTCAGTCGCCAACGGCAGAGTGATTCTTGCGGATACTATGAGCCGGTCGAAGGGGAGATTTACCCGAGCCTGGCATGCCCCGGCAGGAGGAGTTTGGGGTTGCATGCTCCATGCGAGCACTCTGCTGGATAGTTCAAAACGCTTTGTGCCGCTTGCCGTGGGAGTCGCCTGCTGTGAGGCAATTCGTGAATTTGGCGGTGGCGGGGCAAATCTTCGCTGGGTCAACGATGTGTTGTTCGGCCAAAGAAAAGTAGCTGGGTTTCTGGTTGAAGGGCATACAGGCGCCTGCTATGGCGAAGAGTATCACCTGGTAGGTTTTGGGATAAACATCAATAACAATTCGTTCCCGGAAGAGCTTTCCCCCATTGCAACCAGTCTGGCAAAAGAGCTTGGGCGAGAGTTTGATCTAACCGATTTTACTACTACCTTTCTTGCTAAGCTGGCCTGGAATTTCGGTCTTATCTATTACGAAGAGGCGCAGGAGATGGCCGGCGAGACATACTCAGGCGTTGAAGGTACTCATCGTTTGCTGGAGAGCTGGCTGTCGCTTTCAAGCACAATCGGTAAGCGGGTTGTGTTTGGTTTTGATGTAATGACCAGCCCGCAGTATGAGGCGACCGTCATTGGTGTTGACGACGGTGGTGGTCTGCAGTTGCAGTTTGATGATGGGGCCATGAAGACCGAATATAGCGGCGAGATTCGTTACATCTGACCACCAGGGTTTACAGGGTATAGCCCTTACCTGAATGACTCATCTGCCATGCCGGGCCCCCGGCACATTTGCGCAACCTAATGCTTTTTAAAAATTTGGCCTAAGTCCAGTTCGGGCGTTGAGGCTTGATAGTCTGGCGCAGCATCTTCCATGAGATTATATCCCGTTGCAGGATGTGTTTCCCGAAACGGTGCAGGACGTTGAGGGCCTCGTAAAGGCTTTTGTCCTGTACTTTTAAACGGTGCAGTTTGTCCAGGGGGGTATCCTGGCAGAGTTGCAGTGTTTTTATGGTGCCGGTGGACAGGGGAATGGCGGAGCTGAAACCACTGCCCTTACAGGATGTGCATATCAGGCCGCCATGGGCGGTGTTGAAACCAAATGAGGATGAGCTGTCTGCCTGTCCATCGTTTCCACAATGAAAACATAGGGAAAAATCTGGTCTGTAACCGATGTAATCATAAAATCTCAAGAGAAAGAGCATCACGATTTGCAGGTGTGAAAGCCTGGGCTGGGGAAGGCTCAAGTGGTGCAGTGACCAGACGAGCAGTGTGAAGATTCGTTCATCTTCTTCACCTTCCCTGGTGGCGAGGAGGCAAAACTCACGAAGCACCGAAGCTGCAGTATAAGGAATGATATGAGATCGGAGCGGCAGGAAGGCGGAATGAAGTTCGGCCTCTTCCAGAATGGCAAGCGAACGCGTGTTACGCTGTTTCAGTCGCACATGAATAAATGTGAACAGCTCGAGCTTGTTGACGAATCTGCGCTTACTTTTTTTTGCACCTTTGGCGATTGCGGAACTTCTTCCCCCATGTCGGCAGTAGAGGGTGACAATCAAGTCAGACTCTCCATGATCAAGGGTATCAAGTATGATGCCTTCAGATTCCCGATTGATGGGGGACATTGATCAGAAGAGTCGTTTCAGGAGTTATTAACAAAGGCGGGAGTTGCTGTTGATAGAGAAATATTCTCCTCCCACCTGAAAATAGCCGGTCGAGTTGTCGTTTTTCTGCTGAGTGACATCGTTATTCCGGTCACCGTCGTTATTACCCTCTTCAGACTCGGGAAAAGCTTCTGTTGTTTCGGTGGACTGCATGCCACGAAGTTTTTCGCTGATAAAAGTAGCCGGATTTATATTGAAATGCCAACATATGCCTGCACCGATCACGATCAGCAAGAGCAGGGCAAGCCCGATGGTTGAAAGCGGCGAAACCCCTGAAGGTTCAGCCATATTACCAAGCTGTTTCTGGGCTTTCCTGGCCGGAGGGTTGTGGATATCCTGATTTTTGCCAGGTGAGGCGGAGCCTCGTTCGGCAATGAACCTGGCGATAGTTTCATTCGGGTCCAGCCCCAGTACTTTCGCATAAATATTGTAAAAACCTTTCGCGAAAGCATCGGCCGGCAGAGCTGCATAATCGTCTGACTCCATTGCTCTAAGGTTTGAACGCGAGATTTTGGTTTCAGTACAGATCCTGTCAAAATCATACCCTTGATTTTTGCGGGTATTGCGGAGAAACTGGCCTAAAGATTCGTCTACAGTATTAAGTGATTCGTTGGTCATTTAAGCTATTCCTGTTGTACTTTCGAATAGAGCTGACACTATTACAGCTTTTGGATGTATGCCTTGTCCTTGAGCTCTTTAACCCACTTTTCGTAAGTTCTTTCTGCCTCAACCTCAAAGAGAGCGCTTCTGATTTCTTCCCGGACAGACTCGTAAGATGCTTTTTCGACCAATGCGTCTTCTCCGGCCGATAATACTTTGAAGAATTGATAGCCGGAATGTGTCTCGATTATTTCACTCACTTCACCATTATTGAGTTCAGCAACCGCACTTCTCATGTCTGATGCCATGTCATCAAGCAGGAAGGTACCAAGATCGCCGCCATCTTCGGCTGATGGCAGATCAGAGTATTTTTGCGCAAGCGCGCCAAAATCCTGACCTGCGACAACAAGTTTATGGATTCGTTCGGCACGTTTCAGGGCATCTGCCTTGTTGGCGTAGAGCGTGGCACTGCTTTGGTCGCCTCCATCAGGTGTTTCCCAGCTGAAACCCATTTGTAGAAGATAATATGCACCATTGGCGATTTTGGAGGTGTATTGCTCACGGTAGTGCTCTTGAATCATGTCTTCGGTGATGACGATTTTTGAGTGAACCTCTGCGCCAACCAGTTTGGACTGTAAAATCTGGCTTCTGAGTGTGGAACGATATGTGGCCTCGTCGAGGCCGGCTTCTGCAAGTTTTACCAGCAGCATCTCTTTGGTAATTCCGTTACGTCTGATGGTGGAGTCGAGAGCTGCATCCACCTCACTGTCAGCGACGCGGATATGGTTTTCTGCGGCTTTCTGGGCGATGAGGCGTTTATCAATCAGGCTGTCCAGGATATCCTCCCGCGCATGCATGAGGGTGTCTTCCAGTTGATTGGCAGGTGTTGTGGCGGCAATACGTTTGAAAACTGTTTTACCTTCCTCATTGAGTTCCGAGAGGGTGATGATTTCGTTATTGACAACTGCAACAACCTTATCAACAAGTTGCGCTGCCTGGAGCGGTAGCGGAGTCGTAAATAGTGTAACGAAAGTAAAACATATCAAAGCGGCAACACCACGTGCTGCAGAAAATACGGAAATTCTTCTCATAACAGTTTCCTATTGCATGGGGGAGATCACTGGACGGATGTGTCTCTGTCGGGATGGAGCCGTCCGGTATAATGGCTGCTTGCACTGAACAGTCATTGGACAGCGGTCCGGGGTTGAGATGTTGCTCGAAGGGACCGCTTTATCACCCATTTTAAAAAAAAAGACATAATAATTTGTATTGCAGTGAATAGAAATTAATCGTTTAATAAAATAGATGCAGCCATATCGAGCGCGTTATGGCTGATGTGGCTGACCGTTACGGTTGACATTCCATCTCAATCGAATAATCTGACGGCAGAGTATAGCACATGCGATTTGAATTTGAAATCTTCGTGGGAGAGCATTTATGAAAAAAATTTCCAGGTCTATTCTTGTTGGGGCCATCACCATGATGATGACATTGGGTATGGCTGTACACAGCAATGCCGGTTCATCAGCTCAAATGCCTCAGTTCACGCTGAAACGAGCGGTTGATGGTATTGAGGTAGACAGCAAGAAGTATGAAGGCAAGGTGTTGCTGATTTCCTTTTTCGCAACCTGGTGCCCTCCATGTATCGAAGAAATTCCGACTTTTATGGATCTGCAGAAGACCTATGGGGAGGATAAGTTCTCGATCATTGCCCTCTCTGTAGATCAGGGGGGTCCAGCAACCGTGGCAAAGCTGGTGAAAAAGAAGAAGATTAACTATCCGGTACTGATGGCAGACAACGAGACCATGCAAAACTTCGGTGGCGTCTATGGAGTACCAGTCTCATTTCTAGTTAATGCGAAGGGGAACGTCGTAAAAAAATATCCTGGCTATGTTCCAAAATCGACACTGACCAAGGATATAAAGAGTATAATGGACTGATACCCTATCGATTTAGCTACGAGAAGAGCGATTGACAACTTTCAGGTAAAATAGTATCTTAGAGGTTAACTAAATAGTATACTACGCTGTGGTTATACTTAGTTTTCAAACCGGATGGGTGTCCGGCAATTACATGAGACCTCAAGGAGATTTGTCATGAAAAAAACTATCGTATTGGCGATGGCTATGATGTTCGCACTGAGTACCGCTGGTTCTGTTTTTGCAGCTAAACTGAAGTGCACCGTTGATGCAGTTGATGGCGACAAGGTAACAATGACCTGTGAGAAGGCAGATAAATTGGCACCTGGCGACAAAGTCAAAATAACCCCTCCTAAGAAGGGAGCTGCTATCGAGGGTTGCTAATTGACATAGTCCTTCGTTTTCGTTATTCTGTCGGGTCGGTTGATAGCTTTATCAACCGACCTTTTTTTTTGTTGTCTCCTGACAAATATCAGGTAACAAAAACAATTTACCCTTCAGGACTATATTGTGGAACTTTTTAAAGCCATAACTTTGGGAATTATTCAAGGGTTGACCGAATTTCTTCCAATCTCAAGCTCTGGCCATCTGGTGATTTTTTCTGAATTGCTGGATTTTGAGCACCAGGGGGTAGTCTTTGACGTTTTTCTTCATCTGGGGACGTTGTTTTCAGTGGTTGTGGTCTTTCGTAAAGATATCTGGGCGATGATTGTGGCTCCATTCAAGGTTTGGAGCGGTAACGGTGATGAAGAGAGTCGCATGTATCTGAAGTGGGATTTCTATGTGATCCTCGCCACTTTGCCGGCGGTATTCGTAGGCCTGTTTCTGAAGGGAAGTGTCGAAAGTTTATTTCGTAACCTGAATATTGTCTATTCAATGTTGCTGATTACAGGAACAATCATGTTGCTGTCAAAATATGTTCAGGATCGTGGTAAAGAGCTTAATCTTCCACGGAGCATTCTCATAGGTTGTGCCCAGGCGTGTGCTATAATGCCGGGTTTGTCGCGTTCCGGCTCGACTATCTTTGTTGGCATGTTGCTTGGAATAAACCGTGAGGTTGTTGCTAAGTTCAGCTTTATCATGTCTATCCCTGCTATTGTCGGGGCTAGCGTATTGCAGTCCCGTGAACTGTTTGCAGAGCCTCCACCCAGGGAAATGCTTTTCAGTCTCGGTATTGGTACAGTGGTTTCTGCAGCAGCCGGATATTTTGCTATCGTTTTGCTGCTTGATCTGGTACGTCGAAACCGTCTGCAATATTTTGGCTACTATTGTCTGGCCGTCGCTGTGCTGGGTTTTGCTCATCAGCTGTTTGGGTAAAACCAGCGAATTTTTTTAATCGTTGCTGAATACAAGGTAATTATGGATATTCGAACTCTTCCCGAACTAGAACGGGACATTTACAATAGACTGCGCAAGAAATACTCACTCACTTTCGACCGTTTGAAATTCGGTGAAGATGCTGTCCGCCTCTTAACCGTTGCCGATCTCGAAGAAGTTCTTGATGGCAAAGACCCCTTTGCGAACGTTTCTGAATTCCCATTCTGGGTAAAGTTGTGGGAGTCTGCAATAATCCTTGCCTATACCCTGCACGGATTACCGAACAGTGGCGGAAAGCGTCTGCTCGAAGTGGGGGCGGGGTTGGGTGCTCCCGGCCTGGCTGCGGCAGTGAACGGATTTGACGTCACCATCACAGACTATGAAGATGTTATTCTCGATTTTCAGCGTGTCAGTGCCGCCGCGTCAGGCCTGGACAATGTCAAATGTTCCATGCTTGACTGGTTGGATCCGCCGGAGATGGAGCCGTTTGACGTGCTTGCCGGAGCAGAAGTTCTCTTCAGGGAAGAGTTTTTTCAGCCATTACTTGATGTCTTTAATACGTACCTCAAAAAAGACGGTCTGATTTTCCTGGCGCACGATGCCAGGAGGCAGAGCCTGCCGAAGTTTCTTGAACTTGCCGGCAAGGATTACGAGATTGCGGGTAAGGCACAGCAGTTTAGAAAAGATGGCAAGGATGTCACAATAATTGTCAATCGTCTCAGAAAAAAGGCATAATAATTTCCAGTTAATGCATCTGATTTATCGATAAACCTGCAGCGAGCTGGGTTGCTTTTGGTAGCGTTTAACCCAACTCAAGCAGAGTTTGATGGATGGTTTCCGATTTTATTGTTGTATATTTGCGGATAATCAGAGCGTTTTTTTTTTGTATCTACATTGTAGCCTGTAGCAGTCCCCAAGGAGATACTATGCAGTTTTTTCCTATAAATCTTGATATAACAGGACGACTCTGCGTGGTCATCGGGGGCGGGCAGGTTGCACTCCGTAAGGTGAAGGCGTTGGTGGGTTGTAATGCAAAAGTGAAAGTTATCAGCCCTGTGGTGCTTGAAGCATTTACACCACTGGAGGCTGGCGGGGCGATAACTGTAGATCGACGGGGGTATGAGCCCGGTGATTTGCAGGATGCCTTTCTGGTTTTTGCGGCTACTGATAGCGGGCAGGTGCAGGAGGATGTAGCAAAAGAGGCTTACGAGCGAAAAATACTGTTTAACAGTGCTGATGACCCTGCACGTTGTGATTTTCAGATCCCGGCGAAGGTACGTCACGGTGATCTGTTGCTGACAATATCCACAGGGGGCGCCAGCCCGGCTTTGTCAAAATGTATTCGTGAACAGCTTGAACAACAGTTTGGGCCCGAGTATGGTGGAATCGTCGAGTTGTTTGCGAGGGTTCGGGCAATTGTGGTGACTGACGCCAACAATTCAGAGGAAAACAGGAAGATTTTTCACCTAATGCTGAGAGCAGGTATTGTGCAATACGCCGAGGCAGGTGAATGGCAAAAGGTTCGGACTATTCTGCAGGAATCGCTTCCGGCCCAAGCTGATATAGATTCGATAATGGAAGGAATTTCCAATCTGAATGATGGCCTCTTCTGGCCGCACGGAAGGTAGGGGAGAGTTGTAATGAAGTGGGGTAGCTGTTCGGAATGTTCCGCATGAGAATCCAGGTGTGAAATGAAAGAATTGAGCTTTGTATTTTTTCAGGCAGTACTGGGGACAACATTTCTGGCCTGTGTATTATACCTGGTCTTTTTTGTAAGCCAGAATGGCAAGGTGCGTAAAGTCGCCAGGATGATTCTTATCCTGTCGGGAGTGTTACAGACTCTATATATCGGCTCGAGGCTTTTACTCGCCGGTTACACACCCATAACCAGTGCCCATGAAGCGGTGATGTTTTTTGCCTGGGCGACCACTCTGGCGTATCTATCCTTTCGTTGGCGATACACAGTCAAAAATTTTGGGACCTTCGTTTCCTGGCTGATCATGTTCCTGCTGATTGCGGCAGCGATGGCATCCCGTGAAATCCTGCCCTTAAAACCGGTATTGCAGAGCTGGTATTTGCCGATTCATGCGAGTTTATCCCTCTTTGCCTATGCCTTCTTCTCGCTCGCTTTTTGCGGTGCGCTCATGTACCTGCTGCAGGAAAGGGAACTCAAGAGAAAAACCTTTGGTTATTTCTTTGCAAGGTTACCGTCGCTCGACGCACTTGATCAGTTGAACAGCCATTGTGTTGCCGCGGGTTTCGTCTTTATGACGCTGGGAATCGTAACGGGTTCGCTCTGGACGAAACAGGCCTCGGGCACATATTGGCAGTGGCACCCCAAAGAGATCTGGTCCATGGTGACCTGGATTTTATATCTGGTAATGATTCACCAGCGTTTTACCGCAGGATGGCGTGGCAAGAGAACCGCGATTATGGCAGTAGCTGGTTTTGCGACATTGTTGTTCACCCTCCTGGGTGTAATGTATCCGCTTGGAGGCGCGTAGACGGATGCCGAAAGAAAGTTTTATCCTTGTTGGTGTGAATCACAAAAACACACCGGTGGAAATTCGCGAGAAAATTGCTCTTTCCAGTGGCTATGAGGAACCGCTCAGACAACTGGTGCAGATACCAGGCTGTAAAGAGTGTTATCTGCTCTCTACCTGCAACAGGGTTGAAGTTCTGGTGGTGGGTATTGCCGGTGAAGAGCTGGAAGAGCAGCTCATTACGTTCCTGTTTGGCAACGAATCGCCCGCCAGTGCCTGGAGAGACTACGTTTATGTGTACAACGGCAATGAGGCGGTGAAGCACCTATTTACGGTTGCGGCCAGTCTTGACTCATTGGTTGTCGGCGAGGCGCAGATTCTCGGTCAGCTGAAGGAAGCCTATCGATACGCGACAGAGCTAGGCACAGCCGGCCCTCTTTTGAACAGGCTGTTGCATAAGTCTTTTTCTGTCGCCAAGCGTATCAGGACAGAAACAGGGATAGGCTCTTCGGCTGTTTCAATAAGCTCTGCCGCGGTTGAACTTGCCAGAAAAATATTTGGTGACCTTCAGGACAAGCATGTCATGCTTGTTGGTGCGGGGGAGATGGCTGAACTGGCAGCTCAACACCTGGTTGGCCAGGGTGTTGTCTCTGTTACCGTGGTCAACCGGACTTTTTCCAGGGCGGTGGATCTTGCTCAGCGTTTCAACGGTCATGCCGTATCTTTTGACGAACTGCTCACCCAGCTTGAAAAGGTCGATATCATAATCAGCTCTACCGGTGCGCCGAATATGATACTGCATAAGGAGCAGCTGAAGCCTGTGATGCGTTCCAGGCGTAATAAACCACTGTTTTTTATTGATATCGCAGTTCCCCGAGATCTTGATCCCAACTTGAATGACCTGGAGAATCTTTATCTGTATGATATTGACGATTTGAGCCAGGTCGTTGAGATGAATCGTTCAGAGCGTGATCGGGAAGCGTTGAAGGCGGGTCGCATTGTTGAAGAAGAGACGATGAAGTTTGGTCGCTGGCTTGATGGTATGGAGCTCACCCCGACTATTCAGGATCTGCGTAGAAAAGCTGATGATATTTGTAGTATTGAGCTTGAAAAGACACTTTCAAAAATCTCTTCACTCAGTGCGAAAGAACGCAAATCAGTCGAAAAGATGGCTGCAGCGATCTCCTCGAGAATACTCTATGACCCTCTTCAATACCTGAAATCAGGAAGTTGCGGAGAGCATGATAAGACACAGGTGAAAATCGAGACCCTTCGAAATGTTTTCGGGCTCGGTCGTAATGGTTCGGAATGAAAGAAGTAAACGATTTTCTGGAAGATGAGTGGTTTGTGGTGCGTCACTCCGGTGAAATGCCGGAAGTGGCATATCATTCAGCAATTTTTTTTCTCACCAGAGATGAAGAAGGTCCAAGGCTTGCCCTACAGGAAAATGAGCATATGTTTCTTAAAGAGGCAGCAGCCGAAAGGTACAGGGAAATAGTACTGAGAGACCTTCAGGCAGAAAACAGGGGAACCCCGGCATATCGTGGAATACAACGTTCAATCCACAATTATAGAAGATTCAAACAATTTTGTGCACGTGAAGAATTTGACATGGGGCGGTTTGCGGAGAAAGTTTCCTTGTCTTTGCAGTCGATTTTAAAGGTTGAGGCCCAGGAGAGGGCAGAAGGGCTGCAATCATCTGCGCTGAACTGTACCTTCGATGAATTAAGTGGGTTTGCCGACGAGCTGGGCCTCGATCAGGGGATACTTTCTGAGGAGTTAGCGAATCTATGCAGCGAAAGTAGCTGACCTTCTTGCTTCCCCCCTGATTGGTGGTATGCTGTAAGGCAAGTGATTGAGTCAAACCTGTTACTCAGCCGGGTATTTGAGAGCATTCTTTTTCAGTTTTTTACGGGCCGCGCTGATCGGATCAAGGCCATGAGCCGAGGCGAGAGTAGTGAGGTAGATCATTACATCTCCTATCTCTTCTTCAATATGGCGAAGGGTTTCACCGGAAACCTTTTCACTTTCTGACTGACTGGACCACTGGTATATTTCCAGCAGTTCGGCTGTTTCAACGCTCAATGCCATGGCCAGATTTTTTGGAGAATGGTATTTCTGCCAGTCCCGCTGCTGAATAAACTCCTTGATTTCGGTCTGTAATTGTTTCATGTATAGTGACTGTAGCCGTTAAATTGTGGAAATAACTTTATCTAAGAATCTAAGCGCTTACGGATTGTAGTCCGAATCGTAAGTACCTACCACGACACTCATAGCCTGATTACACTCAAATGAAAATGTTTTTTCGAAGTGCGCTTATTACGATAACATTCCTGCTGTTCCTGCAACCAGGGTTGCATTCTATCCATGCTGGGGAAAATGGTCAGTCAGAGCCAGACCCAAAGCGGAATAAACTGATCGGCTATATGATCAGCAGGCAGTTACCGGTAATGCATTTCAGTGACAAACAGATGGATGACCAGTTGTCTGAAGCCGCTTTCACACTATATATCAAACAATTGGACTACCAGAAGCGGTTTCTGCTGCAAAAGGATATCGATCAGTTAACCGCTTTTTCCACCTATATCGACGATAATCTCAAGCGCGGAACTATTTCTCTGCCCGATGCGGGGTATGCAATTCTAAACGAGCGGATCGGCCAGGTTGAAAAGATGGTCGAGGAGATTATCGCAGCAAAAGTTGATCCCCATGCCAAAGGGACCATTGAAAGTGATCCGGAAAAGATTGGTTACGCAACAAATATGGATGAGTTGCGGGCGAGATGGCATAAAATCGTTCAGGTACAGTTGAATAATCGTTATCTGGATCTGGAAGAAGATAACAAGAAGGCCAAGTCTCCTAAAACTGAGAAGGAACTTTGGGATGACACCTATGAGCGCGTAGCAAAGCGAAACCAGAATTTCTTCCACCGCCTGCATCAGGAAACACTTCAGGATCATTACGACAGATATTTCAATGCGGTGACCCGGGCATTTGATCCGCACACTAACTATATTCCTCCGGCAGGCAAGGAGCAGTTTGATATCAATATGCGTGGCTCCCTTGAGGGGATCGGCGCACTGCTGCGTGAGGACGATGGTCTTATCAAGGTGGTTCGCATTATTCCAGGTAGTGCTTCGGCCCGCCAGGGGCAGCTTGAGGTTGAGGATATCATCCTGCAGGTAGCGGAAGGTGCAGATGAACCGGTGGATGTAACGGATATGCGCTTGCGCGATGCAGTACGCCTCATCAGGGGGCCGAAAGGCACCGAGGTACGCCTTACTGTCCGCAAGCCCGATGGAGTAAAGGATATTGTCCCGATTACCAGGGATGTTGTGCAGATTGAAGAAACCTTTGTCAAAAGTGCCGTGATCGACGGATTAGATGACGACAAGATCGGCTATCTGCATATTCCAAGCTTCTATCGTGATTTCGAAAAGAATGGCAGCCAGGGAGGACGTAACTCCAGCGATGATACCCGCAGGGCGCTGGCTGAGCTGGTTGAACAGAACGTTGACGGTGTAATATTGGATCTGCGCAACAATGGCGGCGGCGCTTTAGTTGATGCTGTAGAGATAGCAGGGTTTTTCGTTGACCACGGGCCAATGGTCATGGTGAAGAACTCCAACGGTGCCCAGAGGATTCTGGAAGATACCAGCTATGGAGTGGAATACGAAGGGCCACTGGTTGTTCTGGTCAATAAATTCTCCGCCTCAGCATCTGAGATTGTGGCAGCAGCACTGCAGGATTACGGCCGGGCCATAATCATGGGTGATCCCTACACCCACGGCAAGGGTACCGTTCAGACAATCATTGATCTCAACGACAATATCCCGCTTCTGCACCTGCGAAAGTATGATGATCTCGGTGCGTTGAAAGTGATGATACAAAAATTTTACAGGGTGAATGGTGGTTCGACCCAATGGAAGGGAGTTGAGCCTGATATCGTTCTACCCAGTTTGCTCAAACATATTGAGTCGGGGGAACGCTACCTCGAGTATGCACTGCCCTGGGATTCAATCGATCCGGTTGAGTATAAACCTGTAAGCGCTAAGCTCGACATTGATGAGCTGAGGGAGCGGAGTATGGCGCGCGTTGCTGCTGATAAGGGGTTTCAGACCATTCGGGAGGAAGCCAGAAATGCAGAAGAGCGGGCCGAAGACACGCTGGTTTCAACCGATCTCGATGATATTCGCGCCAAACTTGCTGAGGCAAAACAGGCCAGGGATAAAATAGGCAAGTATTACAAGAAGTTTAGTGAGGATGAGGATGTCGACGACGATTTCACCGCCGATAACTCCACCGAAGCAGAGAGAGAGAAGGAGTGGTTAGAAGAAGTGATGCAAGATCCCTACATCATGGAAGGAGCCAATGTGATCTCTGATATTAGAGGTCTCTAACAATCTCTTCCAACCTATCAATAGAATCGTTTTAATCCTTAAGTTTAATTAATTCATTAAATAACATGCAGTTTTTCCACTCTTTTTCAATACCAATTTAATCTTGAAAAAGAGTGGGAAAAGTGATAATAGTGGGCTTTTGTGAATGGTCATTCAGTTGGATAATTGCGTCCGCTCAAGGGTGGCCGTCCGCTAGAGCGTAAATTACCAGAGGTACTGAGTGAATGGATCTCGCAGAAGTAATCCGGAAAAACCGGGACAAAATTGTAGCCCAGTGGGTTGACTACACCCTCTCCACATACCCTTCTTCAGATTTTTTCAAAAAGGAGAAGGATAAGTTTTCTAACCCCACCGGTGTATCTATTCGGGACGGACTTGAACAGTTGTTTGATATGTTGGCAGCTGGGAACGACCCTGAAGACTTCAGGGGGCCTGTTGAGCAAATCGTCAGGATCAGGGCGGTTCAGAATTTCTCCCCAGCGGAGGCAGTTGCTCCTCTAAATGCTGTGAAACATATCACCAGAAACATGCTTGAAAGAGAAAAGGAGTGCTCCTCTCTCTTTAAAGATCTTTATGATTTTGAGTTTGCGGTAGATTTGGCTGTGTTGGCTGCATTCGACATTTATATGGAATACCGGGAAAAGCTCTACTCCATCAGGGTGCGAGAGATTAAGTCCGGCTCCAGTATACTGACTGACAGCAAATGCCCCTCCAAATTGTCGCTTGAAAATACACAGGATTTTATAAAGAAGGTATAAAGCTAATCAACTGGTCTCTGTGCTGAAGGTGTGTCGGTCTTCACTGCGGTTTCCAAAAACAAGTTCTATTGAAGCGAGGTAAGAAATGAAGTACGCCTTATCATTTCTGGCAGTCGTTGTTTTAGCAGCGGTTGCCTGGCTAGGGTCGCAGGTACCTGGAATGTCGTACATCTTTGGTGTCGCCTTCCCGTATCTGGCCATTTTGGTCTTCCTTGGCGGGTTTGTCTATCGGATCGTGCAGTGGGCCAAGACCCCTGTGCCATTTTCGATTCAGACCACCTGCGGACAGGGAAAATCGCTTGATTTTATCAAGCACAACAAGCTTGAGGCTCCGCATACCAACGCCCAGGTTATTGCCCGGATGGCACTGGAGATTTTCACATTCAGGTCACTCTTCAGAAATACCCATGCGCAGGTGCATGATGGACCGAAAATCACCTATGAGTCTTCGAAATGGCTTTGGCTGTTCGCCCTGATTTTCCATTACTCTTTCCTGCTGATCATAATCAGGCACATGAGGTTTTTCCTCGACCCTTTCCCTGGCCTGCTTGCTCTGATTGAGGCGCTTGATGGATTCTTCTCTATCGGCAACCCGACCTGGTACCTTACCAGTGCTGGTATCGTTGTCGGTGTACTCTTCCTTTTTGCGAGAAGAATTGCCAGTACCAAGGTTCGTTACATTTCGCTGATCAACGATTATTTTCCGCTGTTCCTTATTCTCGGTATTGCTACCACCGGTATTCTGATGCGTCACTTTTTGCGTACCGATGTTGATATTACCGCGATCAAGACACTTGGTGTAGGTCTGGTAACTCTTCAGCCTACCATTCAGGTTAGCCTGAGCCCGCTCTTTTATACTCACCTGTTCCTTGTGTGTGTTCTGCTGGCTTACTTTCCGTTCAGCAAGCTGATGCACATGGGTGGTGTTTTCATGAGCCCGACCAGGAACATGAAGAATGACACCCGTGAGAATCGCCACGTCAACCCATGGAACCCACGTATCCTTCCGCATTCTTATGCAGGGTATGAGGACGAGTTCCGTGAGTACATGGTTGAAGCCGGTCTTCCTGTTGAGAAAGAGTTGCCTCCTCAGAAGGATGAGGAATAACAGATCTCCCAAACTTGCTTATAAGGAATAAATAGCGATGTCAGTTCCAAAATTAGAACAATTATCAAAAAGCGTGGTGAAGGGGCCATCCTTGGCAACTGGAGCGGTGCCGACCAAGGACTGGATGGAAATCCCGGTCGAGTTTAAGCCTGGAAATTACGCCTACCCCGCCAAAAAGGAAAAAGTTGAGTACCTCAACAGCCAGAAAGGTCTCCATTTCCCGAATGCCCGTGAGTGGTCTCCTGAGGATGACGACTGGAAGCTGCCGGAAGACTGGAAGGATATTATCCTCCAGGGCCTGAAAGAGCGTCTGGACAAGTTCCGTTCCCTGAAGATCTTCATGGATTGTTGTGTACGTTGTGGTGCATGTGCCGACAAATGTCACTTCTTCCTCGGAACCGGTGACCCGAAAAACATGCCGGTACTTCGTGCAGAGCTGCTCCGCTCCGTCTACCGTAACGACTTCACCCTCGGTGGTAAGATCCTCGGTAAGATGGTTGGTGGTCGTGAGATGACCGTAGGCGTCCTGAAAGAGTGGTTCATGTACTCGTATCAGTGTACTGAGTGTCGTCGCTGTTCCGTATTCTGCCCGTACGGCATTGATACCGCAGAGATCACCATGATGCTCCGCGAGCTTCTGCACCTGGTAGGTGTCGGTATCAACTGGATTCTGGAGCCAGCCTCCAACTCCAACCGTACCGGTAACCATATGGGTCTGCAGCCGCATACCTTCAAGGACAACGTTGACTTCCTCGTAGATGACGTTGAGAATCTGACCGGCGTACGTCCGAACGTTACCTTCAACCGTAAAGGTGCAGAGGTTCTGTTCATTACTCCTTCCGCCGACGTATTTGCCGAGCCTGGTCTCTATACCGCCATGGGTTACATGATCCTCTTTGAAGCGATTGGCCTGGATTACACCTGGTCAACCTACGCTTCCGAGGGTGGTAACTTTGGTCTCTTTACCAATAACGAGACCATGAAGAAGCTCAACGCCAAGATGTATGCAGAGGCAGAGCGCCTCGGCGTCAAGTACATTATCGGTGGTGAGTGTGGTCATATGTGGCGTGTACTCCATCAGTATATGGACACCATGAACGGTCCGGCCGACTTCCTGGAAACCCCTGTATCTGCTATTACAGGTACCAAATTCCAGAACGCAGCCTCAACCAAGATGGTACATATCACTGAGTTTACCGCCGACCTTATCAAGCATGGTAAGCTGAAGTTCGATAAGAGCCGCAACAGCCATGTCAAGGCGACTTTCCATGACTCCTGTAACACTTCTCGTGCAATGGGTCTTTTGGATGAGCCTCGCTACGTTCTTGATCATGTTGTCGACTGGGTAGAAATGCCGGAAGGAACCATTCGCGAGCAGACTTTCTGCTGTGGCTCCGGTACAGGTTTGAACACCGACGAGATCATGGAACTGAGGATGCGCTCAGGTTTTCCACGTGCTAACGCGGTTCAGTATGTACGCGACAAGTTCGACGTCAACATGCTCTCCTGTGTATGCGCAATCGACCGTGCAACCCTGACTTCCCTGAATAACTACTGGACCCCTGAAGTAGGTGTCTGTGGTGTTTCCGAGCTTGTCGGTAACGCGATTGTTCAGGAGAACGAAGGCGAGAACCGCGCTAACCTCGATGAAGGTCTTCGCACGCTTGTGTGATAAATCCTGACCAGAACATAGGAGTATGACCATGTTTAACAAACGTATAGTAATACCAGGACTGCTGATTTTCGTCCTTTTTGTCACGTTTCCCTTCTGGTACAACGGATTGTCCGCAGGTCCGATGCCAAAGCCTGAATTACCACCAGGAGGTGAAAAAGAGTGTGTTGCCCCAGCCAGTGAGATGCGTGCCAAGCATATGAAACTTCTCAATGAATGGCGCGATGCTGCGCTTCGCGAAGGCAAGCGTGATATGATCAACGTCAACGGCGTTGACTACCGTAGAAGCCTGCAGTTGGCATGTATGGAGTGTCATTCCAACAAAGAAAAATTTTGTGATGAATGCCACGTGTATGTTGACGTAACTCCAAAATGCTGGAACTGCCATATTACGCCCGCTGATATAGAAGCGAAGAATAAGGAGACGCACTGATGGATAATAACAGAAGAAAATTTCTGAAAATGGCTGGTGCAACTGCACTTGCTGGCATTGGCGCCCCGGCGGTCGTTAAGTTGACCTCGACCTCTGCGCATGCTTCTTCAGCAGCGCATGGAGCACCAGCAGTGGCAGCACATGCAGAAGGTGGAAGCGATGGTATCCGACTTGGCCTTCTCATCGATATGCGTAAACTCTACGGCAAGCCGGAGTTGATCGAAAAAGCCGTTAATGCATGTAACTCGCATCATAATATTCCAAAGATTGAGAGCAAAAAAAGCGAAATCAAATGGATCTGGCCTATGCCTTTTCCAAATGCTTTCCCTGAGCACTCGCACTATCACTACCCAAAGCAGGCCCAGGATAATAAATTTCCTGTGCTCTGTAACCACTGTGATAATCCACCATGTGTCCGTGTTTGCCCGACCCAGGCTACTTTTGTAGAGAAGGAAACCGGCATTGTAGCTATGGATTATCATCGTTGTATCGGCTGTCGTTTTTGTATGGTCGGTTGTCCATACGGTGCACGTAGCTTTAACTGGTTTGACCCGCGTGAACACATTGAGAAGTACAATCCAGAATTCCCAACCCGTATGCGCGGTGTTGTAGAGAAATGTACTTTCTGTGATGAGCGTCTTGCACGTGGTCTTGAGCCTGCGTGTGTTGAAGCTGTCAAGGAAAGCGGCGCTTTTGTATTCGGTGACTTGAATGACCCGAATTCAGAGATCCGCCAGATCCTAGACAAGGAGCCTACGATCCAGAGAAAGCCTGCTCTGGGAACCAAACCGTCAGTCTTTTACATAGTGTGAGGTCGTCATGATAGAAAAAGCGTTGAAAGGCAATAGTGCCTACTGGATGTGGCTCGCTTTCCTGAGCGCATTCATTGCAGTTGGAGCTTTCTGCTACTACCGGCAGTTCACAATTGGTATGGGACTGACCGGTATGGGACGTGACCTCTCCTGGGGTCTCTATATTTCTCAGTTTACCTTTCTGGTTGGTGTGGCTGCTGGTGGATTGATGCTGGTTCTCCCATACTATATCCACAACTACAAAGTTTTCGGACGTATCACTATTCTTGGTGAGTTTCTCGCCATTGGTGCGCTGATTATCTGTCTGATGTTCATCCTTGCCGATGTTGGTCAGGTAGATCGTGGTTTGAACATGATTTTCTACCCAACCCCTAATTCCATGCTGTTCTGGGATATGTTGGTACTGTGGGGTTATCTTATTCTCAACGTGATCTGTGGTTGGGTTATTCTTACCGCTGAGCGCAAGCAGGTTGCTCCACCGAAATGGGTTTATATCTTCGTATATATTTCCATTCCGTTTGCTGTTTCCATCCACACCGTAACCGCGATGCTGTATATGGGTCTGCCAGGTAAACATCTCTGGTTGACTGCGATTACCGCACCACGATTCCTCGCTTCCGCGTTTGCGGCCGGACCTGCCATCATCGTTATTGCATGTCTTGTCATGAAGCGTGTTGCTAATTTTGATGCTGGTAAAGAGGCGATCAGTAAGCTGACCACCATCATTATGTACGCAGCGATTATTAACGCGTTCTTCATGCTGCTGGAATTCTTTGTGGGCTGGTATTCGAACATTCCGGGTCATAAGCATTCCCTTGAGTACCTCTTCTTCGGTCTTGAGCATCACGGTCACGTGTATAATAACCTTGTTCCTTTCATGTGGACCGCGACATTCCTCTGCTTTGGTTCACTTGCAGTCTTCGGTTACATGAAGATTACCAAGGTATACAACGAGGCACTGATTGGGCTTGCCTGTGCGGGTACCTTTGTCGCTCTTTACCTTGATAAGGGACTTGGCTTCCTCTTTGGTGGATTGGTTGTTAGCCCACTCGAAGAGATCAACGAGTACTACCCGACTGCTAACGAAATTGGTATTACGCTCGGTATCTGGGCTGCAGGTATCCTGATCGTAACCATCCTCTACAAAATTGCAGTGGGTGTAGAGCACGAGGTAGAAGGACACTAATCGTCTTCTTTTACATATAAAAAGCCCCCGAGAAATCGGGGGCTTTTTTTTTGCCTGAAATTTGGTATATTGTGCAAAATGTGCGTAATGGCGAGTAATTATTCTGCAGAGAGAGGTGGCGGTGAACACAAAACGGGTACTGATCGTTTACTACTCATTTTCGGGACAAACCCAGTTGCTGATACAAAAACTGGTTAATGGCCTTGAAGAGGAAGGCGTTGAGGTGGTATTGGAGCGACTGGAGCCTGTCGTTCATATCACTTTTCCTTTTCTGACATGGAAGAAAATGGCGGATGTGATGATTTCATCGTTTTTTCGACGACATGTGCAAATATTTCCAGTGGACCATTTGGTAGACCGGAAATGGGATTCAGTGATACTTGCCGGGCCTACCTGGTCATATAATCCAAGTGGTCCCATGCTTGATTTTCTCGACAGGTATGGCAGCAAACTACTTGCCGGCACAACTGTAATACCGTTTATCTCATGTCGGTCATACTGGAGGGTTCACTATTGGGGGCTGAAAGCAATTCTGAAAAATTTCGGGGCCAGGGTCAAATCCCCAATAGTGTATCTTCATTCGAGCTCGGAACCATGGCGTACCATCGGGCTTTTCCTGCAGTTGGTCGGTCGCCTGCCCCGTTTAGAATCTTCCTGGTTCAGGAAACGTTATCCTCGATATGGTCACAGTAAAGAACAGTACGAGGATGCCATAGAACGGGGGCGTGAACTGGCAATTGAACTGGCTGAGAGATCCGAATGATGAGCCTGTGAGTTTTTGCTGTCAAAGACTCATTAAAAATTTTCAGAACTGATGATCTTTTTCGCGCAAACGCATCAAGGCCGGCGCTGAGGTCAGATACTACGGCCACTCACCTTTGAGGTAGAGATCGAAATAAAAATGTATGGTTGGTGCGTAGAACAGATACACCAGACCTGCCAGCGAGAGAAAAGGCCCGAAAGGGATTTTGGTCTTACCGCCTTTCTTCTGAATGAGCATTGCGGCAATACCGACTATTGAGCCGGAAAGCGAGCTTGCGAAGAAAATAAAGGGCAATGACTGCCAGCCCAGAAATGCACCGAGCATGGCCAGTAACTTGATATCGCCACCACCCATGCCATCTTGTTTTCGCCAGATGAAATAGAGCAGGGCAATAGCATAGAGAACGCCGCCGCCTGCAAGTATGCCTATCAGTGAGTCAGACCAGCTGACATAGGGATTGACCAGAGAAAAGAGAAAGCCGAGCACAATACCTGGCAGGCTGATTACATCAGGTATGATCTGCAGGTGAATGTCTATATAAATAATAGCCAGCAAGGCTGCGCAGAAGATAAAATAACCGGCCGCGGCAACGGAAAGGCCGAATTTGGCGAAAACCGCCATTGAGAGCACTGCCATCAGAATTTCCACCACCGGATATTGCAGCGAAATTTTTACATCGCAGTGACGGCACTTTCCGAGTTGGACAATATAGCTCAGAACAGGTATATTCTCATACCATGCGAGTGAATGTTTACATACAGGACAATGTGAAGCGGGAAATACGATTGACGCATCTTCTTCTGGCAGGCGCAGAATAACAACGTTCAGAAAGCTTCCTACAATAGCACCCAAAAGTGCAGAAAACACCAGTATCATCGGGTCGGTTACAACCATTCACAGCCTCATTTCATAAACAGTAATCTGAAGTATCTCAAACCAAAAAAGAGCAGACGTAACTATGCCACAATATCAGGAAAAAACAATAGTTACCCGTGTAGAGCACTTGTCGGAAGAAAACGTCCGGCTAACACTCAAAGCACCGCAGATAGCCAGTGCTTGCAAACCGGGTCAATTTGTCATGATTCGTGCCGCTTTAGGCAAAGATCCGCTATTGCGGAGACCGTTTTCAATCCATCAGGCTGATTCCAGCGGTCATATCCAATTGTATTTCAAGATTGTCGGCCGTGGAACAGATCTTCTTGCTCACCTGAAAGTGGGAGAAGAGGTTTCAGTACTGGGGCCACTCGGCAAGGCTTTCACCATCGATAAAGACCGACCGGTTTGCCTTGTCGGTGGCGGCCTGGGCATTGCACCAATGCTCTATCTCGCCAAAGAGATCAGTCGCAGTAAGACAGGTTCTACCAATGGAGATCTGGTGATACTTGGCGGCCGTACAAAAGGTGAGGTTGAACCTGTAATGGCTGACTTTGATGAAATCGGCATTCGTACTCTTGCAACCACGGATGACGGTTCCTACGGCACTAAAGGTTTTGTGACCGAACTTCTCAAAAGTTCTGACTTGCCTGCAAACACGCAGGTGTATGCCTGCGGGCCTGAGCCTATGATGGGTGCTGTAAGCCTCTGGTGCGAAGAACAGAAACTCGCCTGCCAGGTATCAGTCGAAAGTGTCATGGCTTGCGGTATGGGTGCCTGCCTGGGCTGTTCCAGACCTGTAGGCGATGGTAAATATGTTCATGTCTGTCTGGATGGTCCGGTTTTTGATGCAAGGGAGCTGAAATGGAATTCGTAAATACCAGAGGCCCCGAATCCGGTGAGCCGGATCTGCGTGTAAAAATTGGCAGCCTGGAGCTTGCCAACCCGGTTATGACAGCTTCGGGAACATTCGGCTATGCCAGCGAGTTCGAAGAACTGATGAATCTGCAAAAGCTGGGAGCGGTGATAGTCAAGGGGATCTCTCTTGAGCCGCGACCGGGAAATCCGCCGCCACGAATTGTGGAGACTGCCTGCGGTATGCTGAATGCGATTGGTTTGCAGAACGTCGGTGTTGATCGCTTTATTACAGAGAAAATGCCGTATCTCCATGGCCTTAATGTTCCTGTGATCGTCAACATCCTCGGTGGTTCGATTGAAGAATACCGGGAAATCACCAAACGGCTCGAAGGCGTACCAGGGGTGGCGGGTATAGAGGTCAACATCTCCTGCCCAAACGTCAAAGAAGGCGGAGTTGCCTTCGGTGGCGATCCTAAGATGGCCGCAGCAGTAACTACTGCGGTCAAAGAGGTGTGCTCTGTTCCGGTGATCGTCAAGCTCTCTCCCAATGTAACAGATATCAAGGAGATGGCTTACGCTGTGCAGGAGGGTGGTGCCGACTCAATTTCCCTGATCAACACCTTGATCGGTATGGCCATTGATTTGAAAAAGAAGCGGCCTGAGCTGGCAAATGTCATTGGCGGTCTTTCCGGGCCGGCCATCAAGCCTGTTGCCTTGCGAATGGTCTTTGATGCGTCACAGGTTGTTTCCATCCCGCTTATTGGTATTGGCGGGATCGAATCGGCAGAAGATGCCTTGGAGTTCATGCTCGCCGGTGCCAGTGCGGTGCAGGTCGGGACAGCGAACTTTGTTAATCCCAGAGCGAGTGAAGATGTGGTTGACGGTATCCGCGAGTATGTTCTGGAAGAAAAACTCGAATCAGTCCGGGAGATGATTGGCGGATTGAGACTTGATTGGATCAGATAGGGCCAACGGGTACCTGCCTTGGATTTAGAGCAAATGGGTGATAAAGGGATGGGAGAGGAAATGCAGTCTGGTGGTCTGATTTGTGTTGCGATCGGTAAAGGTTCGGTGGCAGAGGCCATTGCCGCAGCTGAGATTGCCTCAGTTGAGGCCGATGTGGTGGAGATCCGGGTCGATGCTCTAGCTGATCCGGTAATTGAACCATTTCTTACCCGGATAGATCGCCCTCTGCTCTTTACCTGCAGGCCGGATTGGGAAGGCGGCTTTTTTGCCGGGCCTGAAGAGAGCCGTTTGGCACTCCTGGAGGAGGCGGTGAGTAGAGGGGCTGCTTTTATTGATCTTGAGTTGAAGGCTCCGCAAAGTTCTTTTGATCGTTTGCTGACCGGGCTGCAGGGATCGTCTACTAAGCTCATCGTCTCTAATCACAACTTCGAGTCGACCGGTTCCAGGGAGGAGCTGCTGGATATTCTCACCGCTATGAAAGATAAAGGTGCGGATATCGGTAAGATCATCACCACTGCCACGAACTTCAGCGATGTGCTGCGTGTATTGCAGTTGCAGGAGGATGCCCGCAAAATAGGTTTGCCGCTGATTGCCTTTTGCATGGGCCGCGCCGGAGTCATCAGCCGTTTAGCCACACTGGAGCTTGGTGGCTTTATGACCTACTGTGCACCGGACGATGGTGCAGGCACGGCGCCGGGGCAGATCTCAGTGACGGATATGCGTCGCGCCCTGAAGTCCCTCTCGATCGATTGAACCCCTGATAACCATTCAGCAAATTGTAATAACCCGGAGTCGTAAATGAATATATCCGGCAAAACCAGAGTATTCGGCATAATCGGTAACCCTGTCAGTCACTCCCTGAGTCCGCTGATGCATAACGCGGCCTTTGCGGAACTTGGTGAGGATTGTGTTTATGTACCTTTCCCGGTGGAAGATCTGCCCGCTGCAATTCGAGGTGTGAAAGGTCTCTCCATTTGTGGCGCAAGTGTCACCATTCCCCATAAGGAGAATGTGATTCCGCATTTGGATGAAGTTGATCCGGTAGCGGCAAGAATAGGGGCGGTCAATACGCTTCGCCTTGTTCAGGTCGAAGGCCGGAAAGTTCTTTGCGGGTCTAATACGGACTGGATTGGTGCCAACAGGGCATTGCAGGAAAAAATTGATTTAAAAGGTAAGCGCATCATCATCCTCGGGGCCGGTGGTTCCGTCCGGGCTCTGGGCTTCGGTTTCAAGGAAGCGGGCGCAGAGATTGTGCTGTGCAGCAGAACAGAGTCCCGGGGCAGGGCTCTGGCTGATGTTCTCGGTTGTGGTTGGTGCTCTCTTACCGAAGTGACGGAGTTGCAGGGAGATATCCTGGTCAATGCGACCTCTGTGGGCATGGCTCCGAATACTGACGCGAGTCTGGTGCCGGTGCAGGCCCTGGCTGGTTATGCGGTGGTGATGGATATCGTTTATTCTCCTTTGACGACCAGATTACTCAGGGAGGCGGCCGAGGCAGGCTGTATCACGGTAAATGGTCTTGAGATGTTGTTGTATCAAGGTGTAGCCCAGTTTGAACTCTGGACCGGCAAGACCGCACCCGTTGCAACCATGCGCCGGATACTTCTTGAAGCAACAGGAAACAGTGAGACCAAAAACATTTAGAATATGAGCCCGAAAGGGTTCGGCTGAAGTTACTGTACGGATAAATAAAGGAATTGTCATGATTGAAATAACACCTGTTCAAAAGATAGATAAGACTGTGACCTTGCCGGGCTCCAAAAGCCTCACCCAGCGAGCGCTTATTGCGGCCGCTCTGGGTAACGGCACCAGCACGCTTATTGGGCCACTGGTCAGCGAAGACACCGACTACTCATCAAAAGCACTTGGCCAGATGGGAATGACCATCACCAAGGGCGACGGTGTCTGGACAGTCGAAGGTGGCGGTGGAAAAATTCAGCCCAGTGATGAGCCGATTTACCTTGGCAATAATGGTACAGCAACACGCTTTCTCACCTCTGTAACCGGCCTGGGCCACTCAACTTTCATTATTGATGGTGACGAACGTATGCATGAACGCCCCATTGATCCGCTGATGAAAGCTCTGCAGGGATGGGGCGTTGACATTGCTTCTATCAATAACACGGGCTGCCCGCCACTGCGTATTCAGGGCAGCGGTTTGAGCGGTGGTGAAACTGTTCTCCCAGAGGGCAAGTCAAGCCAGTACCTCTCCTCACTCCTGCTGGTGGCACCTTATGCTGCTCAACCAGCTACCTTGAAAGTTGAGGGTGAGGTGCTTTCCAAGCCTTACGTGGCGATGACTCTGGCGGTTATGGCGGATTTCGGCATCATGGTTGAGGCGGCACCTGACTTCTCATCCTTTACCATTCCCCAGGGCTGTTATAAAGCGCAGGATTATAAAGTTGAGGGTGATGCTTCCAATGCTTCCTATTTCTGGGCTGCAGCAGCCGTGACAGGCGGTAAGGTGACCGTGAGCAATGTGCCGGTCCCTTCCCTGCAGGGTGATGCAATGCTGGTACCTCTGCTCGGCCGCATGGGCTGTGAGGTCGCAAAGGCAGGTGATGGTATAACAGTTTCCGCTTCCCGCCCGCTGGAAGGGATTACGGTCAATATGGGGGATATGCCCGACGTGGTGCCGACTCTGGCAGTGGTTGCGGCTTTCGCTCAGGGAAAAACCGAAATCACCAACATTGCCCATCTCCGCATCAAAGAGTGCGACAGACTTACAGCCACGGTGACCGAGTTGACCAAGATGGGTGCCACGGTTGAAGAGTTTGAAGACCGGATGATTATCCATGGTGATGGCGGTAAAAACCTGCATGGCGCCGATATCGAAACCTATAAAGATCATCGTATGGCGATGTGCTTTGCCGTGGCCGGACTCCGGGTACCTGGCGTAAAGATCCACGGTGAGAACTGCGTGGCAAAATCATTCCCTGATTTCTGGGAACGCTTCGCCTTGCTGCAGAAATAATTGCCAGTGTTCTGCTGAGTTGTCTCAGCAACAGGGGTAAGTGAAAAGGGGCTGTCTCAGGTTTTGAGACAGCCCCTTTTTTATTTCAGATCAGAGAGTGAAACATAAATTGTATCACCTGTGTTTGCACTGAGCAGCTTGCGGGCAGATCCTCCATTCACAGCGATCTCAAGGTGAAAGTGGCTATCGAAGTGCGCCAGTACATTACCCTCCGGGGCTGCTGAATAGCTGCCGCTTAAACCGTTGATCGTGGTGTTGCCGAGATGTATTTTGAGACTGCCCTTATCCTGTAGTGGCTGTACATCATCAGCCGTCAGATTGGTACAGAGATTACCAAATCTGTCGATATGTACTATTTCGCCGACAGCGGAGTCTGCTCGAAGTTCTTTTTGGGGTAACGGCAGGATAGTGCAGGAACTCAGTTCAATCTCGCTGCCGACCATGGATAGAGGTGTACCGGATGCCAGAGCGGCTGCTACCGGTGCCATGATGTCACGACCGTGAAAGGTGGTGCTGATTTGAGGTAAAAAGAGCTTTTTATTGGTCACCTGGTAGACCCGTACGGGATCAGTGCGGGGTGATGCGCTTTGCAGTATCCGGGTAAACACGCCATTATCGGGACCTATGAAAATATGTTGTTGGTTCGTGATGGCTATAACCCGGCGATCAGAACCAACGCCGGGATCAATCACCGCAACATGAACAGTTCCCTTGGGAAAATACCGGCAGGCTCTAGCCAGCAACCAGGAAGCGCAATGAATATCCTGGGCGGGAATGGTGTGGCAGATATCAATGAGCTGAACTGTTGCGGGCGGGGAGAGTCTGGAAAGAATTACTCCCTTCATTACCGCAACATATTCATCGTCTGTACCGAAATCAGTGGTTAGGGTTATGGTTCGGCAGTTAGTTGTGATTGCCATAGAATAATCAAGTCTCGGGTAGTTGATCTAATGAGATGGTGGCATGTCAGATACTGCCGGGAAACCCTTCTTAATAAAAAGGTAGAGTTTGCCGGGCTGTCTCATTACACCGGCTGCGTGTTTGGCATAGTGCCCGGAACCCATAAAGAGGTCTACGCGACCAGGGCCCTCTATTGCGGCACCGCTGTCCTGTGGCAGTACAAATCGCTTATCCGGAACCCAGGCAACCACCTCGCCGCCATCGTTTAAAATCGGTACGGTGCTACTCATCCAATAGAATACTCCGGTCGATAGCAGGGACTGGTCTAAAGCGATAGATCGGCCGGCAGTGAGCGGCAATCCCAGGCTTCCGTTTGGCGGGCCATCATCACCCCAGTTAAAAAAGATGATTCTGGGGTTGTAGTGCAGCACCCGCCTTTGTTCCTCCGGGTGATGAGCAAGATACTGTTTGATGTTGGGAGTGGAGGAATTGCGGAGTTCAAGCTTACCCTCATCAACCAGCAGCTTACCGATGCTTTTGTAACCATGACCATTATGCCCGGCAAAGCGAACAGACCTGATACTCCCATCTGGCAATGAAATCCTCCCAGACCCTTGTATCTGCAGAAAAAAGGCAGAGACCGGATCGGCAAGATAAACCAGCTCAGAGCTGGCCAGCACGTTGGAACCTTCAATTTCAGCCCGGGTCCAGAAGGGGAGGAAAGCATTATTTTTTCCGATTCTGCCTACTTCAGTTTGCCCTGTGTTGCTTTTCCTGGATACCAGGGATGGTGGTGGGGAATAGATGGGGAACCTGAATTTGGGTGTTTTTTGCAGGCTGCCCTGGATTACCGGTTCGAAGTAGCCGGTAACGAGCATAGTGTTTCCAGGGCCAGACCTCCGCCCGGTGGATTGATAAATCTCAAATCTTTCAGTCAGCTTCCGGTTGAGTTGTTCGGCGCCACTGGCATTTTCTATGAGCGTGATGAACTCATCCAACGATGAGATCAGCCAGTTGCGGGAATAGCTCAATCCATAAATCTTTGCAGTATGGTCGACGGGCAGTTGGGCAAGATATGAACGATGAATCCGTGCGGCGGTAAGGAGAGATTCCTGTGAATCATCGTCGGTGAAGACCGGTACATCCCCTGGGGCAACAGGCTGTATTGCTGCATAAACCTGAGCAGCGTGCCAGGGTACACAGAGCGAAAGAAAGAGTAACAATAAATAACAGCGCACAATTAAAATAATATCTCTCCGATTGTCAGGGAAAGTTTGAAATATCATCAGGTGAGTTATGTTACCTGGTCATAGCCTGAGCGAAATGAGTCACTATCATGGCATATCTGTTTGAATGATTCCAGGCGGTAATGGCCTGAAAATTCGGGTAGCCGGCATAGTACTGAGGGGTTTTACCAAAAAAAGGATTAGGTTGAAATTCAACAACAACCAAAGGTCTGTTATCAGGGGATGGAGGGAGCTCGACTCCCTGGGCGTCCTGTATTTCCTGTCGTGGTAGTCGGCCTCTGCGGCCTGCTTCAAGAACCTCTTTAAGATTGTCTGTGTTGAGTTCGTTGCCTATGTTCACTATAACGGGTGCATCCAGCACCCAGTGATGGCGGTGCAGATAATTGGCAATGGAGGCAAGAATATCGGGGATCGAGTCGAAGATATCAGGCTTGTCGTCATCATCAAAACTGACAGCATATTCCCTGAAACTGGAAGGAATGAACTGTGGCTGACCAAAGGCACCAGCATACGATCCCATTACGGACCGGGGGCTAAGCCCGTACTCCCTGCATAACAGCAGAAAATTGACAAGTTCATCCCTGAAGAATCCGGACCTTCTCGGATAGTTGCTGAACAGGGTGTTTAAAACACGAAAAACTTCATGTTTTCCCTGTCGCTGACCAAACCTGGTTTCAATACCCCATATGGCAATCAGGTACTCCCTGTCGACACCGTAACGTGCTTCAATTGCATCGAGCAACTCACGATGCTCTTCCAGCTTTTCTTTTCCCGCCTGTATTATCGCAGGGGTGGCCAATAATGCCAGATACTTGAGGTAGGGGCGTGATTCCACTTGGTCACTGATCAGGTTCAGGGCCGCCTGGTCTATAGTGAGGCCGGAGAAGAGACTGGCCAGTTCAATTCTGTCAAAGCCGTGATCGTTGGCTAATTCGTCAAAAAGCTTCCGGTAATCAGCTGTGTCAATGTTGATGATAACATCGTCGGTACCCGGTGCCGACTCAGGTGGGTTTTCTGTTGCCTGGGATACCCCGGCAGATAAATGCCCGGCCAGCGGCTTGAAAAAATATCCGCCGATAAGGCAAAGGCAGGCAACGGCCACAGCAACAAGCAGACGTAGTCTGTGAGGTGGCCTGGTACTCTTCGATAATGCGCTTTTTTCCAGCATGGGCTGTTTGGTTTGACGGGTCACACCATCACCGGAATCAAGGATACGTGCTGTTAAATTTCTCTATAAATTGGTCAAGCATCTCAGCGGGAAGACTGTTGATTCCTGCAGCGGCCTCACGGCCTCCGCCTGTCGGGAACTGCTTACAGAGTTGAACAGCATCGCGTTTGTCATTCAGTGGCGCGCGGACGCTGATGCGTAGACTGCTGTCGCTGTTCTCTGTTATCAGGGCATGGGCGGCATCCATCTTCTCCCGAGCCTTGAGGTTGGCAAAAACACCTGAAACGCGCCTTGCCCAGGCCTCATCGGGGAAGAAGTAGAGTCTGTTTTTGCCCGTGTTGGGATATTCCCTGACGGCCATTGCACGCTCCATATCGTTCCGGAAACCGTCCCGAAGTCGGCCAAGCTCTGGAGATTCGCTGTGGAATGCCAGAGGATCGGTGTATTTCGATACCGCCCTGTATAACTCGGCGGGCTCGAAATGCAGATCAGCTATGTCTGCGCCATAACCGTTGTAGTTCAGAAGCTCGCCAATTTCACGAAGCGAATTGATTTGCAGCTCCTTCAATCCAAGACTCGCCGAAAGCTTTTCTGCCTGGACGTGCAGGTTATCTCCATAGGCGCCGCAAACAGCCCAGGCGGCGAAACGGTCGCTGAGCAGTTTATTGACTATGAGCGAAGTGCAGGTATCTGCAGAGAGGTCGATGTGTGCTGTCAGCAGCGGATTGTCGGGGATCGGTTCGGCGGCGTGATGGTCTATATATTGGATGGTGTTGTTGCGCGCCAGGAGTTCAAGCAGACCGTCCCTGTTGCTGTCCAGGGAAACATCGAGCACCGTAATCATGGCGTCTTCGGTCTCGGCAAGCTCGGGCTTGGCCAGAAGCTTGATGTCTCGTTTCACACCGGTAATACAGACAGCCTCAGGCTGAGGTTCGGCAAGACGGAGTTGGTGCAGGGCACAAATCCCGTCACCGTCTCCGTTAAAAATATCAAAATACATTGTATCCTCTAATCCAACGTCATCGTTGGGTGATTACATGTCAACCCTGAACGGGTTGCCGAGATTAGCCAGGCTGAAGGTGACCATGAAACGGGTGTCTTCAGGTGTATACTTGGTCTGGAACTCGATACCCCAGCATTTTGCCAGGTAAAGGAGCGATACATTTGCCTCATTCGTCTCGTCTTCAGCGAGCGATTGTTCGACCTCGATTTCGGCGTACCAGTTATAGAACAGTTTGGCGTTTATTGTGCCGTTCAGCTGTTCAACATCTTCTCCTTCAAGGTAACTGTAATCAAGGCTGAAAAAATCTCCTCTGCGATTGATGTAGCTACTCTCCACACTGTGTCGAACGAATCCGTCACCGTAGACATTATAGTCGGTTTCGTATTTCAGATAGGTTCTGGTGGTCGGCCTGAAGGCCAGGCGCAGGGTAACATCCGAGAAGGGTTCGTCCACCACCTCGTTGGCGAAGTTGCCGTCGTTGGTGTCGGTGAAGTCGTAGCTTTGAAAAATTTTCAGGTAGCCGAGTTCACGTTCTTTAGCGCCGCTGTAAATGTGGAAGAAGTTGTCGACACCATAGGTGATCTTGTTCTCTTCAAGAACCCGGTCGACATCGTCGAAGTCAGGGAGGTCATCCTGGTTGACATCTGTGACATAGTTATATTTGATATACGGGTACACCTGGTGATCAAAGGCTGAGTACGTTTCACCGGAGAGTGGGAATTCCCTCAGGAGGGTGGAGCCAATTTCCATTTCAAAATCAGCCAGTAACCTGTTTTCGGTACTGCCGTAATCGTTGTCGGGATCGCCATCACCATATTCTTCAATCACATAAAAGGTATTGCGAACACCAAGTTCTGCCCGCGATTCCAGGTATTGAGACAGTGGTATTGGGGTGCTGATCGCCGGGCGAATGTCGAAGCGATGCGCTCCCACACCATCTTCCCGGTAATAATTTACATAGTCCGCATCCCATTTAAAGCTGGTAATGGTGTTGGTGATGGGCACCAGCCCTGCGAATTTAATTTCGGGAAGCTTCCACAATGGAGTGGGGTCATCTTTTTCTTCCCGAACATCGTTGATGACCAGAAAGTTGCCCTGCAGAGACATGCCGTCCCAGCTCTTCTGGAATTTGAGGGTGTTCTCCCGGGTGTCATCGGTGCGGTTTTCAAACCCTCGCCCGTAGGTGTCGAGAAAACGTTTGTCGCTATCATCAAAGCCGGTATAACCGCTCTTGAACTCGGTGAGATAATCACGATCGGAGACTATATCGATATCAAGGCGGGAATTCCAGCCGTCGCCAAAACCATGGTCCGCCTTACCGCGAATCCAATAGCGATCGCTGTTGTCGTGGGTATAACCTGTGTCGGTATAATAATCGGAGGTGAAGTCGCCGTCAGAGAGGTCATCGTTGAGGTAGTTGCCGATGATCTCACCTTTACTGTCCTGGGCCAGGGTATAGCGAAACTCAACTCCCGACATCAGACCGCGATCTTCGAAAAACTCGGGTATGAATGTCATATCCGTGTATTCGTTAATAGCCCAGAAAAAGGGGATGCCGATGCTGAAACCACCGGCGTTTGAACTGGAGATCTCGGGCAGCAACAAGCCGGACTGACGTGTTTCCTTTACCGGTACCACCAGATATGGCGAGTACATGACGGGAACACCTTTGATATTGAACTTGGCATGTTTCAATATCGCATAGCCGTCCTGCTTTACCGTGGTATCAGCAGCAGAAAAGCTCCATGGCGGCTTTTCATCATCTTCGATATCACAGGTAATAACCCATCCGTCAGCAATGTGATATGTGTTGAGGCCGGTCTTTTCGACAGCTTTACCCTCAAGATGCAGGTCATCTTCTTTTCTTTTGATGACCGCTTCTGTGAACGTTCCCGTTTCCGTCTCGAGCCGGATAACACCTTCATCGGCCAACAGGGTATCATCCTTGCCGATGACTTTGACGTTTCCCTTGGCCTTGATGGTTTTTGCATCAACGTCGTACGTGAGCCAATCCGCCTCTATCCGGAGAGCAGTTTCATATTGCTCACCCCCCTTGACCTGTTCATCGATCTCACCGGCTGTGACTGCTTTCGGGGCAGGTTCACCAAGAAGTGTGGACCAGTCGGTCACCTTCTCTTTTGGTTTTAAAGTCTTAGGTGGAAGTTTGACACGCTTTTCCAGAACGATATTGCCCTCAGCGACTATGCTGCTAGGATCCTCATACCTGATTATCCTGTCAGCAGAAATATCCCACTCTGCGGTAGATACTCCTTCGGCAAGGAGTATGGCAGGTGCAAGCAACAGGGATGGGATGGCCAGCGCTGTAAACACAGCTCTTCGGACAGAGCCTTTTACAGAAGAGGATGTCACAATATGCTCCTTATGAAGGTTTGACGGTTGAGTACTGCTCTTTTTTTTGTAAGCAGTGCCTGGTGGCAAACATGTCATGTATTATATACGGGTAAAAAAAGACGTACTGCTCTGATTTCATCATAAAACACAGGCAGAAGTAAATACTGGAGTGTACGTTTCTCGCATTTTTGTGTCAAGTTTAAAGTCGGAGATTTGGGCTTGATAATGGAGGGGAATTGTTTTACTTTTGTATTTGCTAGGGTTCAAAAGCGAACCAAGCCCCCGTCTTTTGCGTTTTTCGCCCTGTCCTTGTAACCTCTCCGGTGGTTGTAACTTCGTTATTGCGACAAAGTGGACCTAGGGAGTATTATCAGGGTACTCATTTGAATAAGAGTGCGGCCACGCAAAAGGAAAAGGCCTTGTAAAGATTTCTTCCGGATACAGCCTCGCAGAAAGATTTAGTTGAAAATCTCTGGGGTTGTCGCCGAAAGCATAAATGAACGACCGGGAAAATGTAACGATATCTGATGGGAATAAAGCTCAGATGGCAGCCCGGGAAGAGATTTAAGGATTTCTTCGAAGAAGGTAATTAGATTGGAGGCAGGCCAAGCCTGTTACGTCGATAACTATCCAGATACTCAATTCGCCGGGTTGCTCCCCAGGCGATGGGCATGAAGTAGTGCTCACAAGACGTGATAGAATGCCAGCCGGAAGCACGACCGGATTATCACCCGTTTTACCGTGATAATGTCGTGATAATATGAGATTCTCTGATGCGTGACAGTTCAGCTTTGAAACTGCATGATGGCGCAGCAGGGGAGGAACTCCGCAAATATTGGCTCATGGTCGATAGTTTTGTGGATAAAGGATACAGATGACAGATCAAAAAAAGAATGACGGGAAAAAATCAACACGTAAAATTAAAGCAACTACAGGTGCATGGTGGAAGACAATCGTTGAGGATGAGCCGGAACAATCGGCTCCCGCGGTAACCAGTAAAACTGAAGTTGCGCCAGATGTGGGTCAGGCAGTTGCGCCTGATAGCAAAGCTGAAGATGTACCCGTCAGAAAAAAGACACCGGCAAAATCTATTTCGGGAGCAGCAGAAGACAAAGCTGGTTCCACTCCAGTGCAGGCAGAAGCAGAGCAGGTAAAAAAGCCGCGTCCACGTAGAGCTCCGCGCAGGAAAAAAACAGAAGAACCAGCCCAACAACCCCTCGCTGAACAACCGGAATCAACAACTCCGGCCCCGACAGCCGTGCCAGTCGAAGCGAAATCGGCAGATGCTGATACTGCTGCGCCTGCTGCCAGAAAACCCGCTAGAAAAAGATCCCCCCGCAAAAAGAAAACTGTTGCCGAAGACATACCTGAATCCACGGCAGGATTGCCTGTCTCTGCTGCAAGCAGAGAGATGGTGGCAGTCACTGATGCTGTAACGGTGGAGACTGTGCCGGTTGATGCAAAAGATGCGGGAAAAGAGGCCGAAGGTGCAGATTCACAGGCTGCCAAGCCTGAGGCTGCGAGTTCCGGCCGCAGAAGGGCGCCGCGCAGGAAAAGAGGCCCTGCTGCCAAAGACACCGGCGAAGCAGTAACGGCAGGGGAGGGCGGTGATTTGGCTGCAGCCGATGCAGCTGCCGGCTCGCCGACTGAAGCAAAACCTGCAGCGGAAGCAGAAACAGTCAAGCCTGCCAGACCAGCGCGTAAACGCGCGCCGAGAAGGAAAAAACCGGTTGTAGCAGAAGAGCGCAATCAGGAGCAGGAGCAGGAGCAGGAGCAGGCTGAGCCGGTCTCAGTTGAAGATGTCCCGCCTGAAGAGTCCGCCGAGGCAGTTGCCGCTGAAAGTGATCAGGAGCCGAAAAGGAAAAGCGGACAGCGCCGATCCCGTGGCAGAAGAGGACGGGGACGACAGGCCAAAGAGGCCGGAGCTGAAGCAAAAGAACAGGATGTCGAAGGAGAAACAGGCGAGATCGAGCTTGAAACGAGATCAGCAGACAGGCAGGACTTTGCTGAAGACGAGGATAGCGACGAAAGAGACTTTGAGCTTGATTCAGAGGATGGCGAGCTGGCCGAGGGTGACGATAAGAGCGATCTGGTTCTCAAGCTTTTGATAAATGCCGAGGAACCTGAAGAGTGCCGTTTGGCGCTGCTTGAAAATGGACGTCTCGAATCCATCCATGTCTCGACAATCAACCGGGCTCAGACCAAAAATAATATCTATAAAGCCAGAATTGTCGCAATCGAGCCGAATCTGCAGGCCGCCTTTGTTGATTATGGCACAGAGAAAAACGGCTTTCTGCCATTCAGTGAAATTCACCCTGAATATTATAGACAGGAGTTGCCGGATCATATACAGAAACTGGTTGATACCCACCACTGGAAAAAGCTGAGCATCACTGATGTTGTTGAAAAAGGTCAGGAAGTAATGGTCCAGGTGGTTAAGGAAGAAGTTGGCAAAAAAGGTGCCAACATGACAACCTACCTGTCGCTTCCCGGCCGCAGTGTGGTACTCATGCCGGGATCAGATTCTTCCGGTATCAGTCGTAAGATCTCCGGTGAGGAACGTCGCAGCAAGTTGAGAAAGGCTATGACCGCTCTGGAAATTCCAGAGGGTATAGGCTGGATTGTACGTACTGCCGGTGTCGACATCACCAAGACAGCCCTGAGCCGTGACGTGGGGTACCTGCTCCGTCTCTGGGAAGAAATAAAGAAGAAGGCACAAACTCTCGAAGGTGTGGGGCAGGTTTATGAGGACCACCAGTCCGTACTCCGTTTCCTGCGTGAGCACTTCGATCCGGCCATTGATGAGATCCTGGTTGATGCCAAGGATGCCATGGACCAGGTGAAGGAATTCGTCTCCTTGCTGCCTTCTGCCCAGCGTAACGTCAAAGTTCGTATGCACAAAGGGTCTCGTCCGATCTTCAACCAGTACAGTGTCGAAGATCAGATCGAGTCGATCTACCAGCCGAGGGTAAACTTGCCTTCAGGTGGCTCCATTGTCATCGAGCCCACGGAAGCGTTGGTGTCCATTGATGTTAACTCCGGCTCCACCAGTAAAGGTAGGAACTTCGACCAGTCTATTTATCAGGCGAACATGGAAGCCGCCGGTGAGTTGGGCAGGCAGCTGCGTCTACGAGATCTTGGCGGACTTATCGTGGTCGATTTTATCGATATGCGGAACAAAAAGCATATTCGGGACGTTGAACGCAGGGTTAAGCTTGCCATGCGCTCTGACAAGGCTAAAGTTGATTTCAGCCGTATCTCGAAGTTTGGCCTGATGCAGATCTCCCGCCAGAAACTCGGCTCCCCGATAGAGGCTGGTAATTATCGGGTTTGCAGTCACTGTAGAGGTCGGGGAACTGTGCGGTCGGTTGAGACTCTTGCGCTTTTTTATCTGCGCCGAATCCAGACCGGTGCGAGCCGCAGGCATGTCGCAAAGGTGGAATGCCACTTCCCGCTCGATGTTGCCCAGTATCTGCTTAACAACAAGCGTCATGAGATCCACGAGCATGAAACACGCTATAATACCGAGATCGCAATTCTGCCTGATCCGTCTATGACTCCTGTCGAAAATGAAATAATCCTGCACAAGGCAGAAAAAGAGGAGGACGGCAAAAAACAGGCTTGAAGTATGAATTAAACTGGGGTATATATCCTCCACTTCTGTCGCACCAGTAGCTCAGCTGGATAGAGCAACGGACTACGAATCCGTAGGTCGGGCGTTCGAATCGCTCCTGGTGTACCAGTTATTAAAGGGGTTGCAACCAATTGGTTGTAACCCCTTTTTCTTTTTATTCTATGCCGGTTCTTGCCTGTCGTCGATTCTTGCCTGAAGCATAGAAGCCTCTCATAAAGCATTCAGCTTACACCAAATGCTATTTTCTCAGCTATCCCGGATAAGGTTATGATTTCTCATTTGCGACCTGAAGCCGAGGAGAACGCACGGCACTTGGGTTACGCATCTGCTATGGAGAATTTAAGAACCATGGTGTAGCCTTAATTATAAAAGTGAAAATAGAGGTATTTCCGCGTCGACAGTAATTATCTTTCCCATCAGGATGGAGGACAACTCAAGTTAGCCTCATGAGAAAAAAAATCTTAGTGGTTGACGATGAAGAAAGCATTCACCTTTCCTTCAGTGTGTTTCTCTCAGAAGAAGGTTATGAGGTCGGCACCGCCAGCAGCATTGAAGACGCAGTAGAGTTATTGAATAGCTGTATCTATGATCTGCTAATTGCCGATACAGGCACAGGTGTTGAGACAGGTGGAAACCTGCTGAAGACTGCAAAATTTTTACAACCTGCCACCCCGGTGGTGATGATCACCGATGATTCAGAAATTGAAGCTGCTGCAGAAGCATTTCGCAATGGTGCGTTTGATTATATAATCAAGCCAATTAACCTCGACACTTTGCTGCGGGTCACTAAAAAAGCCCTGAAGCATAGAGCCATTGAACACGAAAAGGAACGCCGCAGGCTAAATTACGAAGCTGTTTTCAAAAGCGTAAAGGCCGGAATTATTACCGTAGACAGATCAATGATGATTACTGACATTAATGATGCGGCCGGCCGCCTTCTTGATATTCGGCGTGATAATGCTGTTGGCAGGCATGTATCACGCTTGGCCAGTCACTGTGGCGGAAGATTTGTTCATATTGTCAAAGAGATCCTGGAGCAGAAACAAGAGCTGAACGACAGATTCATCGAATGTCATTGCATGCGGAATCCCCGCCAGGTGATCAGCCTGGCTGCCTCACCATTGTTTGGTGCGAATGGGGAACTCTCAGGTTCGGTGTTGCTGGTTCGAGATGAAAGCAGCCATCATGAACTGAAGAGCAGCCGTAAGGATTGTCATGACCTGGAGCGAATTGTCGGAAAGAGTGAAGCAATACGTCAAGTGAAGGCCCTTGTCCGGGAATTGGCAGATGTCCAGAGCACGGTACTGATAACTGGTGAGAGTGGTACCGGCAAGGGACTGGTGGCTGAGGCCCTCTACCGGCTCAGTAGCCAGTTTGATCGCCCACTGGTAAAAGTTAATTGTGCAGCACTCTCGGAAACACTGCTGGAAAGCGAGTTGTTTGGTCACGTCCGGGGCGCTTTCACCGGTGCTGTCGCCGATAGAATTGGAAGATTTGAGTTGGCTGATGGCGGTACTATCTTTTTGGACGAGATAGGTGAAATCTCACCGCGTATGCAGCTACGCCTTCTGCGGGTGATAGAATCAGGTGAGTTTGAGCGCGTTGGTGACTCAAAGACCGTCCAGATGAACATGCGAGTAGTGGCGGCTACCAATCAGGAACTGACCCAAAAAGTTGAAGCAGGAGCTTTCAGGAAAGACCTGTATTATCGTCTCAAAGTTGTAGAAATCAAACTTCCTTCCCTCAGAGAGCGACTTAACGACCTCCCCCTTTTGATCGATCATTTCCTGTATAAGTTCAACCGACTCTTTTCCAGTAAAATAACTGGATTGTCGACAAGCGTTTTGGATGTGCTCAGGTTGCATTCTTGGCCTGGCAACATACGTGAACTGGAAAATACTCTTGAGCATGCCTTCGTGCTCTGCCGGAAGGGTATCATCACAATGGACCACTTACCGCCGGGCTTTCGCCATATTGCCCGCAAAATAAATTCCACACTGGAAATAGGCGACGAAAAGATGGAGGCCGCATGTATTCGTCGGGCCCTTGTCCATGCGGATTGGAATAAAACAAAAGCCGCAGCTATTCTTGGCGTAAGCCGTCGAACTATCTACCGCAAAATTGAACAGCACAAAATCTTTCCGCTGAACTGACAATGTCGTAGTGTGACTGTGTCACAATAAAATGTGCCATGGCACGGACTGTGCCATGACGGGAGTGTGACATGGCACGATCTAGGGGCAATGTCGTACCGGTAATTTCCCCAGGTTCTTACTCGCAACTTATGCCTAACATTTTGTTGAATCACCTTTTCTTTGATGTCAGCTTACCATAAACGAAATTAAATCCCACCTGGTACACCTTTTGATAGGCACTTAAGCAGTTACAAGGGAATCCCTGCAGAATTTGTATGTGCCTCATGTCTTAGAGGCACATGTCGCTCTAATGCTCTGTGCAGACGTTTGTCAAAGATACACTGAGATTTACAGCAGACCTGGAGGTGACTTGGCGGGGTGTTCACAAAAAAGTTGAACAAATTAAAAAGAGGGGGGATATGAGAAAAATTCGATCGATGTCAATGATGCTGTTTGTACTCTGCTTCATAGTCCCAGCACTGGCAATAGCTGGCAAAGGCTTCATGGGAGGCAAAGGAAAAATCGTGGAGGGCGAACCACCTGAGGACACAGGTGGGGTGCAGGATGGCGTCGAAGGCCCACTCAATGACATGAAATCTGATTCAGGCAAACTGTATGGGGATCTCTACAAGATTTTGCGCCAGACAGGGGAAACAGGTGATAAAAAACTGGTGCCGAACGTAGACGAAAATGGCATCCCGATTATGGATGAGAATGGGTTCCAGGAGTTTGTGCTGGAAGAAGACACTATTGGTGGTGAACCGGTCCTTACAGTTGTTGATCCAGGATCAGAGAACACTTACGTGGATTATGGCTGGTATGCAAAGGAGGTGGGCCTCAATGGTGATGGGACTCCAATATATGAGGCCGCCCAGTCGCAATATCCGGCACTTTGTGCACAGCCTGTAGCCAATTATGAGCGGTGGGGAGATATATCCCAGAAGACCGGGCTGACTAAAAACCGCCTGCCGCTGGTAATCACGTACGATGCAACCTGGGGCAGGTCTGAGTGCGAGGTAGGTGAATTGATAGATGTTACTGCCGATCCCGTGACAGGTGATCTTACCATGACAGTCAACCAGTGGTTTATTGAGCCGGGTGGAACCTGGACGGATGAGGCTAATGGGACAGTCACATATGCCAATGGCGTACTCTGGACTGATCTCATCGAGGAGGTGCACTTTGGTCGTCTCAATCTTGGCAGGGCACCAGAGGCGGTGCTGCAGGCCGCCTTTGATGAGGCTATCAATACCATCAACAGTCCTGACACGTTGCGCATTGAATTTGATGCCACCGGACGGCTTCTGCTGACGAAAAGAGTTTATGACGAAATACTGGTCGATCCTGCCACTGGTGCACCTAAGGAGATTGGCGAAATACAAAAAGCGATCGACTCGCCTCTGGAGAATGTGGCTCTTTACCTGAAGCTCATGAGAGATGGCCACCTGGTGACCCCGGCCGTTGAGCGGATGCCCATAGACCGCTCAATGCATGGGGGAATCCCGCTGTGGAAATTGCTTGAACTGGAAGACGGCCCGGCTGATGCCTCCCTCAGGCCGACCATCGATATCGAAAAAATGAAAGCTTGGGGATTGGGCAACCTGGTGGATGTGTCAGCAGAAGAGTACTACTGCTATTACCAGTGTACGGACGTTAATGATGACCCAACAGCATGCCTGTGTTGGAATTCCGAAACGGTACAACCCGAACTGGAGGGTGAGTGGGTTATGTGCGAAGGGGTGGTTGACCGCCAGCTGGCTACCGCTGGAACCTGCCCGGCGGATGAAACATGTTTTGGTCCATTTTACGGAATCACGGACTTCCAAGGCGGCACACATGACGCGACAGATCTTCACAACGCGGCAAGCTTCCTGGCCGCTGGTGCTGACAAGACCGGTGATATCGGGGTCGACATGGTGGTTTACTTCAATTCTATTCTGGGGATTAACAGAGTGGTTGGCTACAGCGAATATGATGAAAACGGTGAACCGACAAGTAATGCAACCAGTTATGAGGATAATCCCGTTTATTTCAATTTTGAAAAGGTTTCCGGCTACCATCGAGATACTACTTTCGGGGCTCGTGCTGGAGGGTATGTCAGAGTGCTGCAGGGGGGCTCGCCAGCTTGGACAGAGACGGACGTAAAGATCGTCGAGGCAGCAAAATTTAATGACATCGGCAAGGGGAGTGATGGCTTCCCCGCAGGGCTGCCCGCCGTTGACAATATCATGGGCTTTTGTCAGGAGGCGGATGATGACCTGAGTGTCATTGAATTCATCCACACCTATCAGATTCCTGGGTCAAGGTAGTCGTTGGCGAAAAATAACCTACAAATCGGTCTACTCATGCGCGGCCTGTTTCTTGGGTGGCGCATGGGTCAGCTTCAAATTCTTTTATGTTCAGCATAGAGTTCCTGAACTCATTTTTCCCGTGGTGGGACTCTGTGGGTATTTCGAACATGGATGATGACCTGTACTGCATGAGCGGATAGCCTGATCCCCATTGCAACAGAAGGAGACTCACATGAGAAAAAATTACATTGTCCTGGGCTGGTTTGGCATATACTTGCTATTGTCAGCTATTGTCAGCTTTGCGGCCAAACCGGTTCCGGTTCCAGACGGGACCGGCCTCTTGACCGGAAAAGTCTCGATTGCCGGTTCGAGAGTTGCGATTGAGGGGGCGGAAGTGACCGCGGTCGGCACGGATGGACCGAAGGTCGCTGTCACTGGGAGTGAAGGTACATACTCTATGTATCCCATTGCCGGTGACTACAACGTCACCGCCACGGCGGCAGGCTATAACAGCCAGACCTTCTTTGTGACGGTCAGAGACGGGAGGAAATCCAAGGTCAACTTTGCACTATCTGAAGCAGTTGCTGTTACTGGCACCATCACCGGAAAAGTGACGGACGGAGATGGAACTCCGCTGGATGGAGTAGAGATTGCGACCAGTTCCGGTGGCTATGGCGACATAACAGAAAATGGTGGGGAGTTTTCCATGGTTGTGGCGGCCGGCGTCTACAACCTCAACGCATCTCTTGCCGGTTATCAACCGGCAACACAGAGTGGTGTTACGGTGGAGGTAAACCAGACCGTGACGGTTGATTTTTCACTCAATGGGCTTCCTGCAGGGTTGAGCATCACCTCACTTACTGCATCTCCCGACTCATTCCAGGAGGCCTCCATTGCAGAAATCACGCTGACTGCTACTCTAACTGCCCAGGCCACCGAATATTCCTGGACACAACTTTCCGGCCCAAAAGTTCCCCTGGCTTCCGCTCAAACGACCGCAACCGCTGATGTCAGCGGCCTCGAGGTGGCGGCAGAGTGTGAACTGGTATTTGAGCTGAAAGTAACTGATGGGATTAATTGGACATCTGAAACTGTTACGGTGCTGGTCCAACCATACGATATGTTTCAATATCCCGCATCGAATGTACAGATCGGCGGATCAACCACCGCCGTTGCCCGTTTCCAATATGGTGGTGCGGAATGGTGTCTGTTCAATATCGGCACGGCACTCAAGGCGACTCCTGTCAGCATTACCGATGAAACCGTTTATGAGATTATCCTGCAAGGCTTTGTTTATGACATTGAGATTGTTGAGTACAGTGGACAGAATTACGCGGTGATCGCTACCGGTACTGCAGGGGTGACTGTTGTGGATATTTCCAATCCGGCGCTGATGTCCGTAAAGAGCGTTGCGCCAGTCAACTTCTACTTTGACGATGTCACTTTTGCTGAAGGCGGCGGCGACATCCTCTATGGCAACGTCTTCGAAAGCGATGCCGGGCCGGTGGTGGCCCTGGCTGCGGATGGCGAGAATCTCTACATCGGCGGTCACGATTACGGAATCCATAAGACCTCATTGGCAAACGTCTTTAACGATGTACGCGAAGCAGATATGACGCTGTATATCGACCTTGAGGTGTTGACCGTTCAGTACGCCGGAGAGCACGGTTGGGGCGGGCCGATCTCGCTGAAAATGTACGGCGGCAAATTGTTTGCCGGCCTGGGTGCTCTCGGCATGGGTATTTTCGACCCCGGGAGTTTGGAGCAAACGGGTCGCTACAATCTGTACACCGATGAAGCGCGTAGTGAGGACTATTTTGGGGCAATGGCCCTGAGTCAGACAGTGCAGGGCGATCCGGATACCGGTGATCTCTATCTCGACGCCTTTACCGGCATGCCCGATTATCGACAGGTCAACTACGAGATTGAATCAATAATGCATGCCAATGTTGAGGGTGATACCCCCTGGGCCGACTTTGAGCGGGAGGGCAAATGGTACTACGAGGCGGTCGATGTCGATGTGGCCCAGCAAGCTGATCGCACAATCGCCTATATCGCGTATTCTCTCGGCGGCGTTATCGCAGTCGATGTTACAGGCTTCGAAAACTTCACGGCAGAAGGGTTTCAGAGCGTTCCCTACCTCGGTTATTTCGTAGCGGTACCGGCCAATGGTCCATATGATACCGGTTCCCAGCCATCCAGCCTGTTGCCCTATGAGGGGGCCGGGATGTTGAAAGAATCCGGAGTATTGAGCGTTAACGTTCGAGACGACCGACTGTTTCTGACCGATCACTTCGCTGGTATGGTTATCCTCGAGAGTGCAGATAGCCCGGAAGGCTGGGGCGTGGCCGGTACGTACAACAACGATACCGACGGCATCCCAGGTAACAATGTGCCGGAATTTGAAGATGTCACCAGTTACGACATGTCGCCATGGGATTTGTCCGATAACGAATCCTTGCCCTGGGCGTATTATCAAGCGCCATGTGAACTGGCGACCCGGGAACTGGAAGGGCATGGCTACGGCTTGGCTTTGATGGACAATATCGATCTCTACACCGCCGGTCAGATTGACGTGCTGGAATGCTCGACCGCCGGCGGCTTTGTATTTGTTGATGTCACCAATATCGAGGCAGAAGTGATGACCGACCGTTTCGAAATCGCGGTCTATTTCCCTTCAACCGACGAAGTTGGTGCGGCTCCCGATGGTACTGCCACCGACACCATAGCTATCGGACATACTGACGGCATTACAGCAACCGATAATTACATCTATGTCTCAGACGGTCCTCATGGGATAACGGCTTGGAAAATCACGGATGAATCAGGTTATCCAACTGATTCTGTTCATGTTGTCGGCAACACGATCCAGGATGAATATCCTGTTGAAGTCGATGGCGAGCTGATCTATCCAGCGTCACATACGGTGCGCAATGTTATCGACCCGAGCGGAGATTACACCTGGGCGCTCTGCGTGGGGAACGGTATCCGCCGGGTGCCGATCGCTGGCATCGAAGCGGGTTTGGGTGAGGTTGGCTCGCCCATGTTGATGAAATTGCATATCGACGACAGTTTCGAGCACAATGGCGATTGGGGAGTGGTGAAAAAACTCAACTTCCAGGATCAGGCCTATGACCTGGAATTTCTTGGAAACTACGCCTACGTTGCGGATGGCACCAATGGTTTGACCGTCTATGACACTTCCAAGAATCCGACTGATGCTCATAGTGGTTTTTTTGTCGGTAATATCGGCTACAACAAGGGAAGCCCACTTCTTGGCACCGCCTCGGGCATCGAACTCTGGACCGATCCTGCAACTAACAGACTCTATGCTGTTCTTGCCTGCGGTCCCTATGGGGTTGGTGTTGTTGACGTTACTGATGTCAATAACATGCAGATTGTAAAAGTCTTCGAGCCAAAAAAATATGAAGGCGATGATCTCGGCTCAGCTGACGGTCAGGCCATAGATCTTGAAGTCGTGGGTGATATAGCATATTACGGGTACGACAGTTTCGGTCTCGTTGCCTACAGCATGAATGACCTGATCAGCCCGTTACCGGCGGGGGTCGATCCAACCGAGCTTTTCAAGAAAGAAGCTGATGGGTCAGTCATTTATGACTACCGTCCGGAGTTCCTCGGTAAGTTTAAACTCCAGGAGGTTGTGGGTTATGAAGATGTTGATGGTGGCAGCGTTAAAATGACCTATACCCAGCAATCTGGAAAACTCTATTTTTATACGGCATTCGGTCATTACGGAGTAGTCAAAATCGATTTCACCAACCCGGCCGAACCGGTGTTGCTGGATGCTATTTCGACGGCGGCAGAGTGTGTGGATGTTGAAATTTCCAATGGCCGTCTCTACGTCGGCGACCACGGCGGTGGCTTGGTTCTTTTCAAGTAGTTTTTTATTGTTCTAGTCCTTTCCAGAGCCTCCCCCCGGTTGCTTGCCGGGGGGAGGCTGGTCTTTACTCTAATATGGAGATACTGTTGGTGGTGCCGTCCGTGGTTTGAGGGTAAGCGTTTCCGGGATGGCATAATAGGCAATGTGGAGGAGCATTTCATAACTTTGTCCAAGTCGGTTTGAATCCGGTCTTTTTTCATTACTTCCCACATTGCTCGACACCACAATAGAGCACATCTGTGCGCAAGCTATCCTTGAGCAAAGTGTTGAACAATGGACTCGCCGATCAGATCGGCCCGTATTATCCTTTCCTTGAAGTTCTTCCTCTCTTGTCTCTCCCTATTTGTTTACCACAGTTATTAGTGGAACAATCCAGCCATGTTAGAGGTCTGGTTAAACTGAAACATAAGGATAGGCTGATTTCTCGAACATTTTATGTATAGTCTGCGCAGATAGCAGGCCTGTGATCCATAGGTAATGACTATTTTATTTATTGAAAATAAGCTGGTAAGAAGCTTTGTTTTTAGGGTTAAAATCGAACCGATCTATTTATCTAATTTGTCCTGACTGTTGGAGGTTTACAGTGTTATATTTTAGGCTGACCAAATTCGTTTTACTCTCTTGCATAATGGTGGCTCTCAATTCACCTTCTCTCCTGTTTGCCGATGTGGCAAAATTAGCTGATTTGAGTACAGAAAAGCTCATGTCCGTTCAGCAGAATCCCGACTGGAAAATAGTTGATTGCCGCTTAAACGATGCCTTTAACGGCTGGAAGCTCGACGGTGTTCAACAGGGAGGCCATATCCCGGGAGCAACTGATTTTTCTGCAAATTGGTTGAAGGTTGATGGCAAGGGCAAGAAGAAAGAGCTTCAAGACGCTCTCACGGCCAAAGGTATCAGCAAGGATCAGAACATCATCCTCTACGATGCCAATGGCAAAGATGCAGCCATGGTTGCGGAGTATCTGGGGGCAAATGGCTATACCAACCTCCATTACTATAATATCAATAACTGGCCGGCAGACCAACAGCTTACCAGATATGCCAACTATCACCTGATTGTCCCTGCGGTTGTAGTACATGACATAGTCGAAGGTAAAATCCCGGAGACTTTTCCAGCTGATAAAAAGGTCAAGATCGTTGAGGCGAGCTGGGGCGAGGAGAAAACCTCATACGCCAAGGGACACATTCCTACTTCCTTTCATATCAACACTGATCATATCGAGCCGCCGACCGCCACTGATCCGGTAATGTGGATGCTGGCAGATGATGATGTGTTGGCAGATTTTGCCATGAATTACGGCTTCACCAAAGATGATGTGGTGATTGTTACCGGTGAGGAGCAGATGGCAGCCTATCGCGTCGCCCTTGTGCTTCGCTATATTGGTGTGGAAGATGTGCGTGTGTTGAATGGTGGTAACCAGGCCTGGACCATGGCCGGCTATGAGTTGGAAAAAGTGAGCCATAAGCCGGTACCGGTTGCAGAATTTGGCGGCCCAATTCCCGGCGACCCTTCGGTGATCGACACCATCGAGGAGGCAAAGGCGGGGCTCCAGACCCCGGAGGCCTACACCCTGGTGGATAACCGAACCTGGGATGAACATGTTGGAAATATATCCGGTTACAGCTACCACAAGAGAAAAGGGCGTATTCCTGGCTCGGTTTTTGGTTATGCGGGTAAGAGCGATGCCTACTCTCTTGACTATTTTCGCAATCCTGATAAAACCATGCGCAACGCTGGCGAAATTCTGGCACTTTGGCAAGGGCAGGGCATAGATCCCGGTAAACGCCTGGCCTTTATGTGTGGAAGTGGTTGGCGTGCGGCTGAGATATTCTACTATGCCGATGTATTCGGCCTAAAAGATATCGGCGTTTACAGCGACGGCTGGATAGGCTGGAGTAACGCCGGAAACCCCTTCGAAACAGGCGAACCTACGAAGTGAAAGAAGACAAATTACTACATTATGGGGTCACCGCTTTGCAGGTGGCCCTTTTGCTTGCCCTCGTCGTGCTGGAGTTTTTGTCTGGTTATAAAGCAGGCCTGGCCCAGCACCTCTATTACAAAAAAATCTATTATGTTTCCCAATATTACCAGGGAGCACCACTTTTTCTGCACGGGCTGATGCTGCTTGCTCTGACCGTTTTCGCGTTGAAAGGATGCAAGCGGTATGCAGGGAAAATTTTCCCGAGCTTTTACAGATACCTCATTTTGCTGGTGGCATTTGTAATTTTCTTTATGTTGCCGGTCACCCGCCAGCTGAATATCTATGCCCACGGATTGATGGGCCTGCAGCTCTGTATGGTGCTGGAGACAGCCCGACTGATGTTAGCCCCTCGTAAGTGAAGGAAGCGTCAAATTCCAAGTTTTTATTCGTAAATACAGCAAGCCGCGATTTGCCGTCAGAATATAGCAAAATAATTCCGCTATATTCTGACTTCTGTTGTGGTTTGTGGTGCCTCATCTTTCCTCGGTAACCGCTGTAAGCCTCTACGCTCCAGCTTGGGGTTCAAGTTGCCTGGCGAAAATATAGCCGAATCATGAATGAGTTGGTCAAGTACCCTGCACCCATAAATTTTTCTCTTTGTTGAAGAGTGAGGCATCATCGAAGCAGAATATCTCCATCATCCGATAAGTCCTCCCCCGCCAGTTTCGGCTATTTAACCGGGTAAAATCATCACCCCCAAATGTAATTATCCGCCTTTAAGGTAGTACAATTTCTTAGCCGTCTCCCCCCCCAAGAGTACCTTCATCGTCTTCCTGCAAAAGACTCTCTATTGCGAAGAATTTATTTCCTATCTTTTATGTGGTGCAATTATCCTTGATCTTTAGACTAAATAGGTTAAATATTGATGAGGTTGTTAGTTGATAGGCATGGTGGTTATATAAACAACATTCCAGGACTTTTAGCAGTACCAGCCAGGGGGAGGGCGATATTAAAGCTTTAATCCATTTGGCTTGTCCCTGACATCTGGGGTGAGTTGGTCCGGGGCGATAAGGAAATCGTAGGGGATTCCCTTTACCCTGTCGGAATTGAATAGCTTTGTAAATACACTCGAGGTCTGGAAATCGGTCGGGGTATAGCAATGATCAGATTAAATGAAACAGTTTGGCAAACAGGGCAGGGTGGTGTCATGAAGTAAAACTGGCAGGCGTTGGTAATGACCTGTCAACTTCGCATAAGTTCGCTGAAGGCCAGACCGCTTCTTTGTGTGAGCGATCTTATGGAGAGCCAGGGAACTGGATGCCTTCCAGTGTTGTGTTAGCCTGCGGCTGGATGATTCGGAATAATCAAAAATAGGTAAAGGAGCGCGTCTAATGAATTATCGAATAAACTTGTTGATAGCATTTTGTCTGCTTTTATTACCATCAATGGCTGGGGCGACCTCGGGGGTTGTTTCGGAGCAACTCTTTTTTCTGGAGCCGGACGGACGTCATGCCTTAGTTTACACAACCAGCCGCACAGACTACGCCAACTACAATATGTGGCTTCCAAATAAGGCGGGAGTCAGCAAGGAAGAATACATCAGCAATTTCCTATACATTCACCCCAAAGAATATACCTGGGATACCAATTCCAGAAAGGGCTACAACGTTCTTAAATTCCCTGGGAGAAGTTTCGCGGGCCTTGAGCGGGTTGATCTGGATTCCAATCTGCAGATCTCAGAAGATGGGATTTTCCATTTCAATAACTGGCCTAAAAGGATGAAAACACCAACCGGCCATTATGGACTCTGGAACAGCCCTGACAATTTTGAAAAAGTTGCCTATACCTGGGTATTTCCAGAAAATTTTGAACCGGTAAGGTATATGGCCAATCATGCTGGTGAGTGGGTTCGGAACCACAACACCATCACCTATTACGGCTCCGATGTTAATGATATCGTGTTCGATATTATGTATCAGCCCTCAAGCCATGCCACATATGAAGCGTTGAAAGAGGGGCTTTCAGGTGAAGATGTCGAAATTTCCCAAGGCCCCGAAGGAGTAAATATATCGGTAGCCGCTACTGTTTTGTACCCATCGGGAATAGCCGATTTGTCTGACCAGGGAAAAACAATACTGAATAAGGTCGCCGGTACCTTAAAAGATCGGGATGATATGAAGATTATAGTTGGTGGACATACCGACAACGTACCTATCGGCCCTGAGCTTGTCTCAAAGTTCCCGACAAACTGGGAGCTGGCATCCATTCGTTCTGTCAATGTTATTCATTTCCTGGCTGAAAAAGGGATAAGAGAGGCTCAACTTGAGTCACGATCTTTTTCTTTTTATCAACCGGTCGACTCCAATGAATCAGAGAAGGGCAGATCGCAAAACCGCCGTATTGAACTGTTGATAGTAGAGAATATCAAGGTCTGACAGTCGATTGAAACCGGTGTCTCCCCTGAAGGGCTATTAGCTGAGAGCAATACACCTTCAGGGGGGCTAAATCGCGCTGGTTAGTGAAGACTCCGGGCAGTTGCGGGCTGGTGTTCGTTGGTTCCAAAGTCGGTTGTATGAGAGTTGGTTTTAACAAAATCCGGATTATTGCAGCTCAATAAAAAATGAATATACTACACAAATCGTTGGTTACATATCTACTTCAAATATTGATGTTTATTGTAATTGGAACCCTGCTTGGCGGTTGCTCCGCTCTGCAGGGTGTGAACGGGCATGACCAGCAAAACGCTAATGTGGAAAAGCAACTGGAAAAGCGTCAATATCTGCAGCAACTCGAAATAGAACCGGAGAAACTGTCGGAGAGAAACCCAAAAGAAAATGAGACGATTGGTGACCGCTATCTGCAGCGAGGCGATATCAACAAGGCTTTCCTGTACTACATCAAGGCGTTGCAAGTTGAGCCTGACAATAGTGGGCTGCAATATAAAGTAGGTACGCTGCTGCTTAAACGTGATAAGTACGCCGAAGCGGAGCATTCCTTTTCAAAAATATTGACCATGGAAACGGAGAATGCGCCGGCCCGTGAAGGGTTGGGTAAGGCGTATTTCGGCATGAAAAAGTATGCCCTTGCAGAGGTTGAGTTTCGAAAGGCGGTTGACCTTGACCCTGGTTTGTGGCAGTCGTTCAACTATCTTGGACTCATCTACAGTAAACAGCAGGATTTTGAAAAGTCCCTGGTCGAATACCAGAAAGCCCTTGAGCTGAGCCCCGGTAATACAGAGGTTATCAACAACATGGCTATCTCCTATTTCCTCCAGGAGAATTACGCCAAGTCCGTGCAGCTTCTGGAAATGGCAATCAGAAATAAAGAACCTGATAAACGGATGTTCAATAACCTTGCCGTTGCGTACTGCAAACTGAACAGGTATGACAACGCATTGGAAGCCTTCCGCCGTGGTGCTGACAACGAAGCTGTGGCATACAACAATATTGGCTGGGAATATATGATGGACGACCAATATGGGGAGGCTATTAAGGCTTTTGAGAAGGCGCTCTCCCTCAACCCAAGGTTTTATGAGCGGGCCAGCTTCAATCTGGAAAAGGCCCGCAAAGCACAGAGTACTTCTTTACAAGAGTAAAACACCTGCTATACCCAGTATGGTGCCTGATCGCCAAATAGAGCATGGAGGGTGATAATACCAGGCCAGCTGGCGCGAAAGTGCTGCTGGTAAACATTTACAAAAAATGTGGTGAGTGGTTTTGGTTGCCTCAATAAATGGAGGGAGCAGTGACTATAACATTAGAAGAGCGTCTTGGCAGCATAAGCGAGGATTCTCCTGCCTCTAAAGAGTTTCGTCCTCAGATACCTGCAAATTTACAGGACGCCGGGATCAATAAGATATTTCTTACTGACCTTATCTGTAAGTATCTCCTGAGCTACGGTGAGTTGACCGGAAAAGAGATCAGCAAAAAAGTCTGCCTGCCGTTTCCCATGGTTGAGGAACAGCTGCGTGACTTGAAACAACGACTGATCGTCATTTACCAATCTACATCTGGTATTAACGATTTTATCTATGCCCTGACAGAAAAGGGCAGGGAAAAAGCTTTACAGGCCCGGGAGGCCTCGGCTTATCTGGGCTCGGCTCCTGTGCCCTATGCCGATTATCTAGAGAGCGTTGCAGCCCAGACTATTCAAAATGAAACGCCGGGTCCCGTTGAACTGCATGAGGCATTCAAGGAGCTTGTGCTTCCTAAAGAGTTTTATTCGTTGCTGGGGCCGGCCATTAACTCTGGAAGAGGTGTGTTTATTTACGGTCCGGCAGGCAACGGTAAGACCTCCATTGCCAGACGCATCCCCCGCTGTTTTGCCGATACCATCTTCATCCCCAAAACTCTGCTTGTCGAGGGGCAGGAGGTCAAGTTCTATGACCCCCAGAGCCATAGGGCGGTAGACATTGGGCAGGATGATGAACCTGTCGACTATGACCGGCGCTGGATACGGATTGAACGGCCGGCAGTGATTGTCGGCGGCGAGATGGATATGGCCTCCATGGAGATCATCTACAATCCTGTAACCAAGGTCTGCGAAGCCCCCGTACAGATGAAGGGCAACTGCGGCATCCTGGTCATCGATGATTTCGGTCGCCAGCGAATGACCCCTGAGCAACTGCTTAACCGTTGGATCCTCCCCCTGGAAAAACGCATAGACTTCCTGACCCTGCCTAACGGCATCAAGTTTCAGGTTCCTTTTAATGCGTTGCTGATCTTCTGCACCAACATAGATCCTGAAAAACTGATGGATGAAGCCTTTCTCCGTCGAATCCCCTATAAGATCTACTTGAGTGACCCCACCGAGGGTGATTTTGTCCAGATATTGAAAAACGCCTCCGAGCAGTATGATATTCAGTATGATAACAATGCCGTCGAATATATGCTGAATACATATTTCCGTAACAAGCACCACCTACGAAGTTGCTACCCTAGAGACATCCTGCAACAGATTGTGAATATTTCATTGTATGAGCAAAAGACGCCTGAGATGACGAGAGAGGTTATTGATTTAGGAGTTAAATTATATTTTACAGCGACTAATTCGGTAGTGGCAACTAATTGAAATATATGCACTAATGCAGTTTGGTGTTGGCATGTTAAAGGTTGAAGCAAAACTTTGGCGACAGAATAAATGCTATTATTTAATGTTGCTGTTAATAGTTGTACAGTCTGTAGTGTTCTTGCTGTTAGGACTCTGGCGCCATTGGGGTTATCTTACTTCCATAAACGATCTTGGTTGTTTCGACCAAGTTGTATGGAAGGCTGCTAACGGTCTATCCCTCGTCAATACTTCAAATTTTTCACAGCCTGTTCAATGGCTGGGTTTTCATTTTCAGCCCATTTTATATCTCTTTGTCCCGCTGTATAAGATCCTTCCTACAGCTAATTGGTTTATATTGGCGCAGAGTATTGCTCTTCCAATAGCTGCATGGCCATTGTTCCGAATTGCAGAGCAAGTGACTAAATCTGAAGTGGCTGCCTTAATGTGGGCAGTTGCATTCATGTTCAATCCATTTGTATTGAATGCAGCCGCCTGGGATTTCCACCCCGTCAGTCTTGCTGTCCCTTTTTTTGCTCTCGCGTTATTGGCGGTGGAACAGAAACGTCCCTTACTATTACTGTGTGCATGCATTGTCATTGCTAGTTGTAAAGAGCATTTTGGTCTTGCGGTCGCAGGGATTGGATTGTTGTACTGGGTTCGACACAGGGGATCGCTCGTTGGTGTGAGCTTTGTTTTAATTGGTCTGATATCAATTGTATGTATCGTCGGATACATCATGCCCTCTCTCTCTCCTACCGGGAAACAGATTATGTTGAGTGAGGGTTCTGGTCATCTAAGTCGCTATGGTTGGCTTGGTGGATCTATTCAAGAAATAATCAAAAATGTTATTATTAATCCTATGTATATTCTGGAAAGAGTTTTTCTGAATATGGGTGGGCTTAAATATTTAATGTTATTGTTACTGCCGTTTCTGTTTTTTCCTCTTTTCTCCTCGTTTTGTCTGTTACCCGCGATCGGTGATATTCTTGCTAACCTCTTGTCAGCGAATCCGATGCCGCGGGGAATATTTTCATACCATTCGGTAACCATTATTCCTGTATTAGCAGTGGCAGCTATTCATGGCTGCAACAAATTGAATTGGTTAATAAAAAGATACTCTTTGGTGGAGATATCCGGATTTGTCTTGCTGGTTAATTTAGGGCTAGGCTATTGGCTAGCGCCTTTCCCGCTACCGGGAAGTACAAATATGTGGAAAGCAGTGTATTTAGTCGCCTCTTATGATGTGAAAGACACACGGATCAAGGATTTTGTTGGTGATGGATCCCTTTCGGTTCAGGCAAACCTTGGTGCTCACTTCTCGCAACGTACAGCTTTGTATCGTTATCCAGAAAAAATTGAGGATGTAGATTATATCGTTCTCAGGTTAGAGTCCCCCACGAAAAGACTAAAGCCATACGAAAAAGGTGTTATTGGTACTTGGGCTCATCACCTTCAGATCTCCCCTGAACAATACCTGAGTTCAGTGGAGGGACTTATTAATGACGAAAGTTACAATATTTTAGTATGGGATTCACCCTGGCTGGTAATGGGGCGAGATCAACAGTCTCAAGTAGAGAAAAAGTCAGTATTGTTAAAAATTAATCAGTTACGTAAAGAATGGATGAATTAACTGTGTTTTTAAATCCAGGTAGTTTTGATCAATTGGGCATTCCACAATTATGGACCTTAAAGAAGAAAGTATTTTAAAAAATGAAATAATCGGTCACTGGTACTACAAGAGCAAAGCTGCCGCGTTGTTACGACTCGTTGGTGATGGTGAGTATAGGGTGATTTTAGATGTCGGGGCTGGGTCCGGCTTTTTCACAAAATATCTTCTTGGAAACACATCTGTAGAACAGGGGATATGTGTCGATATCAGTTATCCGGCAGAAAGGGATGAGAATGTTGGTGGGAAAAAAAATCAATACCTGAAGAGTTGTGGTTCTGTTGGCGCAGACCTGGTGCTCCTGATGGACGTATTGGAACACATCGATAATGACTTAGAATTATTAAGGCAATATTTCGCAATGGTCCCAACAGGAACACGATTTTTTGTCTCTGTTCCAGCGTTTAACTTTTTGTGGAGTAAACATGATGAATTTCTTGAACACAGAAGGCGATATACGCTGAATAGTCTTCAAAGAATTGTACGTTTAGCAGGACTGAGACAAAAAACGATTTGTTACTATTTTGGATTTGTTTTCCTTATTGTCGCAACTGTTCGCCTAGCTCAGAAACTTTTTTTGAGAGGAAATCATAGTGCACTGAAAAGTGATCTGCAATCACACTGTTTGGTGGTAAATGCCCTACTAACCACAATGTGCTCATTGGAACTCCGTGTTTTTAGATTTAACAAGCTTGCAGGAGTCTCTATTTTCTGCTTGTGTGAGAAAGAATCGAAGCAGTAAAAATATCTCTATGATTTAGTATTCACCTTCAACGATATACAACGGACGTGCTTTGGACTCCATATATATCCTGCCAATGTATTCACCTATAAGGCCAATCCCAACAAGTTGAATTCCGCCGAGGAAAAGGATCGAAGTTAATAGGGAAGCATAACCGGGAACATCAACTCCCAATATCAATGTCCGAAATATAATAAAAAAACCATAACTGAGAGAAAGCGTTGAGATAATTATCCCGAGATAAAGCCATATACGTATTGGCAGGGTGCTGAAACTTGTAATGCCATCAAGTGCTAGGTTCCATAACCGCCAACCATTGAATTTCGATTTTCCTGATTTCCTCGCTGCTCTCGTATATTCCACCTCCGCGGTTTTAAAACCAACCCAAGCGAACAGCCCCTTCATAAAGCGCTGATTTTCTGGCATGGCTTTAATGGTGTTCACAACTTTCCTAGACATCAATCTATAGTCACCAACGTTCTCGGGAATAGCGGTCGACGAAATTGAATTATGGATCTTGTAAAACAGTAATGCCGTGTTACGTTTCAGGAAACTGTCTGTACATCGGTCAACACGTTTTGCCAGCACAACATCATACCCAGCCTCCCAGTGTTCGATCATCTCCTTTATAAGTTCTGGCGGGTCCTGCAAATCAGCGTCGATGGGGATGACTACCTCACCACGGGAGGAATCGAGGCCGGCCGACAGGGCCGCTTCTTTGCCAAAGTTACGTGAAAGGTTGATTATTCGTAATTGAGGGTACTCTTTTTTGGCAACAAGAAGCGCTGTTAAAGTCTTATCTGTGCTGCCGTCATTTATGCATATAACTTCAAAAGATTTATGGATCTCCTCCAACAGATCAACAAGTCTTCGCAGGAAAACAGGTACCATCTCCTCTTCATTGTATAAAGGGCATAGTATCGATATTGTGATGTTTATGGCCTGAGGCCTATCCTTGTGTTGTTCGCTTAAATGTGAGTAGATGCGGGGTTTCATGTGGTATCCCAAGTGTGGTGGATTGCAGCTTTCTAAATAAGCCCTGTCTCCAATGCAGGAACGCCAATTATTGTGAAGCTATCCGCATACCGTGCGGCTTTCCGTATTCTGCTATCAGGTCAGTAAAGCGCGATATGTCTTTTACGAGAACGGAACTGTATTCGTCGTCATAAACCAGCTTGAAGTCGCCGCGAGTCAATAGAAGTTGGCGTATAGGGGCTTGTCTTTCGCACAGTACGTAATCGATATCATAATGATCAAACTCCTTTTCCCAGTCGGGGAGGCCGTTATTGATTTTTTTATACTTTTTGAGGAAATCATCCCCATACATATCTGCTCTGCCGTCAATAAATACTTTTTGGTCCGGATAGAGTCTGTATATCAGGTACCCTCCATAACCATAGGTGTTAAACATTCTGCCCTGAATTTCATTGTCGACGATGAAGTCGGTTGCAGTAACCGGGACTGCCTTGTTAACTTTAGCGGCGGCTTTGTTTTCGAGCGATGGATTAACTGTAAACAGTGCCAATATAGCAAGAGAAAGAATAGCCAAATTCATGAAATATTCTTTATTTCCAAGGTCTTTATTTAGTGAACCATTAAATATTCTGGATAATAACTGTCGTAGTTTGTCTTTTGATTCTGCAGGAAGGTTTATTGGTATACAATTTTTAAATGCAACGGCGATAAAAGGCATTGTGGCCAAAGCTGCAAGCGGGATATGTCGAACTGCAACGAATCCTTGGGTTATGAAAAAAAGCGGGATAAAAAACTCTGTAAGGTCAGGTCGTTTTTTTCTGCAAATATTTGCAGCGAAGAAGGTAAACACTAAAAGTAGGTAAAGTTTGCCAAGTGCATCGTGGAATCCGGGTGATCGCCATTCGCTTATAAAAATTTTGGATGCATCCATCGAAATCACCTGTAATGGATATTTCCAATGGTCTATAAAATCGGGATTTATGCTCGAGGCTGCAAGTGAAGTCAACGCAATACCGAAGGGCAGGAGTAATGCTCTTCGGGCCTTTCGCAATATAATGGGTTTAGTGTAGTTGGTTAATAATTCGGTAACAGCGAAGAAAAATACTAGAGCAATACCGATAATGTAGCCCCCATGCAAATTGACCCATAAAACCATGATCAGTGGAAAAAGATACAGCTGTTTGACTTCGTAGAGATATTTATAGGATAGTAACCCATACAGATAGTATGAAAAAAAGATATAGGTGAATAATTGTGGTCGTGGCGAGAGGCCAATAACTATGAGTACAGGGAGGAGCACTAGCATCAACATCGCCGTTATCCTGGCTGAAGAGAGTCTTTTTGATAATTTGTATGAGAAATATACAGATACGAGGAATAAAAACACGGAGAGGGATTTGACCCCTGTAGTACCGAACAGATCGAAGATCATATAAAGAAGAAGCTGAAATAACCACTCGTGCAGTACCCAAGGCTGGTTTGTCATTGTAAATGAAAAAATGTCAAGCCTGGGGAGCAACTGGTTTTCAAAGATATATTCACCGGTTTTGATGTGCCAATAGTAGTCAGGGTCCCGGAGGGTCATGAACATTGTGAGAACAACAAAAAAGATACAGAAAACAGTCCTGGGAGTAGTCAGGTACTTGAAAGGTGTATTAAGCATGGGTGGGAACCATCTGTTCATCCTTTGTCAAGGATGTTAATTGTTATTGGTACAAAACAGCCTCAAAATCATGAATATGAAAAATCCAGTCCTGACCATCTATCAGATCAACCGTACGATTTGATGGCTCCTCCAGCAGCTTCATCATGATTTCCTGCTTTTTGTTGTGTCACAAAAGTCGGCTTTGCGTGGGGGTAGTCCTCAAAAACTTACCCTAAAGATGCTTTTGTAAAAAAAATCTGGTTACCTAATGGGCGTCAGCCTGCTTGTGTAGGCACTTTTATTCTGCCTCTGATTAAAGAAAAAGGCGTAGTCTTATGTTGGTTTTCATGGCTAATGATGGAGTACATGTTGCTCCTGTGGGTTGTTCTAAATATAGGTATATACACTAGTGTTTATTGGTGTGGCAAGCTGTTTTTTTTATTGTACATGTTAGGTTGTGATGGTATATAGTGTGTTAGGAATTGGCTTGAGTCTAAAATTTGTGCTAGCTGGTGGTCTGTATGTCTAAAAAACTAGGATTCTCCAAAACGAAGGTTCAAGTGATCATACGGAACTCAGACTTTTTTTGGCTACGTATGATTTATGGCTCTCGTTGCTGTGTGTCGCAGCACTTGTTCGTAGGTCTTCAAGTGTATGGTGGCCCGTAGTATTTTTAATGTCCAGACGATAAAATTGCTCGTCATGATCCAGATGAGGTTTCGTACGGTAACATCGTGTTTTATTCGGCGTCCAAGAGCATGAGGCTTTTGGCTAAATTTACAACATTGATGGGGGTAAAATATGATTTTGGAAAAGATTAAAGCATTTTGGAAAGACGAAGAGGGCGCATCGTTGATAGAGTATGTTCTTCTCGGGGCATTGATTGGTGTTGCTGCTCTTGTTGGGATGACATATGTGGGCGGTACAGCCGAAAACACCTTGCAAACTATTGGTAACGAAATGACACCGGCTGCGACCACGTAGACAAATACAATAATAAGTGCATGCTTGCAGGGCAATTACTCTGAATGTAGTGGGGTGGTGCCCTGTGAGATTTGGGGTAGTAGTGCGGAAACTGAGCAATGTGAAATATCTTTTATGGTGTTGTATTGGTATGAATTAAGTGTGATAAAGGGAACATCATGCAATATAAATATAGTATGGTTTGCAAATAGTAATAACATGTTATTTCTATCAATAGTAATTTCTATAATTCTGCTTATTATACTTGCACTTGCAAGTTTATCTGATATTCAAACGCGTCGTATTCCGAATTATTTGCCCGTTGTGCTCCTTATAACCAGTTTGGCAGTATATGTATATGCAAGCGGGGTGCATGGTCTGCTTTTCAGTCTCAAGGGGATGGGGATTGGTTTCGTCATTCTGTTTGTACCGTATATCTTTGGAGGAATGGGAGCCGGAGACGTTAAACTCATGGCTGGAGTTGGTGCTGCTGTCGGACCTGGCCAAGTGCTGTTAGCCCTCCTGTTCACCAGTATCTTCGGAGGCATTTTAGCAATTGTTATAATTCTTGCCGGCAAAACCTTTAAGGAGACTTTAAAGAACTTTTATGCGTCTGCCTGGTTGACTTTATCCGGTGCTGGAGAAATACCTCTCAAAGCAGGGTTGAAACATAAGAAAAAAACAAAAGTGCCCTATGGCGTTGTCATAGCATGTGGCACGCTAGCATCCATGCTATGGCAGGTAATGGTTCAGGGGAAGTTACCGGTTGGTAATCTGTAAATGGAGGCAGGAAAGTAACTATCTCAGCGTTGATAGCGTGTTTATTACGTATTTCAGCTGACCACATGAAGTGTCGGTGATATGCCGAAACCTTACTGGTGATCAGGTAATCAATTAACAGGATGGAGTTGAATAATGAATAGAATAGCCCGGTTCGCTTTCCTGTTGTTCTCGCTGGTTGTTGCCGTGGGTATCAGTTATTATGTATATCTGCTGCTCAACAGGCAGCCTGCCGCAGTTGTTGATGAGGCAGCAGGTGTAAAAACCACGACCATTTCAGTTGCAGCACAAGACATCCCTCGAGGGCATAAGCTGCTTCCTGAAGATGTACGTACCGTGGCATTTCTCGCCGAGAGTCTTCCTCAAGGGACATTCCCCCAAGATCACTTGCCTGTAGGCAGGGTGGCTATCAAATCTATCCAGGCTACTGAGCCTATACTTGAGAATAAACTGGCACCGGAAGAGGTTGATCGAGGCGGTCTGGCAGTCATTATCGCCCCCCAAAAACGTGCAATATCCGTCAAGGTTGACCAAGTGATAGGGGTTGCCGGCTTCATCCAGCCGGGACAAATGGTGGATGTTCTTGTTTCGATCGAATCCCAAAATGAGAAGGCTGGTTATATCACCAAGACGGTATTGCAAAATGTTCTGATTCTTGCCACCGGCACCCAGGACCAGGAGTCTGCCGATGATAAAAAAGCTAAGAAGATAAATGTGGTTACCCTTGAGGTGACCCCTGAAGAGTCGGAAAATCTTGCCCTGGCCGTGAGCAAGGGTCGCATTGTCCTTGCATTGCGTGGTTACACCGACATGGATGATGTGCTGACCAAAGGGGCCACCGTTCCAGAACTTCTCAGACGGTACCGCACTGATAAAGAGGTGGTCACAGTCGCAGCTTTACCCAATGCGCCCAAGCCTCAACGAGCCCCGGTCTACACAAAGAAGAAGTTCGTTTTTGAGGTGATGAACGGCAATAAAGTAAACAGCGTAACTCTAGAGGGGAGGTAAGTGGCAAAATGCAACCAAATTCAAACATAAAGAGAACCGCCTTTCTATGGCTGGTAACCCTGTTGACCTGTTTTCTTAGTCAGGGCCAGGCTTTTGCCGCAAAAACTCCGGATGTTGTAGTCGAAATGGATGCCGGTCGTACTATCAACCTGGTGACCGGTAAACTAGGTAAGCTGAAATCCCGCACACCAGTCAAAAGAGCCCATATGGTCAACCCGGCTGTGGCTGAGTTGATTTCTTCGAGCACCCAGTCACCCTACGGGGTCTTTTTCAGCGCTAAAGCTGCCGGAACCACCCAACTGACCCTTTGGGACAAGGACAACCGAATTATCGGCATATTTAACATTGTTGTTTCACCTGATGTTGCTGAGTTGAAGAAGAAACTGCATGAGATCTTCCCTGATGAAAACGTGCAGGTCAGGTCGAGTGGCGACTATATCACCCTGAACGGCACGGTGACCGACACGTCCAGGATGACCAAGGTTGTTGCCCTGGCGGAAACCTACGCTTCTGAGCCGGGGAAAGTACTCAATATGTTGAAGATAGGTGGTATTCAGCAGGTTATGTTAGAGGTTAAGGTGGCTGAGATATCCCGTAGCGTCGGTAAGGAACTGGGGATTAACTTCGTGGCGATCTCAGACGATGGTAACAATTTTGCCGTCAGTACGATAGGCAACTTAGTATCTTCCGAATTGACGGACGGAATAATTGAAAGCACAGTTGGCAGTGGTGTTAATGCTATCCTTGGTTTTTTTGGCGACGGCGATTTGCTGGTGTTTCTCAAGGCCCTTGAGGAAGACGGTCTGGTAAAGATATTGGCGGAACCGACCCTGATTGCCTTGAGCGGTCAAAGTGCAAGCTTCCTGGCTGGCGGTGAATTTCCGGTTCCTTCCGCGTCAGGTCTTGGGACGACGTCGATCGAATGGAAGGAATTCGGTGTGTCACTGAATTTTACTCCGACAGTTCTGGGTGATGGTAATCTTTCAATGCGGGTAAATCCAGAAATTTCAGAGCTCGATTTCACCAATGCGACCTTCCAGAATGGCTTTCTAATTCCCGGCCTTGAAACCCGGCGTATGTCATCGGTTGTGGAGATGAAAGACGGTCAGAGTTTTGCCATAGCAGGGCTTTTGAAAAGCACGGTGCGGGAAAGCATCTCCAGGTTTCCGCTTCTCGGTAGAATACCCATACTTGGAGCGCTGTTTAGAAGTACGCAATACCAGAAGAATGAAACGGAGCTGGTGGTGATTGTGACCCCTCACCTGGTGAAACCGTTGGATATGGCAAATCAACCCCTGCCTGTTGATTCTTTTGTCGAGCCAGATAGCTTTGAACTTTTACTGCTTGGTAAGCTTGAAGGCCATCTGGATGAACCGATTCAGGAGACAGCCGGACTTGAAGGCGATTTTGGCTATATAATTCCAGAATAACAAGATCAAGAAAAGAATCCTCTTTTTCGTATCTTTTATTAATCGGAGTAATTTTATGAAGAAGCTAACGTTCACACTGGGGACATTGACAATAGTTTGCCTTCTCGCAGCAGGCTGCGCAAAGGAGACCCGGGTTCAGCAGTTTTGGGGCACGTCATATAATCTTGCCAAATATAACCAGATAGCTGATTTGTCGGCTCCTGTAGATCATGAACCTATCACGGGTATGGAAGGTGCTGTCAGTACCAAGGTGATGGAGACCTATATCCAAAGTTTTGAGGGGCAGAAGCAGGAAGCGAAATCCTATACCATTGATTTGGGGATGTAATTAACAGATGAATGTGATTTGGAGGTTGGGCTATGACATCAATCCGGTGTGAAAAAGGTGGAACTCTTATAGAGTTTGTCCTTGTTTTGCCACTGTTATTACTTTTCACATTTGCAATCATTGAGTTCAGTATATTGATGTACGACAAGGCGGTAATTACCCTTGGTTCACGTGAGGGTGCAAGGGCTGCAATTGCCTGGCGATCAGAAATCTCATCTTTTTTAACCCCCTCGGAAATCAAAGACGAAGTTGACGAATTCCTCGGAGTCGATGATACCAACCTGCCTTCACGTCTTATCAGTTTTGGGGATGGAACCACGGCATTGCAGCCGTATATAATTGAATGGTCACCTGAGAAGGCAAGTGATAGTACGGAGTGGCAAGCAATAGCTTTTGATGATGATACAGATGAATATGTAAGGGTTATTATCCGGTATCGATATGATTTTATGGTGCTGCAATCACTGGGTTATATATGGTTTCCTGATGGTATTACGTTGCAGGGCGAAACGATAATGCGTATGGAAAATCCGTCGTAACCATCGTAGTTCAATATGTTTGCAGGCTTGTCAAACATATTGTCAAAAGGAGACAAAGATGAAATCACGTTTTTTCCCCGGCCTCACACCCGGCAGGGAAGATGGTGCAGTTCTAATTTTTGTCGTTTTAGCGATTTTGTTAATGTTTGTGGCCTTAACCGCTCTGGCAATAGATTCCGGTCATATGGTGATGGTTCGAAATGAACTGCAGAATTCGGCAGATGCAGGCGCACTAGCCGGTGCAGGTGTATTATTCAACCGCAGTGATGGTTCGATTAGTCCCGGAGCTAATGATGAGGCAGAGGATGTTGCCAGAGAAAATCCAGCTGCTGGTGCGGATCGAGCTAAAGGCAGCAGTGCTACAGATAAGCTCGAAGTGAAGGTTCAGAGAGGGCACTGGTCTTTTTCGACTCTAAGCTTTACCGAAAATAACAATACGGATCAACTTTCCGGCTGGGAGGGAATGACTGCCGAGGACTTAGACGTGAACACAGATTTTATTAATGCTGTCAAAGTTACAACCACCAGGGAGCATACAAAGTCTATCTTTGCTGGATTTATGGGCCAGTTTGATCACAAGATTGAGACAGACGCTGTTGCCTATCTGGGTTTCGCATCAACAATAGACGCTGGTGAAATTGACATTCCGTTTGCTCTGTGCCTTGAATACCTTACCATGGGTTCTGGTGAAATTGCCTGTGGTGTCGCAAGGGCCGTAAATGAGGGGGTGGAAACCGGTGGCTGGACGAACTTTTCACAGGATGGCCAGGAGAGTTTTCCAGATGGGTGTGAATCAACAAATACAAATTACGTCGATAGTATTGTCTTGGGAGATATTGATTATGGTGACTGTACTGGTATAAATCCTGATCCTTTAGACGGTGGAGAGGCTATCGGTACGATTAATGGTAATGTGCAGACTATTTTTTCCAAGATCGTGGAAAAGTGCTTTATTGGTATTTCTCCATCCGCCTACAATAGTGATACCTATTATCAGAATAATGTTAAATACCAAGCTACAATGCCTTGGAAAGACGTAACCTTTCCGGTAGTGATATGTGGTGAAGGTAACTATGCAGGAGGAGCATGCGATGAAACTAAGGTGACATATCATGCACCCATTAATGTTGACATTATTTGGATGTCGGCTGGAAAGGACAATGTCCCGGTAAAATACGATGTCCCTTCACCTCTAAAAGATAATGCTACCTTTGAATGCTCGGACCCTACTAATAATACAAAATGTTGGCAGGAATTTCAGGATCATTATGGTTGGGATTTTGATGATCCTGATGGTGATGGTTTGCCGGAAAACAATGGGATGTATTTAGCTCCTAACTGTGATTATGTGCCGGGTGCCGGATCCACCGGTAGTTATAATACGGGCATTATGGCCGCGATCCCCGTACTGGTTGAATAATATTTTCAAGTAATTCTGACCTGTTTTATCTGAATAGGAATAGAGATGACGAAACATAATAATCTTCAAAGTATATCTGTCCGAATTGCCGTTAAAACACCAGCGGTAAGCCGTGCTCTGGAGGAGATTGTCTCCACCCTTGATGGGTTTGAGCAACAGCTTGATGAAAAGGCTACCCAGACAGATGTCCTGGTGTTGGAGGTTGGTGACAACCCTGCCAAGGAATTTGAAACAGTTCGTGCCTTGCTTGAGGATGGAGTGGTTAACCAAGTCTTTTTGACTTCAGCCAAAACCACCACAGATATTTTATTGCCGGCTCTACGCACCGGAGCGAAACAATTTTTTCAACAGCCCCTCGTATTCCAGGAAGTACAACAGGCATTTGTCGATATCCATAAGGAAAGGATTGCAGGGGAAGGTATTGCAGTTGAAAAAGTAAGCATAAAGCCGGGGAAAATGGTCAGTGTGCTTGGAGCGAAGGGAGGGGTTGGAACTACGACTGTTGCCGTCAATCTCGCCGTCAGTCTGAATAGACTCTACCCGGAAAAGACCATTGCACTTGTTGACATGAACAGGGTGCTTGGTGAGGTTACTGTTTTCCTTGACCTGCAGACAGAATTTAACTGGGATGAACTGGTTAAAAATATCAGCAGGCTTGATCCAGCCTACCTGGCCAAAGCGCTTATACAGTCCGCACCAGGCCTATATGTAATGCCTGCCCCGAACAGTATAGAATCCGGTTCTCAGGTGTCATCACAGGTTATGAAGCAAGTCCTTGAAACAACAAAAAACTCATTTGATTTTGTAATAGTTGATGCTGGTACTCAGGTTGGTGCTTCAGCATTTAGAATTTTCAGCAGTTCGGATACGATTGCCCTGATCACAACCCTCAGTCTTCCCTGTATTATAAACGTCAAGAGATTGTTGGGGACGATGCGATTGCTCGGTAGTATTCCAATGAATAATATCAACATCATAGCCAATCGTTTTGAAAAGAAATCAGCAATAAGTCTTGAAGATACCGAAAAAATGACTGGTCATTCCGTTTACTCTACTCTGCCAAACGATTACCAGAAGACTCTTGAGGCCATCAATACCGGCAAGCCACTTGTTGATGTGGCAAAAAATTCTCAACTTGTAAAAAGTCTGAATAAACTCGCTGAATCACTGATCGTAAAGGAAGAGCCGGTGGTAAAGCGAAAAAGCTGGTTTTGGTAATTTATTGTTATATAAACAGCTGGTAACCAGGAATATAACACACAATGATTGATTTACAGTCTCGTTTAAACAGTCTCAACAACTCTATGCCTTCAGACATAGAGAATTTCGCTGCTGAACATTCTCGTAATTTTATCGTCTCTGATGAGTATTTCAACTTAAAGAGTGAAATTCATGATCGTCTGACCAGAACCATTGACCTATCCCTGATGGACTCAATTGATAGGAAGCTTCTCAAACGCGAGATACGAAAGGCCACTGAAGCGATACTGCACGATGATAGCGTGCAGGTTATTCCATTGAACATCAAGGAGAGGGAGCAACTGGTCAAAGAAGTAGAGGATGAAGTTTTGGGGTTGGGTCCCCTTGAGTCGTTGATGCAGGATCCTTCAGTTTCAGATATTCTGGTAAATACTTATAAAACTGTCTATGTCGAGCGATACGGCAAGCTGGAACCGACTATGGTTCGTTTTAAAAATGATGCGCATCTTATGCGGATTATTGAAAAGATTGTATCTGCGGTCGGAAGAAGGATCGATGAAAGTACCCCCATGGTTGATGCCCGGCTGGAGGACGGCTCTCGTGTCAATGCCGTCATTCCGCCCTTGGCCATCGATGGGCCCAGCTTATCCATTCGCCGTTTTGCTGTCGACCCGTTGGAGTTACATGACCTGGTGGTTCTGCAGGCCTTGACCCCCCAAATCGGTGAGTTGCTCAAAGGTATTGTTAAAGCAAAGCTAAATGTTTTGATCTCGGGAGGTACCGGCTCCGGAAAGACTACTATGCTCAACGTTATGTCAGCATTTATTTCAGATGCTGAACGGATCGTAACTGTTGAGGATTCTGCCGAGTTGCAGCTTAAGCAGGATCATGTGGTCCGTTTGGAAACCCGGCCACCCAATATTGAGGGCAAAGGTGAGGTCGCGGCACGTGATTTGGTTCGCAACTGTCTGCGTATGCGTCCGGATAGGATTATTGTTGGTGAGGTTCGCGGAGCTGAAGCAGTCGATATGTTGCAGGCAATGAATACCGGACATGAGGGTTCGCTGACAACAGTTCATGCCAATACCCCTGTCGATGCCTTGCTGAGACTGGAAACCATGGTGAACATGGCTAATTTCAACCTGCCAAGTCAGTATATCAAGAAATATATCAGTTCTGCCATAGACGTGGTTATCCAGCTCACTCGTCTTATGGATGGATCACGGAAAATTGTCAGCCTTCAGGAAATCACCGGTATGGAAGGTGAAGTCATTACCATGAATGAGATATTGTCCTTCGACCAGACTGGGCTTGAAAAGGACGGAAGCGTGCAAGGCCATTTCAGACTTCATGGTATTCGACCAAGTTTTTTTAATAAGTTCAAGGCAATGGGAATTCCTATTCCGGACGATATATCATAATTAAGTCGATGGAATACAGTAGTGCAGGTATGGGCAGTCCACGCGCTGAGCGTGGTTGCAGGAAAGACAATATGTTACATGGTCGAGCAAGGTAAACAGATTAAGAAATACTGGCAGTTAGCGCCATGCTGACACATTCGTACAAAATTTATTGAGAGGAGCTTTTTGCTCCATAACCTGACCTCATTGAATCAAAAATAGTAAACGATTGGAAGTGAGTCTTTATGGAACTATTAATACCCCTGTCAATATTCTTTCTGATCCTGTTTGTTCTCATTGCAGGATATTACATGTTTACCAATAGTAATGTCCGGTCGGTGCATAAGTCAGTCGTGAAATTCAGCGGCGGTCATCGCAAAGAGCAAGAGATAGATATATACTCTCGGAGAAAATTCAGCAGTATTGCAATATTGAATAGTCTTTTTGAGAAATTCCCAATTTTTCATCGTATAGATAATTTTCTGCAGCAAACCGGCCTGAATATTTCGGTCGCTATCTTTATTCTCTCAACACCGGTCTCTGGTGCGCTGGTCTTTCTTATCAGCACGTTTTTTATAAGGAATACATTTCTAAGTCTTGTTCTTGGTTTCTTTGCTCTTTTTCTGCCTACAATTGTTCTGAAAGTGGTAGGGAAGCAACGCCTGAAAAAGTTTGAAGCGCTTTTTCCTGATGCACTTGATCTTATGGGCTATTCGTTGCGTGCCGGCCATTCGGTCATGTCTGGGTTGAAAATGGTTGCCGATGAGATGAATGACCCCATCGGACCTGAGTTCAGTCGGATAGTCGAGGAAGTAAATTTTGGCCAGGGGATGGAAAAGGCCCTCCATAATTTTTCCGAAAGAGTTGGTTCAAACGAAGTAAAATATTTCGCTACTTCACTGATCATCCAACGGGAAACCGGTGGCAACCTTGCCGAGTTACTGGACAGCGTGGCCACTGTTATTCGGAAAAGGTTCCGGTTCAGGGAAAAAGTTCGCACTTTATCCGCTGAAGGGAGGTTTTCAGGATATTTCCTTATTATGGTTCCTTTTCTAATTACCGGTGCTTTACATATACAAAGTCCAGATTATTCAGCTATTTTATACAAAGATCCAGTTGGTCCTTATGTAATTGGTATTGGTTTGATTTTGATGGCTATTGGAGCCTATGTAATACATAAAATGGTACAAATTGACCTATGATGACTTACTTAGATAACCCGTTGTTTATACCTGCTATTCTTTTTGCTGCATTGTTGTGTGTTATTTATGGCATAAAACTGCTTATGGATCTACGCAAAAAAGACCAATCATTTCGTGATCGAGCTTCCAGGTGGGGCGGGCAGATTGAAAAAATCTATGAAAAACGTGATTCAAATGTTGGTGGTAATTCAGAAAGTTCAAAAGGTTTTTATAATAAAATTAGTTTTTCCGGCAGAAAACAAGCAAAGACTGGAGTAGGGATCTTTTCCAATACTCCACTGGACTTTCAGCGTGCTGGTATGTACGACCCCGTGCATATCCGAACCTACAGGGTTGTCAGGTGGTTACTGGCTATTTTGCCTGTTCTTGGGTTTGTCGTATATCTCGCTATTACCGGCAGGAATATTACCGTTACAAACACCTCGGTTGCAGCATATGTTGGTGCTGTCTTTTTTCTGATTCCCATGTTTTGGATGAGGCATCGGGTCAATAAAAGAAAACTTGAATTTGAAAAGGCATTTCCTAATGCCATGGACTTGCTGGTTGTCTGTGTGGAGGCAGGGATGGGTTTTGATGCGGCTATTGCCAGGGTTTCTAAGGAAATGGATATAACCAGCCCAATATTGGCCAGGGAGTTCAAGATACTTTCTCTGGAATTGAAGACCGGGAAGGCCAGAAACGACTGTATGGGTAATTTAGCCAAACGGATTAGTCTTCCAGATGTCGATAACCTGGTAAATTTACTGGTTCAAGCAGAAAAATTCGGGACTGGTATTGCTCATCCCTTACGGATACATGCCGAAGAGATGCGGGAAAAGAGATATAACAAAATGGAGGAACTTGCAGCCAAGCTTCCGGTGAAACTTTCTTTCCCGCTGGTACTCTTTATTTTTCCGGCAATGATGATTGCTCTTATAGGCCCGGCTATCATTCAGGTTTATCGACTTTTTATATTAAGATAACTTAGCAGACAAGGCATACTATGAAGCATAGAAAGAAAGCTGTTAAAGTAGCGCTGTTTTTCTGTGTCGTGCCGATGTTTTTGGAAATAACCAGTTGTTCAATACATGACACAAATTCTGTAAATATTTGGCCTTGGACAAAGGATGTTGAAAGCCTGGTCGGAACAAAGGTAAATGCCAGGTTCTGGTCTAAGGTTCGTCCCCATTCCAGCCTGGCAGATGCCCACTTGCGGCTCGCTGGATTTTATCAGAAGCAGGGGAAGTATGAGTTGGCAATAGATGAGTACTCTAAGGCCTTGAAAGTTGATGGGAGGTATTGCAAGGCCTATAACGGAATAGCTATGTCCTACGATGGATTGAAAAATTGTGAGTTAGCCCACAAGGCATATGAGCTGGCCATCAATTGTGATCCGGAAGAAGCATATATCTATAACAACTACGGATATTCCAGCATCCTCTGCAACCAACTGGACGAAGGAATCGCACTGCTGCTTAAAGCAGAGGAACTTTCCGATGGTGATGAACAGATAAAAAACAACTTGGAGTTGGCTCGCCTAGCCCTCACCCGGCAAACTGCTCCTGACTACGACATTTTGCCGGAAGATACCCCCGGGCTGAATTTGGCTAACGCTTCGCCCAAGGACCTGCCAACCTATCTTGCAACTGCAGCAGAAGAGAAAGAGGAACAGGAGAAAGCTGCCGAACAGATAGTGGAGGCAGTTAAAATAACCGAAGAGGAATTACCGGATGTGCCTGAACCGTTCGAACAGCCTTCAGTTGTATTGGTACCGTCAGCAGGAGCTAAATTTCAACCACATTTACTGGTGGATGGCTTTGAATCCCCAGAGCCTGAAGAATTAACATTGCCTGCTGACACAAGCGTTGCAGCTGTGAATACCGGCAATGTGATTAAGCCCGTACTGAAACCAGGCAGTAAGTCCGCCGTTCCGGCTCAAGAAACTGTGGCGGAAAAGCGCCAAGCTGAAAAAATAGAGAGTGTGGCGACACCAACCCTTGAACCAAAGACTGGGATAGTCATGCCTCCTATTGACCCTCTGGTGCCAGCCAAAGATCCTGAAGTGCAGGCTAAATCACCAACATTGCCAGAAAAGGCTGAAGTTGAAGATAAGTCCCAGGCTCTGTATCAAAAAACTGAAACTGGTGTGGAGGTGTCCAACGGCAACGGGGTGACCGGTATGGCCCGGAGAAGTTCGGAATTGTTTGTTGACTACGGTTTCAAGGTGCGCCGTATTACTAATGCCAGAAATTTCCAGTTTGATGACAGCGTAATTTATTACCGTGATGGATATTTTGGGGTGGCGGAAGAGCTTTCACATTTCATCCCTGGTGATCAGAAACTGGAGCAGGTCGATTCGCTTGGTAGAGCTGCAATCGGTGTTCGAGTACTGTTGGGTAATGATATGGTGATGCTTGATTTTCCAGAGCATTTCACCAAGCTCAGTTATGTGCAACTGGAGGAAGGAAAACCGGGAGTCTGGAAAAATCTGGTTACACTTACCATTGATGAGTAAGGCTGGATTAGTAGAATAAGTGCAACAGACTGAAGATGAAAAAGTGAGTGAGTTAACGGTATGGTGTCAGCTCCTACATTTAACCAAGGTCTGGATTGCATGAAACAACACAAACACTATCGACAACTCACTCGTGAACAAAGATACCAAATTTCAGGACTTTGTAAAACAGGTATGAGTTGCAGGGCCATAGTTGATGAGGTTGGAGTCAGCCACTATCTGAATGGCGATTACAAAGAAGCATTACGCGTATTCAGAACGTTGACAAAAAGGAATCAGACGAGCGAAAAGTACATAATAACCTGGCACGTACCTATTTTAAACTCGGTTACTATGACCAAGTGATGGCTTTGTTTAAAAGGGGCTCGAAAAGCGAGGCAGAAGCGTACAAAAGTCTGGGCTATCAATATCTGGTGATCAGTCAGTTTTTGAAGGCAATAACAGCGTTTGAAAAGGCGATCGACTTGAACCCTAAATATTACGTTGCGGCTGAGAAGAATCTTACTCTTGCCGAGAATAGGTATATCAATAGTGCTAGAGTTAGCCCTTAAATGCGGTTAGTGGCTAGGGTTGAATCTCCCAAAGTTATATGACTTAGCTTTTCTCATTATTCTTCCCCCTCACAAACAAATAAAATAGTTCCTTAGCTATTTACAACAACCGATTATTGAAATGAGCATATTAAGACCATCAGTTGTGACTGTAGGGGTCTAAAATTTATTCAATTCTTCCAACCTGTTCGTGTGGAACAAGATATAAATTCAGCGCTGGTTTTGTTGTGGGGAAATAGCTTGCTAGGATTGAAAGACTCATGAAAAACGACATCATTTACCGTCTTACAACAGGATTACATGAGAGAGCACTTGAAAGTGGAGGTTTTTGCCATAATATCGGTATGAATGAGCGGGTGGATGCAACAGCTTGGGCAGTGTTGGCGCTGGATTTGATTGAGGGGGAAACCGAATTGGTAAAAGCCGGGCGAAATCGGTTAGCCGCCCAGCAATCAAGCGATGGTCGCATTGCCCTGACAGATGAGACACCCGGTGTATATTGGCCGACCCCAATAGGTTTGCTTGCATGGAACCATGACAGTTTGTTCTATAACCAAAGGGCTCTTGCTGTGGATTTTCTTCTTTGTCATGGGGGGATTACTCTTTCAGAGCAACCTTTGTTTATGGAGCATAATACGAAATTGCAGGGTTGGCCATGGGTGGAAGGGACTTACTCATGGGTTGAACCGACCTCGATGGTTCTTATGGCACTTGAGTCTCAAGGAGAGATTAATCATGCGCGATACCAGGAAGGTATTTGCATGCTCATTGATAGGATGTTGCCTGAAGGTGGTTGGAATTACGGAAACAGAAAAGTTTTCGATTCGCGGTTGAAACCTCTGCCCGAGTATACTGGTATGGCTTTATGTGCATTACGGCATGTGGACGATAAAATGCAATTGAACAAAAGCCTTAATTATCTCGAAACCGCTTACCATAATCTTAACACTCCACTTTCACTTTCCTGGACCATTCGAGGTTTGTCAGAATATGGACTAAAACCAAAGAATTCAGTTGATCGTATTGGTCGATGTTTGGAGTTGCAGAGCAAGTATGGACCGTTTGATACATCACTACTTGCACAACTGGCAATTGCACTTGTAAGCACCTGAAATGTAAGGGAGGTGTATGTTACTCCAAAAGAAGAAAGCATGGGAAATGTCTCGTCGAGAGTTTTTGAAAGCAGTTGCAGGTGGTGTTGCATTATCGGCTGTAACGTATCCATTGTGGCGGAAATTTGGCCGTTACTTTCTAGAAGAAAAAGAGGCTGTATTTACCGCAGCTGTTTCATCATATAGCAAGAATCTTCGGGAAATTATTATTTCTGGTTTTCAAGAGCTTGGTGTAACAAAGGCTGAGATCAAAGGGAAGCGGGTTCTGCTTAAACCAAATCTCGTGGAACCTCAGTTGGGTAGTGAGCATATTAACACTCATCCCTTGATGGTTAGGGCCGCAATTGAAGCTTTCCTTAGTTATGGTGCAATTGAAGTCGTTGTAGGTGAGGGTACGGCTCATAATCATGATACGCTTAATTGTCTCGAAGCAACGGGGTTGGGTGATGTTTTGCTTGAAGATTCAATACGCTTTATCGATTTTAACAACTGTAGTATCCAGAAGCGACAGAATCTAGGTAATAAGTCTAAACTTGGAGATTTGTATCTGCCTCTCGAAGTTTCTCGAGCTGACATAGTTGTATCTCTTGCAAAAATGAAAACCCATCATTGGGCAGGAGTGACCTTGTCTATGAAAAATATGTTCGGTGTCATGCCTGGGAGCTTCTATGGGTGGCCGAAAAATGTCCTGCACCAAGTTGGTATAGTCTCTTCGATACTCGATATTAACTCAACCGTTTGTCCTGATTTTGCAATAATTGATGGGATCGTTGGCATGGAAGGTGATGGTCCAATTATGGGGTCACCGGTAACTTCAGGAGTACTGGTGATGGGCCGTAACCCGGCTGCAGTTGATGCTACTGGAGCTAGACTGATGGGGGTTGATCCGACAAAGATTCCATACCTTCGACAGGCATCCGGTTGGTTAGGCACAATTGGGGAAAAAAATATAGAGCAGCGAGGTGAAAATTGGCAAACAGTGCGCACTAATTATAGGTTGGTAGATAAGATACCAGCACAACAAGGGTTGCGTCTTAAATAGCTTAGCGTAAGTACGATTTTTTTTACGTTTTATTTTGAAGAGGGAGTGCAGTTGGCGGGAGCTTATAGTAAGAATAAATCTTTACGAAATTACGAAAAATTATCTACTTCAAAAAGACGGTCTTGCATAGAAGTGTTGTAAGGCCGTCTTTTTTATTTCTGATTACCCCTGATCTTTACTTTGTAAAGTTGAGGGGGGAGACATGGGGTGTAAAAAAACGTTTTTTTTGATTTAAGCTGTTTCCTCTATCCCCTCGATCCTCTCACCTCACTTTGTAAAGATGGGCATTATTTCTTCCCACCACCACCGCCGCCACCACCGCCGCCAGAACCAGAACCAGATCCGCCGCCGCTGCCACCGCTTCCGCCGCCGGAACTGCCGGAACCAGCACCTGCAGAAGAACTACCACCCTGGTTGGGAGATTCCCCCATCTGGGTCTGATGCTCGTGCTGTTGACGATTACGGTTCTGGTTCATGGCAGGATCTGGATTGGCATTCGGGTCATCCGAAAGTTGGTATTGCGGACAGTCCGGGCTGTCGCAATCCTGCACGTGAAGCTTCTCCTTATCCTGTACATGGAGCTTATCCTTATCCTGTATCTGCTGCTTGTCTGCGGCAAACAGTGCGGTGGGGAGTGCCAGGCTGAGAACAGCCAGAACTGTAACTGTAATTTTTGCGTGTTTCATCTTGTCCTCCTTGGGAGTGGAAATGAATTTACCGGATTATCTTTAACCGGATGAACGCGTAAACTGCATAGGATCGAATATCTGAAATTTTAGCCAATCTTTAGTTTCCACTAATATCTATAGCACAAACAGCAAGACAACTGCTATAGTTTGTTATGTTTTGATCCTGATTACAACTAATACATTCTATCCGCGTTTGTTCGAAATAGGGAGGTGGGATGAATATACGCAGGTTTCAGTTTATCGTATTCTCCTGTGTGGTTTCTGCAGGGATCTTCTTTTATCTGTTTACCAGGGTTTCCCTGGATGAGGTGCTGAGCGCGGTTGGTAACCTCGATCCCGCCTGGTTAGCCTATTTCCTGTTGTTTTCTCTCCTGATGAGTATTTTCAGGACGTGGCGATACCATCTTCTGCTTGCAACTTCCGGTTTTCAGGTAAAGAAAATCCCACTGTTTCTGGTGACGCTGGTCCGAAATTTTTTCTCAGATCTGCTGCCGGCGAGACTCGGCACCCTGATCTACGTCTACCTGATCCGAACCAGGTTAAATGTTCCTCTTGCGCCAGCCGTATCGAGTTTTGCCTATGCCTTTATTTTTGATATCCTGGCGTTGGCGGTCATGCTGGTACCTGCCGTGCTGTTGATCGGAGGTATAACTCAGTCTGGAAAAATCGTACTCGTCGCAGGCGGAATCCTCGGTATAATCTGTATTGTCATTGTCTACTGTATGCCTGGTTTGAGTCTCTGGAGTGCGTATGCGATTGAGCGTCTGACTTTTCTGCCGCCAAGCTGGCGGAGTTGGCTGACATCGGAGCTGCGTTCTCTGCGAGACCATTTCCTCAAGGTGCGGGAACAGGGCCTGTATTGGCACATTCTTGCCCTGTCTCTTTGTGTGCGACTCTGTAAGTATCTTGGGCTTTATGTACTGCTTTTAGGGTTGGTGCTGCCTCTTGGTTATACTGTGGGTAATTTTCCCTTCCCCAAAGTTTTTCTGGGGCTATGTAGTGCCGAACTGGCTGCGAGTCTGCCAATTTCAGGAATTGCAGGCTTCGGTGCCTATGAAGGGGCCTGGGCCATGGTCTTTCAGATGCTTGGTTACAGTGAAAAGCTGGCGGTGTTGACGAGCATTTCCCATCATCTGATTACTCAGATCTACGGCTATAGCCTTGGCGGACTTGCTTTGCTGGTGTTGGTGTTGCCGTTTTTCAGGGAAGATGGAGATATGACAATTGTTTCAGGTCGGAGCAGCGCAGCAGTCGCCGGCCAATTGTTCTGGTTTAAATTTGTTGCCAGTGTAGCGGCTGCCGTGTTGATCTGTCTGTTTCTTTTGCCGGGTGGCGCCAAGACGGTGAGGCAGGCCAGAGCGGAACCAGTGCCGGGCGAGGCGGCAACCAGCAGTCTCTTGATAGCGGGTAAGGTGGTGTATCAGCGTGCAGATGGTATCTATATGACAGAGATTAATGCGGGGATAACCGAGAAGCTGGTTTCGGGAGGCACCTATCCACGCTGGTCTCCTGATGGGGAGCAGGTTGCCTATGTGAGCGGCAACGACATTATGCTCTTTGATCAGAATGACAAAAAATCAAGGAAACTGGTGACCGCTGGCGAGGCGCGGGCAGTATGTTTTCGGGAAGATGGCAAGGCCGTACTTTTTACCGATGGTAAATCTGTAAGGGAAGTGGAAATCGCCACGGGCACAACCCGTACACTCATCAAAGGCAATCGCTTTTTCGAGATTGATATCGCCGCGGGCGGTAGGCAACTCACAGTGACAGAAAAATCCCTCACAGGCTATCGGGTTCGTATTTACGATCTCAAGTCGTCTGAGGCAGCAAACGTTGCCAGGGGGTGTTCAGCGTCATTCTCGCCCAATGGCAAGCTGGTCACTGTGAACGGTGGTGACCATACCTTTGTGCAGCTTTACGGTGTTGAGGATCTGCAGGAACGTGGCAGGATTCCGTCACCCCAGGGCCAGCGCTTTGATAACCATTTCTGGTCGAATCACCGTGACTGGCTGGTCTCCACAGTGGAGGGAAAAGCAACCAATATATACATTCATCACGTTCCAACGGGCAACTCCCGAAAAGTTACTGATTTCGGCGACTGTGATCGTGCCGATCTTTTTATATTTACCGTTTCTTCCTAATATTTTTATAACCTTTTTATAACCTGTGATTTGCCTGGCGAATCAGGCTACAGCCTTTGTCGTTTCTGGAGTCCCTCTAAAAATCCCCTTCAGTTCAGTAGAATGTGCATGCTGTAACAGTGAAAAAATCCGTTGACTCTGCTGTTGTTTTTGTATAATGAATTTTGTATACAAAATGCATTATACAAAAATTAGCTTTGCAGTCAGTTAGGAGAGTTATGGAAAATCTTGCGATTCAATACGAGAATCTGGATCAGAAAGTTTACCAAATTCTCAAGGATATGATCGAGCAGCGACGATTATTACCGGGAGAGAAAATACACCAGGAAAAGCTGGCCAGAGATCTTGGGATCAGCAGAACACCCCTGGTAAGTGCCCTGAAATTCCTGGAGCACGAAAAGCTGGTAGAGGCCAAGCCACGGCGCGGTTACTATGTGCGGCTTTTCAGCATTGAAGAGATGATCTCCATCTTTGAAATCCGTGAAGTGCTGGAAGGGCTGGCAGCACGCCGGGCAGCAAAATCTATCACCAAAGGTGAAGCGAAGCAGTTGCTCAACATCTTCAAGCCGTTTCAGGGCTTGAGCGACATTACAGATTATCAGACATATTCCCAGGCGGATCGGTACTTTCATATGTTGATTGCCGAAATAGCCTCCCGGGAGTTTCTGACCTCCATTATCCAGACGTTCAACATTATTTCACTCGCCTATCAATACCCCAACAGTGAGGGCCTGATACGGGTTCCCAATGAGACCATTGAGGATCATGTGCGGATCGGTGAGGCGATCGCAAATCATGATGCCGAGGCGGCGGAACAGCTCATGCGGGAACATTTGCGGAAGGCTATCGTTGAGTTGCATAAAGCGGTGTGAGATGACTTTTCAATTCAGACAGGCAAGGAGGTGACGGAAAGCACGAGATTGAGCAAAACAACAGGTGTGCCGCAGGAAGTAACGCAGTTTCGAGATAGTGAGGTTCCGGATCAACCGGAGAATCAACACGAAAACGCTTATGGAGAGTGTGAGCAATGAAAAGGATCATCATTTTGAGTTTAGCGGTCTATTTTGCCATGATTGGCGGAGCGATCGCTGCAAAGCCGTATCCTAAAAGAAATATCACCGATGTTGTTGTCTGGGGAGCAGGTGGAGGAACCGATACCTGTAACCGCATCATTACTGCCGAAATGGCGAAAATCCTTGGTGTGAATATCAATGTTATCAATAAGACCGGTGGTGTGGCCGGCTCTGTTGGTATGAGTCATGCCTATAAAATGCCCCACGATGGTTACACAATCTGCGGGCTTTCTGAATCTAACGTTACTGCCGGTGTGCAGGGTGGCTGGGACAAGAAGTTCGATGTCTGGACACCTTTTATCGTTGGCGGATCTCCCGACGTTCTCTCTGTCCGTCCGGGCACTCCCTACAAAACCCTGCAGGACCTGATTGAAGCTGCCAAAGCCAAGCCCGGTTCCATTAAGGCGGCAGCCGGTGGTGCAGGTTCTATCCATCATCTCAACCTGCTGGCCGTGGAAAACGGTTCAGGTGCAAAATTCAATTTCATTCCATATAAAGGTTCCAGCCCGGCACAGAATGCTGCCATGACCGGTGAGGTAGATGTGGTCGTAACCTCCCTGGCAGAGCAACAGCAACTCCTGCGCGGCGGCAAACTCGTTGCTCTCGGTATGCTCATTCCTGATTCATTCGAGGTCGAGGGATTGGGGACCATTCCTTCTTCTTTTGATGCCTATCCATCTCTAGCAGAGTATCTGCCGATTTCCCAAGCCATCGGTTTCGCGTTAGCGGCAAATGCTCCTGAAGATGCTAAAGCGGCTCTGACCGATGCCTTCAACAAGGCGATCGAGACCGATAAGGTCAAGAGCTGGGCGAAAGAGAACTATTACCTGCTTTCCGGCAAGAGTGGCGATGAGGCAAAGGCGGTTTTTTCTGCGCTGGAGTCTAACTTTGCCTGGACACTCTGGGAACTTGGTGCTGCTAAGGTCAACCCGGAAGAGCTTGGAATTCCCAAGCCATGAGCGGGCGTAGTGGTGCAGTAATGGATATGCAGAAAATGGGCTGACACCCGCAAGCATGCTTGCAAGTGCCAGCCCCTGGAGCCGGGCTTAGGCTACCATTGGAGTGAGAACTTGAGCCCGGCTGCCGTAAGCTAATTGAAATGCAAGGGATTATCAACCATGATGGAGCGAGAACAGCTGCGGAAAGCTGATATTTTTTCCGGGGCGGCCATTGTATGTGTAGGATTTTTCATTATTTTTCAAGGCATACAGATGCCGATGAAAGACTCCTGGGGCGGAGTGCAGAATGTCTGGTATGTGTCACCGGCGCTGTTTCCATTGTTTGTGGGCGCAATGTTAACACTGCTTGGCATGATGTTGATGAAGACCGCTCTGAAAACAGTGGGCCTTAAAGGATTGCAAGAGGTCTTAACCTGGCTCGCCGGACCGCAGTTGAGAACGTTTCTGAAAACCACCCAGGCTGTTCGATATTATGGCGTGGTGGTCAATCTGCTTGTCTTTGTGTTTTTGCTGATACCTCGAGTCGATTTTTTTATCGCCGCTGTGTTTTTTCTGGTCGTGCTGTTCTTCATGTACTATTGCGGCGATCACCAGTTTCTGGTCTGGCTGCTTCGCCGGGTTTTGCTTGGTGCCGCATTGCTGCTTGCTGCCCTGCTGACCGGCCTGGTCGACTTTGCCGCGAATGTTCTGATGTACCCTCTGGACTGGCTGATGATGGGCTGTATCGCAGTCATTCTCTATGTCTGCCGCAGGAAGCATCGTCTTGATGCGGCAGTAGCTGGCAAGTTTCAGAGAAGTGTTGTTATCGCTTTTGCGGCACCGCTACTGGTGGGCATCATATTTAAATATTTCCTGCTGGTTCCCATGCCGCACGAAGGGCTGATCGTGCTGGTTCTCGACTCTATCTGGTATTCAGGTTTGTGGTAAGGGGTTCTTATGTTAATTCTGGAACGTATAACGACATTTTTCGGGGTTGTCGCGGGTATTGTCTCCGATCCTGTATCACTGGCCATTCTCTTCGGCTCGGTGATATTAGGCATACTCTTTGGTGCCATGCCGGGGTTGACTTCCACTCTCGGGGTGGCGCTGCTCACCGCGTTGACCTATTCCATGGATACACCGCTGGCGATGATCTGTCTGCTGGCAATCTATGTGGGCGGTACATATGGCGGTTCTTACGCCGCGATTCTGGTAAATATTCCCGGTACCGCAGCAGCGGCCGCAACAGCCATGGACGGCTACCCGCTCGCCTGCAAAGGAGAAGGGGGCAGGGCCATCGGGCTTACCACCACCGCCTCTGCCATCGGTACCGCTGTCAGTATGCTGGTTTTGGTGAGCATTTCACCGCTCATTTCTAAATTTGCCCTGGAGTTCACCTCCTTTGAGTTTTTTCTGCTGGCCTTTTTCGGGATTCTTATAAGTGGTACGCTTACGGCGCCTGACCTGGTCATAAAAGGGTGGATCTCAGGTTTTCTGGGGCTCTTTCTTGCCTGTATCGGCCGGGATCAGTTGCAGTTCTTCCCCCGTTTTACATTTGGTATTCCCGAACTGGACAGCGGCATCGAGGTTGTCCCGGTCCTGATTGGCGCCTTTGGTATTCCCCAGATCATTGAAGTGTTGAGGGAACAGAAGACCATGGCCAAGGCCAAGGAACTGGATCGTATCATCCCCGAGATATGGACTGTAATTCGTAACATCCCGGCGATTATTCGCTCGGCCCTGATTGGTGTGGGTATTGGCGCTGTGCCGGGAATCGGCGAAGATATCGCTGGTTGGGTTTCCTATGGCACTGCCAAAAACACCTCAAAGCATCCGGAGACCTTTGGTAAAGGGGAGCTGAAAGGGGTACTGGCCAGTGAGACGGCTAACAACGCCTGCGTGGGCGGTGCGATGATCCCCTTGCTCAACCTGGGCATCCCGGGTAGTCCGCCGGCGGCAATGCTGCTGGGAGCTCTGATGCTTCACGGAGTGACACCGGGGCCGATGATCACTTTTGAACATCCCAATTTTATTCTTGAAGTTGCGGCAATCCTGTTGCTTGCCTCAATGGCCATGTGGGTCAGCGGTATGATCCTGGCCAAACAGGTAGTGAAAATTCTGAGAATACCTACCCAGCTCTTTATGCCGATAATCGGTGTGCTCTGCATTATCGGTTCGTATTCGCTGGGGCTTAATATCTTTAACCTGTACCTGATGCTGCCCGTGGGCATTGTCTGTTATTTCCTGACAACCATGGGCTATCCTATCGCGCCGCTGGTGATCGGGGTAATTCTTGGCCCCATGGCCGATGAGAATCTGCGCCGGGCCCTGATGGTTTCCCAGGGGAGCTTCATGCCGGTTTTTGAACGGCCTGTATCACTTATTCTGTTCATGATCATTATCTGGACCGTTGTCAGCCAGTTCAACTGGTACCGGAGTGCGACAGCACGCTTGAAAAAGCTGATCTTCGGCAGAATGAAGCAGCGCCGGCAAAAAAGTGAGACCATCTAAATCCTTTTGCTTAAAGAGTTTTCATCACGACATTTCGAATGGAAACAAACTCTATATTGTGGAGAATCAAACATGTTGAAACTTGCGATCATTACCGGTTTTCTGTCCCAGACTAAGGATCGGTTTCATGAATATAACACCCCGCTCAGTGTAGATGAGAAGTTCCGTATGCTCTCCGAGATTCCGGGATATAACGGAGTCGAGATTGTTTACCCGTATGAGGTGAATGATGTTCAGGCCACCCGTGAGTCGCTTAAAAAATATGACCTCCGGGTAGCTGCGGTAAATGTCAACGTCAAGGCGGAGCCAGAGTTCAGAAACGGTGGGCTTACCTCGCCAGACCCAGCAATTCGTGAAAAAGCAGTTCGCCTGATTAAAGAGAGTAAAGATTTTGCAGCAGAGATCGGAGCCGATAAGGTGACCTGCTGTCCCCTGGGAGATGGTTATGAGTTTGCTTTTCAATACGACTATGCCGCCAGTTGGAAAAACCTGATCGACACCTTTTCCGAGGCCGGAGATTACCGGCGGGATATCCCACTGTTCATTGAGTACAAACCTTCTGAGACCAGGGGCAGGTGTTTTATCGATACCGCAGCTAAAGCCCTTTGTCTGCTCAACGACATGAAGATAGAGGAAATGGGCGTAACGCTGGATTTCGGTCACTCCATGTATGGTAATGAAAACCCGGCGGAGGCGGTTGCCCTGCTGCAGGCCAGCCCGTATCGCTATTACATACACATCAACGATAACGATGGCAGGTGGGATTGGGATTATTTTTGCGGTACCAAGCATTTCATCGATTATGTCGAGTTTCTTTATTACCTGAAAAAGTACGATTACACCGATTTTTTCACCTCCGACACTTCACCGACACGCTGGGATATTCGAGGTACTTTCGAGGCCAACAGCCGTATGACCCAGAAGATCTGGAACCTTTTCGAGGCGGTCGATACCAATGAATTGGAGAAGCTGATGGGAGCGGGTGATTACCTGGAGACCTGGAAGTTTGTCGAAAGCAATTTCCTGGGACTGAAGTAGAGGTGAACGGATGAGTAAGGACACCGTAGTCGACGTTGCCGTGCTGGCAGATCTGCCCCCTGAATGGCCCGAGGATTTATTGCCATCAATAAAGGCCAGCCTGGTGGCGGGAGCGAAGAAACGACCACAGAAGGTTGTGGTGCTCGATGACGATCCCACAGGAACCCAGACTGTCAGAGACGTTCCGGTTCTGACCAGTTGGTCTGTCGAGGAGTTGAAAGATGAGCTGCTGGCCGAAGGCACAGCATTTTTCATCCTCACCAACAGTCGCAGCCTGCCGGAGGATCAGGCCGGGAGTCTGGCTGAGGAGATCGCCGGCAATATCTTCCGGGCCAGTGGGGAGTGCGGAGTGAAAGTCACCTTGATCAGCAGGAGTGACTCAACCCTGCGTGGTCATTTCCCGGCTGAGGTTGACTGCATGGCGACAGTGATGAATCAACAGGGGCGGCCATATCTCATTTTCCCGTTTTTCCTGGAGGGTGGGAGATATACCTTCAATGACGTTCATTATGTGCGTGAGGGGGATACGCTTGTTCCGGCTGCCCAGACACCTTTTGCCAGAGATGCAGCCTTTGGGTTTAACTTTTCAAATCTGCGTGACTGGGTTGCCGAAAAGACCGGCGGCAGGCTGAAGCCGGACTCGGTGTATTCAATCAGCATTGAGGATATCCGCCTCGGGGGGCCGGAAAAAGTCGCCGCCAAACTGTTGGCGGTTCAACCGGGTTCGGCCTGTGTTGTCAATTCTGTCAGCTATCGTGACGTGGAAGTCGTGGTTACGGCACTTCTCATGGCAGAGCAGGCCGGCCAGGAATTTCTTTACCGTACCGCAGCCTCATTTGTACGCACACGGCTCGGACAACCCTGTGAGCAGAAGCTTTTGGGGAGCCGTGAGATAGTAACCGACACTTCGGCGGGTGGGCTTTTTGTTATTGGCTCCTACGTGGAGAAGACCAGCCGGCAGGTGGAGGCACTGTTCACCCGGACGGATATAGACCGGGTGATGGTCAACGTCGCTCAGTTGCTCGATGCTACAACGCGGGAACAGGAGATTGAAACAGCACGACAGAGGTGTGAGGAACTGCTCAGGACGGGCAGGGATGTGGCGCTCTATACCAGTAGAAAACTCATTGTGGGGGACAGCGCCGGGGAGAGTCTGGATATCGGACGGATAGTCTCTGCAGGGCTGATTCAGATAGTGAGTTCAATCTCGGTGCAGCCCCGTTATCTGGTGGCCAAAGGTGGTATCACCTCCAGTGACGTTGCCACCAGGGCGCTCAAGGTTCGCAGGGCAATGGTTGTGGGGCAGCCTTTACCGGGTGTACCGGCCTGGCGACTCGGGGACGAGTCACGTTATCCTGGCATGGTGTATATCGTTTTCCCCGGCAACGTCGGGAGTGATGATGCTTTGGCGGAACTCAAATTAAATCTCGAAAATAGATAGTCTGAATATTCCATGGGATTAGGCCGCGCAGGCTTTCATGGATTTCAGCTGTAACAGGAGACGAGCATGCTCATACCTACGGGGCAACTCCTTCAAAAGGCAACAGCAGGCGGTTATGCGATAGGAGCCTTCAATGTTTATACGCTTGAAGGTGCAACGGCGGTTGTTACGGCGGCAGAAGAGCTGCAGAGCCCGGTGATGTTGCAGGTCTTGCCTTCCGCCCTGAAGATCGGAGGCCGACCGCTGGTTGCCCTGTGTCATGCTTTGGCAAAGGATGCAACCGTACCGGTAGCGGTGCATCTCGATCACTGCAGCTCGCAGGTTTTAACGGTAAAAGCGATGATATGGGGAGTTTCGTCTGTCATGGCAGATGGTTCTGAGCTTCCTTTCGAACAGAATATACAATTCACGCAGTATGTCAGTGAGATAGCCAGGGGGCTTGGAGCTGGTGTCGAGGCTGAGCTCGGCAGGTTGAGTGGAGAAGAAGATGGTATCGCCGTACATCAACGGGAGGCCCTGCTTACCTCACCAGAGCAGGCCGAAGAGTTTGTTGAGCAAACTGGAGTAGATGCGCTGGCGGTCTGTATCGGCAATGTTCATGGTCATTACCGGCGTACGCCGGAGCTGGACTTTGTCCGCCTTGAAAAGATCAGACAACGTGTGGATGTGCCCCTGGTGCTTCATGGTACCTCGGGACTGCCCGATGAGCTGATTGACAAGGCGATTACCCATGGCATTTGCAAGTTCAATGTCAATACGGAGCTCCGAAGGGCCTGCCTGAAAGCTACAGAGGCCTGTTTTAATGAAGCTCAAACCGGCCAGCAACCGGAGTTAACCCGGATCATGGAAGAAAGTGTCAGAGCCATGAAAGAGGTCGTTTCAGAGAAGATCAAACTGTTCCGTTCCGCCGAAATGACATAAAGAGAAACTTACGAAGTTCATAGAAAAATGAGTCAAGAGCCAAAGAAGGAGAACGATGTGAAGAAGCATACTGTAAAAACAATCCAGGCAATGCGTGATGAAGCACAAACTATCACCATGCTTACCGCCTATGATTATCCAACTGCCAAAAAGGTGAATGATGCAGGGATTGATATGATCCTGGTTGGTGATTCCTGCGCCATGGTGGTACACGGTCATCCCAACACTCTGACCGCGACCATGGACATGATGGTTCTGCATTGTGGTGCCGTCGCCAGGGCATGTGACCGTACCATGGTTATTGCCGATATGCCTTTCGGCTCTTTTCAATATTCTATCGAAGAGACCATGCGCAATGCTGCACGTTTTGTCACTGAGGCCAAGGTGGACGGTGTGAAATTCGAGGCTACCCCGAACCACATCGAAAAAACCGAGGCTATCGTCAAGATGGGTATCCCTGTGGTTGGTCATGTGGGGCTGCATCCGCAGGCAGTGGGTGCTCTCGGTGGGCTGAAAGTTCAGGGTAAAGATGTTGATACCGCACGTAAAGTGGTCTCTGAGGCACTGGCGTTGCAGGAAGCTGGGGCTTTTGCCATTATCTTCGAAGCTGTGCCGGCAAAACTTTCTGCCTATGTCACCGAAAAACTCTCAGTACCAACCATCAGTATCGGCGGCGGACCGGGTTGTTCGGGCCAGCTGCTGGTAACCCACGACGTATTGGGCATGTATGATAACTTTACGCCTTCATTTGCAAAACGTTATCAGGAAGTGGGGCAGTTGATGCTGGATACCTTTACCCAGTATAAGGAAGAAGTTTTAGCAGGAGTTTTTCCTGGTGAAGAGCACAGCTATAAGATGTCAGACGAGGTGCTGGAAGCGATTGAGAAAGAGTTTAACAAGTAATACCAATTAGTTTTGATACGACTGGTCTCCTCAGTTCAGTCCGGCACGGGATTTTGCCAATCTCGTCGCCGGGCTGATCTTTTTACTTGGTGGTAACGACCTGAAACCGGAGACCGTTAAAACTCAGCACTACGCCTTCCCAGGTGATCTCCTCAAGTAACAATCCCTTGTCAATCCACTGGCCCTGGCGCTTGATCTGGTTATTGACAATAATCATCCGTTTTTCGGGCTGTTCTGAATAGGTATGGGCTGCAAAACGAAGATTGGGGATATCTGTGCGGACATCAGCCGGGAGTTCGCTTAAATAAGGCAGGCTGTCTCTGGGGATAATTTTTTCATCCGTGTTTTCAGAAGAAGTCTCTTTGGCCGGGGTAATGGGTGCAGGTTGCAGGGTTACATCCGGCTGTTGTATTGGCTGCTCCTTTGGCTCATCGGCAATGGAGGGCGAATTGCCAGTGGCTTGCCGGGCAATGGGTTGTTCGGTGATTTGGGTCTTTGGTGTGGGGTGTTCGATAACCTGGGTCTTTAGTGTGGGGTGTTCAGTAACCTGGGGCTTCGGTGTGGGTTGTTCAGTAACCTGGGGCTTCAGTTCGGGTTGTTCAGTAACCTGGGGCTTCGGTACGAGTTGCTCAGTAACCTGAGTCTTCGGTGTCGGTTGTGCGATTTTTTGAGCCGTATTTTTTTGAACTGCCAGGATTTTCTCGGCGGCCGTCGCAGAATCTTTTGAGGTTATCTGCAGGGAGAAAGGCAGATAGGGAACGACATACCAAAAGATAGCGCCTGAGGATACGACGAAGACTGTGGTCAGTAGCACAACCCACAACGTTTTGGGCTTTTTTTTCCGCCTTTTGCTGAACTCCGGATAGACCGAGTGTCGGCTCTGCAAGTCTGGGATGGTGCCCTGCTGCCGCTCGTTGTCAGATTTTTTCAGTGCATCAAGGATATAAGACATATTTTCTCACTGGTTGTCTGGCTGTCGTGAATTCTGAATTATGCTTGAGTGCTCCAGGGTGGGAAAGTGTTTCGGAGGAGATACCTGTACGCTGTTGGGGAGTCCTGGTTGGTATACATCGGTGTCAACAGGTGCATATATTTCGGCTCTGGCTATCAGCACTCCCTGCTGTGCTTCCTGTTCTGCCGGTTGAACTGGTTTTGCAGCTTGTTGCCTGTCAGGAGTGACCTGCGCGTCAATTTGTTCGTTGGGTTGCTCATCTGGAGGACTGTTGGACAGTGGTGCAGTCTGTATTATCGCGGGGTTCACTGCCTGATTAGCAGGCTCTGTATCTGCTGCCTGTGCCGGTTTTTTCTCTGTTTCAGCTGCGCTTGCTGTTGCCTTGGCAGGCTCTTCAATCTCCTCGACATTTGCGGGCTGTGGTTCAACCGCGATCAGCTCCTTAAAAAACGGTGAGAAGTAGAGCATTGTGAGCAGCAGGCAAAAGACAACCATGAGACCGGCAATAGTCGCTGGTTCCCGAAAAACACTTCGCTGACCGGCCTGTTGGGAAAAGACCTCTGAACCCGCCTTCCTAATAATATCGTAACTCACATGATCTTCGTTTTCCGCATACGCTCCGAGCAATGCACGGTCGCAGAGCACATTTATCCGGCGGGGGATTCCCCCTGTAATTCTGGCTATGTACTTGATTGCTTTAGGTGAAAAGAGCCGTTTGTTTTTGCCGTCGGCTACAGAGAGCCTGTGCAGAATATACGAGTGGACTTCTTCCGGGCTAAGCGGAGTGAGGTGATAGCGGCTGGTGACCCGTTGATTAAGCTGCGAGAGTTCCGGGCGTTCCAGGATATCACGTAACTCGGGTTGACCGATGAGTACTATCTGCAGAAGTTTCTGGGTGTTTGTCTCAAGATTTGTGAGCAGACGCAGCTGTTCGAGCACATCCATGTCGAGGTTTTGTGCCTCGTCAATGATAATGGCGGTGGTGCGCCCTTTGGCGTAAGCCGTTAGCAGATGGCGGTTGAGCACATCCACGTAGGTTTTCATCGAGCCAGCATCACCTTCCAGGAGAATTCCCAGTTCCTCGCAGATAGTTCGAAGCAGCTCGCTTGCGGTGAGTTTGGGGTTGAGGATAATGGCTACATCGGTGTGTTCAGGCAGTTGAGTGAGCAGACATCGGCAGACGGTGGTTTTGCCGGTACCCACATCACCTGTGAGCAGGATGAAGCAGCCGTCGCTGTTGATACCGTAGAGGAGATGGGCCAGAGCTTCCCTGTGCAGCTCACTCATGAAGAGGTAGCGGGGATTTGGAGATATTGCAAAAGGCTTCTCTTCCAGACCAAAGTAGCGGGTATACATGTCTATGTTATGTAAAGGAAAATGTGAAATCCGCAGTCGCTATAATCGTGTACCGGTCGGCGGTGATCCAGACCAGAGTGCGGATTAAAACCAAGTAGATGGTTGCCAGTATATTGTAAAAACATCAAATTTTCCATCTCTCTTTCTTTTTTATTGTAACTCTCGTCATAACCCCATAACATGACCTTGAGGCCCATAGGATAAATTGAAATAGATCAGGAAAACAAAGAGCTAGTAAATGCCGGTTTATGAGTATAAGGCACTCGACAGTGCCGGGAAGGATGTCAAGGGTATCATAGACGCCGAAAGTGAAGCCCAGGCCCGCACAAAGCTGCGATCAGCCGGTACCTATCCCGTCTCGATTAAGCGAAGTAAGGGCCGCACCAGAGGGACTGGCAGGAAAGGTTCCGGCATCGGCCTCTTCGAGCGGGTCCGTCCCGAAGAAGTGCTGGTGTTTACCAGGCAACTGGCGACTCTGGTCGGTGCCGGGATTCCCCTGGTTCCGGCACTGTCTTCTCTGATAGAGCAGACCAGCAATCCGGCGTTACAGAGGGTCATTGCGGAGATCCGCGAAAACGTCAACGAGGGTTCGACCCTGACCAAGGCTCTCAGCAACCATCCAAAACTGTTCTCATCGATTTATGTCAATATGATCCGTGCCGGTGAAGCTTCAGGCTCTCTTGATGTGGTTTTGGAGAGGCTCGCCGAATTTGGTGAAAAGCAACAGGTCTTGCAGGCCAGATTGCAGGCGGCGCTGATATATCCGATTATCATGGCGGTAATTGGCGCGGGTATTCTCTTTATTCTGGTAACCTATGTTGTTCCCAATGTGACCCAGGTGTTCAGTGAGATGGGCAAGGTGCTGCCATGGCCGACCCGGTTCCTCATCGACCTGAGTGGTTTTTTAAAGCTCTACTGGTGGCTGGTCCTTGGCGGCCTGGCCCTGCTTATTTACGGTTTTCGCTATCTGATAAGCTTGCCTTTCGGTCGTTCGGCCTGGGATTTGTTCAAACTGAAATTTCCGGTAATCGGGACTGTTGTGCGCAAGGTGCTGCTGGCCCGCTTTGCCTCTACCCTGGGCAGTCTGCTCAACAGCAGTGTAGAGTTGATGGCTTCAATGAACATCGTCAAGACGCTTATCGACAACGTCCATGTGGCGGCGGTTATTGAAGAGGCAATGGATAACGTCGAGAAGGGCAACAGCATGACTGTTGCTCTATCGCAATCACAGTGGTTTCCCCCAATGTATGTCCAGATGATTGCGGTGGGGGAACAGAGCGGAAACCTGGAAGGGATGCTGGAAAAGGTGGCCGCATCGTATGAGCGTGAGGTTGAGACGGCGATACTCGGGATGACCTCGCTGATAGAGCCGATTATGATTGTCGGCATGGGGGTTGCGGTTGGATTTGTGGTGCTGTCAATTCTCCTGCCAATCTTTGAAATGAACCAGATGGTCGGTTGAGCGTGGTGACTGGGGTCTCTGTTGTTCAATTCTGGTTTATTCCTGCCTGTATTACGTGATAAGCTTTTAGAAGAAATATTATTTGGAAAAATTTATTTTGACTGGCCGGTCGTTCGGCCAGTCGGAAGAGCATACATTTCAATGATACGTTACCTGGAGAGTTTCCTATGAAGGATCTTGGCAGAGTGCGAGTTTCAGTGATTTGTTTTTCAGTGTTGGTATTGTTTGCCATCTATCTTTTTCCTGGGAATGCGTTTTCCGTAGATGCGCAGGACCTGCTTGGAGGAGGTGGCCTTATCCTTACGGATTTCAACAATGATAATGATGCCGCATATGATATTGTGCAGCAGCCGGACGGTAAGCTGGTTGCGGTTGGTTTTGGCAACAACGGTGCCGTTCGAAATGTCGCTGTGGCCAGGTACCTGGAGAGCGGTGAACTCGATAGTAGTTTCAGTAACGACGGTCGAGCCACTTTCAGCGTTGGTAGCGGAGAGTCCGTTGGTCGGGCGGTTGCCTTGCAGGAAGATGGCGCAATTGTGGTGGCCGGCACCAGCACAAATGGCGACCAGGATCTCTTTGTCCTGCGCCTCACTCCGGATGGCGAACTTGATAATACTTTCGGTGCTTACGGAATAGAGACCCTGCCTGCACCAGGGAGTGACGAGTATGTCTATACCGTTGCGGTGGCCGAAGATGGGTCGATTATTCTGGGAGGTGGCAGCATGCTGCCGAGCGAGCCGTTGGCCAGCCTGGTCATCAAGCTTGCCGGAAACGGTGACCTGCTGAGTGATTTTGGTGAAGACGGTAAAGCCCTTCTTGACCGTGAGTATAACAATGTCATCTATTCCCTCATTTTGCTTGACGACGGTGCCATTCTTGCCACCGGTGCCAATACTGCCAACAACCGGTATGAGGCGAGCCTGGTTCAGTTCCAGGCTGACGGTTCACTGGACGATGACTATGCCGAATCCGGGGAGTTGAGCTTTGTTTATGAGGACAACAACACCCGGATGTTTGATCTGCTGAGCCTCAGTGACGGCTCAGTTATCACCTTGGGCTTCACCTACACTAACAGTTTTCGGGAGCCGCTTATTGCCCGCGTATCGGCCGTGGGAGAGCTGGTGGAAAGTTTTGGCGATAATGGTTTTGTCCTGTCACCGCTCAGTGCAGACGGGCTCACAGGGATGGTAATACAACAGGATGACCTGCTGATTACCACCAGTCTTACCACCGCACCGAATGGTGATGATCTCATCATTATCAAGGTTGAAGAAACACTCGAAGATGGCGTCGCGATCACGACCTCCTATCTTACCTTGAGTTCCACTGAATATGAGAGCGATACCCTTTCGACGGTACTCAGTGAGGAGGGCAATGTAATAGTTGCCGGGTTTGCCTCCAATGGTGAGAATGATGATCTGGCCCTGCAGGATTATGGTGCGGATCTCACAAACGATAATATCAGCGTTGGCGTAGGCGTCTCGGGTGAAGATTACACTATTACGACCTTTGCGGTTACGGATGTTCAGCGAAACAGTGCCACCAGCGGAGGCTCCGTTGTCGCCTCAAGCAGTGAGGATGACTGTATCGAGACTACCTGCAGCAGTGAGTGTACGACCCTGGGGTCAAGTATCTGTAATAGCTGTTTAGAAGTGTGTGAGCCCCCGGCGGTTATTTTGCGGGGTGTCGCGTACGGTATCGCGCCGAACCCTTCCTACCGGGAATCTGGTGAAAGCGATGACGTGACAACGGATGATGAAGAAGCGGGTTCCGGTGTATTTCCAGCAAGCGATTCCAGCTGGAACTATGATACAGTTCGCACGGGACAGACGGAAGATGGCGCTGGTGTTGGAGAGTTTGGCAGTGATATGTATCCGATTACTCCGGGGCAGCGCTATTATGCACGAGCGTATGCGGTACTGGAAGATGACACTGTTATCCATGGCAACCAGGTGTCTTTCAAAACAGATGACAGCTGTTTCATAGCAACTGCCGCGTATGGCTCGATAGATGAAGAACATGTTAAGGTCTTGAGAAGATTCAGGGATGAAGTGTTAAATTCTTATAAACCAGGTAGAAAGTTTATAGAAATCTATTATAATCTCTCGCCATCGATAGCAGACAGGATTGAACAGAATAATTTTTTGAAATCAGTAGTTCGTGTTGCGCTGATGCCGGTAATAGGTTTTTGTTATCTGGTATTGCAAGGCAGGTTGTGGCTGATTGGCTTGCTGCTTTGTGTGATAACAATAACGTTTATGGCGCTGGCTCGAAAGAGGGAAAGAAGGAGGATCTGACCTTTATGGATATGCAGGGTGAAAGACAGGAAAGGGGTTGCCGGACACAGGGAGGTTTTACCCTGATTGAGCTGTTGGTGGTTTTGGTTATTATTGGTATTCTGGCAGGTTATATTGGTCCCAAGATCATGGGACGCCCGGAAGAGGCCAAAAGAACCAAGGCCGGTTTGCAGATTCAGGCTATCGATACAGCGTTGAAACTGTATAGGCTTGATAATGGCGTCTACCCCTCTACTGAGCAGGGTCTGCAGGCTCTCGTCGAAGCTCCTCAGACGGGTAAACTGGCGCCGAAATGGCGTGAGGGTGGTTATATGGAGAAAAACAAGGTGCCACTCGATCCCTGGGGTAACGAATTTGTTTACCTGAGTCCCGGCATCCATGGTGATTACGATCTGAGTGCATATGGCCCTGACGGTGAGGCAGGTGGAGAGGGCGAGAACGCTGATGTGAACAGCTGGGAGCTGGAGTAGTTTCTGCGCTCTATGTTTTACGTGTCGAGGGAGCGACAGCAACCCACTGGAATGCGAGATAAGGTTACCGGTAAAACTTCAGGCATCTGCGGTTTTACCCTGCTTGAGCTGATAATTGTAATTTTCCTCATTGGCTTGTTGCTTGTGGTGAGTGTGCCTGCGCTCCGCGACAACCTCTTGAATGACCCCTTGCGTTCAGCTGGACGCAAGCTGATTGGCTATGTCGGCGGTGTTCGAGAGCTGGTGGTTCGCCAGCAGAAACCATATCATATTTATATCGACCTGGATGAGAATCGTCTCTGGTATCTGCCGGAAGATCAGGCGGGTACGGACCAAGATGATCCGCCTGAGAAGGTGCAGCTGAATTTGCCCGGTGATGTTGAGCTACGCGATATCTGGGTACGTTCTTCCGGAAACATATCGAGGGGCGTCCATGAACTCTGGCTGAGCCGGCAGGGGTATGTGGACAAAACGGTTATCCGACTCGAAGATGGTGATGGCGAGACCCTGAGTTTTGTACTGCATCCGTTTCTGCCTGAAATTGAGATCCGGGAGGGATATTATGAGCCGCAGTAACAGCCGAGCCCGTCTGAGTTTCACCCCGTTCAGTGCATCATCGCATAATAGGGCTGGATTTACCCTGCTTGAAGTGATGATCGCCCTGGCAATCATTGCCATCTCCCTGACCTCCCTTTTTGGTTCACAATCACGTTCCCTGTCACTGGCGGCAGAAGCAAAGTTTAATACCACGGCCGCTTTTTTGGCCCAGGAAAAGCTTGCCGAGTATGAGGCTGGTCTTGCAACCTGGGTAAGCGATGAGGGCGACTTTGGCGATGCATTTCCCGGTTTTGCCTGGAGGAGTGAAGTACAGGATGCGGACCTGGGCAATGTAGGCGATTTCGGTAACCTCGAACCGCCGTTGCAACGGGTCGATCTCACCATCTCCTGGCAGGAGGGGCAGTTCTCCAGCACCGTGAGCTATTTCGGCAGGGAGAAGGAGCAACAATGACCGCACCTACTCTCCGGTCTTCTTGCCGGGCAGGTTTCACCCTGCTTGAACTGCTGGTGTCCATTGCTATTTTTGCGGTGGTTATCTCTTCTGTCTACGGGGCATACAGGGCAACATTCCATACAATTAGCGGCACAGATAAACAGGTGCTGCGGGCAGCGGCCGCAAGGGTAATTCTCGAACGTGTTACCGAGGACCTGGAAGCACTCTATACAGGGGAAGACGGATTTTTTGAGGCAGAAAACAAAGAGCTGGGAGACGGTCGGGCCGATACCCTGAAGTTCATGTCGTCTGCTCACCTGGTTTTCACCAATGAGCAGATCCCTGCCGGTAAGACCAGCATTGAATATAAAGTCCGTGAAGCAGCGACGGGCGGGTTTGAGCTCATCAGAATTGATACTCCTCAACTTCCAGGCCAGGAGGATTCAGTTGAAGACGATGCTGCTGGTGATATTCTCGGCAAAGGTCTTCAGTCGTTTTCTTTGAGTTATTTTTCACAAACCGGTGAGCAGTCAGACGATTGGCAGAGCGGAGGGGAATCTGCAGCAGAAGCAGATGGTGGCGAAACCACAGCCCTTGAGTTGCCGGTGCTTGTGCGGGTGGAGATCACCTTTCTGCCTGAGAGTGGGGATGGCCGAGCTGCATTTTTTCGAACATCCATAGCGCTGCCTCAAGTGCACAAAGAGCAAGAGTCGCAGGAGGAGAGCTGATGAGACAAACTCTCTTTCGACTCAACGACCGGGGGATGGCACTGTTGATCACTATCATGGTGATCAGTCTGTTGATTGGGGTGACAGTTCAGTTTAATAAAACAGTACGCCAGGACTACTTTGCCTCCCGCACTCAGCTTGATGGTGAATACCTCAAAGGGGTTGCCCGTTCAGGCCTGTCAATCGGCATGGCTCTTTTAGAGGCGGACGGCCTTGAAAACAATTTCGATAGTGAGCTCGATTCCTGGGCGTCACTTGATGACGAAACCTTGAGTACCCTTTTTTCAGGAGGGACTCTGGCGCTGAATATAACCGATCACTCGGGGAGGCTGCAGATCAACAGTTTAGTGGCCCGGCCGGAAGGCGGTGGTGAAGAAAGTTCTGAAGAAACCAGAGAAATATTGAAGAGATTGCTCCTATCCGGTACATTTAGTACTATTGATGAGCAACAGGTCGTTGAACTTATTGACGCCCTGGTAGACTGGCTCGATACCGATGAGAGGGAATCTGATTTCGGTGCTGAGGACAGTTACTACCAGTCCCTTAGTCCTCCCTATGAGGCGGCCAACGGACCGATTTCCAGCATCGAGGAGTTGTTGCTGGTGAAGGGAGTAGACAGGGAGCTGCTTTTCGGGAATGGTATAAGCCCCGGGCTTGCAGATTTTATCACTGTTTATGGGGACGACGGCAAGATCAATATCAATACTGCTCCCAGGCAATTGTTGCAGGCACTGCATCCCCAGATGTCTGAGGAGTTGGCGTTAACTCTGGAAGACTATCGTAGTCAGGAGCTGAACCGCGACAATCTGGAAAATGCAGACTGGTACAGGCAGGTTCCTGCCTGGCCCGGGGATATCGAATTGCCTGATGGGCTGCTGTCTACGAAAAGTGTTTGGTTCGAGCTGGAATCTCAAGGTGTTTTTCACGATCAGAGAAAGCGCATGAGCGCAGTGGTTGTCCGCGATCAAGACAGTAAAACAGTTCTTGTCAGCAAAAAGTCGCAGTAATGTCGAATGACTTAAGCAATAAATACGAAGATATTAACAGGTATGGTGAAAAGTGGATAATCTGCTTGCCATAGATTTTCAAAGCGACTGGGCCACAGCCGTGCTGCTGGAGGTTGGGCAGAGGGCACGCGTAGTCAGGAGTTATGGGGTCTGTTCGACAGTTGACCGGCCGCTTGAAGAGGTGGTTGCCGACCTGGTGCGCCAGACAGGTTATTCAACCGGAGACTGCAGGGTTGGAATCGGGGCTGAGTTGTGTTCGTACCGTAACCTCAGTCTTCCTTTCACCGATAGACGTAAAGTCGCTAAAGTATTGCCGTTCGAGTTGGAAGAGGTTTCGATTCAGGGCATAGCGGATCAACATTATGATGTGCTCTTAAACCCGGTCGGCAATGAGAAAACAGAGATCCTGGCTGCCATGGTTGAGTCCCGGATCATGGATGAATATCTGGCCGCACTGGCTTCCGCTGGTCTTGACCCCGAGTTGTTCGGAATTGGTGGTGTTGAGGTCGCTCTTCATCTTATCTCTACCGGCGTTGAACGGGCGTTGCTGCTCGATATCGGGTTGCGTTGCGCCACCATGATCGCCATAGACGACTCACAGATAATCCTCATTCGGCCCATAGATTGTGATGCAGAGGCAATTGCTGGTCTCACCATGTCTGAACCCGGAGGTGTGGTTGTAAGTCAGCCTGAAAAGGTGGCTAAAATTGCCGACCATCTGTCTCCTGTATTGATGCAGACCCTCTATTCCATCGGTCGCTCATACTTTCTTGAAGGCGATGTAGCCTGTCGTGTAAATGGTGTGATTGGGCTTCTTCCTGATCTTTTCCAAAAGCTTGCCGACATCCTGCCTTTTGAGGTCACCGCCTATGACGCAGGCGATCAGCCTCTCTTGAAAATCGAGCCGCAAGCTACTCTTGCCTGGAATCCCCCATTGATGAACCGTGTTCTGGCCTTGGCCACGATCAAGGGCAAAGGATCGGAAGGGATCAATTTTCGTACGGGGACTTTCAGGAGAAAATATGCTTTCAAGGATGTCCGCAAAAAGTTGTTGGCAGTGGCCATCCCGCTTTCAGTTGTGCTGGTGGGGTTTATCGGGTTTGCAATCTGGGAGATTTCTGAGCTGAAAGGCAGAAGAGAAGGGCTGCAGACTGAAATCACCCGTGTTTTTAATGAAACACTGCCTGAGGTCACCCGGGTGGTAAATCCTGTGCAGCAGCTTCAGGTGAAAATAGACGAAACCAGAAAGCTGTATAGTGCAGGCCCTGATGGTACGCAGCGTCTGTCCACGCTTACCTTGCTTGCCGAATTGTCCCGGCTGATACCAGCCAACATGCAGATTCGTATAACCCGGCTTGTGGCTGATCTCGACGATGTGCGCATCAAGGCGGAAACCACGGACTTCAACACGGTTGATAATGTGAAGAAAGAGTTGGAAAAATCAGCCTATTTCAAATCTGTGACCATCAGTTCGGCAAACCTTGCTCCCCGGGGCGGAGAGGTGCGTTTCGAACTTAAACTGGAGTTGTGATAGAGTCATGCCAGCAGCCAGATTCGGAAAACTGATGAACGCTATCAAGGACAAAGCCGGTATTGACCAGCTGTCCAGCCGGGAGAAACTTGCCTTGGCTTTGGGGGTCGTAGTCATTGTCAGCCTGGCCGTTTACCAGTTGGCAATATCGCCGTATCTGGAGTCTCGCGCCCGCCTTATTAATTCTATTGAGCGCAAGAAGCAGGAACTGGTGCAGATGCAGATGATGCAGCAGGAGTATTTGGAATTGCGAAAGGAGGAAGGTGGTATCAAGGCCAACCTGTCGAAGCGCCCGGCGAACTTTACTCTTTTTACCTTTATTGACCAGCAGGCAGAGCTATCCCAGGTGAAGGAGAAAATTAATTACATGAAGCCGTCGGTTATTGCCGGTGACGGCGAGCTTGACGAGTCCGTAGTTGAACTCAAGTTGCAGAGTGTGACACTTGAGCGACTGGTGGAATTTATTAAACAGACGGAGTCGGAGCAAAACGTCGTCTCCATCAGGCGCATTTCGATCCAGACAAGCGCCAGGGAAGAAGGTTATCTCGACGTTATACTGCAGATCGCGACGTTCGTGGAGGCGAGTTGATAATGGTACTCGGCAAAAGTTCCGGTTCCCGTCTGCTGTTTTATCTGATCTATGCGTTGTTGATTACCAGTGCGCTGCTGGTGGTGCGCTTTCCAACGGAGAAGTTTTTAAGGTATGCGGAGAAAAAGGTGGAGGCCGCTTTGCCTGGGAGCAAGGTGAAATTATCGACCATGTCGTATGCCTTCCCTTTAAGTGTCCACCTCGGACGGGCGCAAATGTCGGGTCTTGACAACGATGAAGATATCCTGCTTCTTCAACAGGTTCAGATAACACCGAAATTGGACGGATTGGGTTTTGTCTACCATGTCTCCGGCTCCGTTTTAGGCGGCAGTTTTGCTACTGAGTTGAAAATCGCTCCCGCAGATAAACGTTACAGCTTGAAGACGCTTGAGCTGACAGGCATTGATCTAAGCCGTTCAGCCCCCCTCTCCAGAATTTTCAGGCGGGACATTCAGGGCGTATTGAAATTCAGTGGAGAATACTCCAATTCTTTCGACGCCTCGGTTGGTAGTGGAACGGGCATGGCAGGTGAGGGGGTGCTGAGGATTACTAATGGAAGTTTTGCCCTGCGCCAATCTGTTTTAACCCTGAAAACCCTGGATTTTGACTCGCTGGATACTGTCGTGATGATGCAGGATGGGGTTTTGACCCTGAATGAAGGTGTTTTGGAGGGCAAAGAACTGCAAGCAAATTTTACAGGTAACCTGGTTGTGGCAAACACTCCCCAAAGCTGGAAACTCGATCTTGCGGGAGGCATGGTGCCCAATAAGGACTTTCTTCAGGAGAAGCCGCAAATGGTCAGTGTCGTGAATCGGTTGCGGAAGCAATACAAAAAAAATGACCTGCCTTACACCGTCAGCGGTACGTTAGCCAACCCGAGTTTTCGTTTTGGAGGGACAAACTGATCAGCTATGGCCTCCAGAATTTCGAATATATTGCCGTTTCTTATTATCACGCTGGTCTGTATGCTTGGCGTTGAGGGTGGGTATCTTGCTTTGGAGCGTTTTGTAATCGATCCGGTAATTATGCCAAAACCCGGGGGCAAAGAAGAGAGTGCTCAGCAGGTGCAGCCGTCCCGGCAACGATCCCGGGTCACCACCAAGGTCGACTATGGTGTGATAACCAGACGAAATCTCTTTGGGCCACCTCCACAGGCTGCTGGTTCTTCAGAGTTGGAAACTCCACCTGAGGAACTTGAAGCCACCAGCCTTGACGTAGTGCTTATGGGAACTGTTGGCGGCGATGAGGAGAGCAGGGCTATTATCTTGAATAAACAGGATCGCAAGCAGGAAATTTACAGCGTTGGTGACAATGTGCAGGGGGCGCTCATAAAAGAGATTTTAAGGGGCAAGGTTATCCTCAACCTTGACGGCAGGGATGAGATGCTCGATATGAGTGAAGCAGCCCAGTATGGACCCAAAGCCGGAAGCAGGCCGGTTTCCGTTAGCCCTGCAATTCGTACCAGGCGGGTAATTGAGACCCCGAGCCTGAACGGTGCCGATCAATCGGGAGAGGTTGTGCCACGAACTCGGGTGGTCCGGCCAACCCGCAGGATAATCCGTCCCCAGCCGACAGATGAACAGACCGGGGAGCCTGATGAAGAGGGTGAGGAAGTCGAAGGTATTGAAGATGTCGGTGAAGAGTTTGTTGAGGATCGTGTTGAAGAGGACGTTGAAGAGGACGTTGAAGAGGACGTTGAAGAGGATGTTGTAGAGGGTGTTGTAGAGGAAAACGGAGTGGATGACACTACTCAGGATCAGTACTGATAGCCTGAAGACGTGGTGAACTGTATATTTGTAGTGTGTTGTCATGTATATAATTGCCCGCGAGATATATCGAAGAGGGGCGGCAAAGGATAGAGCAAAATATATCAGAGGAAGAATTCCATGGGTGGTAAAAGGGTACCTCTATCAATCAGGCATTGTATAGGCAAAGTGATAAGCTTTTCTGCAATCTTATCTTTGACGGTTGGCCTTTGCGGCCTGCCGGCCCTGGCAGAAAATGGGCAAACCGGTGAGCGGCTTTCGCAAGCCTCCGCCGGCACAATAGGTGACATCGACAGCAAGCGCTTTATTACTATTGATTTCGATAACGTCGATATTCGACTGTTTATCAAGTATATAAGTGAGCTTACCGGTAAGAATTTCGTTGTTGATAAGGCTGTGCAGGGCAATGTGACAATCCTTTCACCAACCAAGATTTCTGAGGAAGAAGCCTACCGGGTATTTGAATCTGTTCTGGAAGTGCATGGTTTTACAACTGTTCAGTCAGGTTCCGTGATCAAGATTCTGCCGGCAGCGGCGGCGCGCTCTAAAAATGTTGAGACCATTCGTATGGGAATGAGCAGCCACCCCGAGGATAAGGTGGTGACCCAGCTGGTGCCCTTGAAAAACAGCTCGCCGGACGACATGAAAAAGGTGCTTACACCTTTACTCTCCAAGACTTCGGTGATGGTGTCCCATCCCCAGTCCGGCATGCTGATTATTACCGAGACCCTCTCCAACATACAGCGGCTCCTGGCAATTATCGAAACGCTTGATGTGGAGTTTACAGAAGAAGAGGTGGTTGTGATTCAACTGGAGAATGCGGCAGCGACTTCCGTCGCTCAAATTCTCAGTTCAATCTATCAGCGCAGCAGGACGGTCAAGGGCCGTACTGCTACAACCCAGGATGTGAAGGTGGTACCGTATGAGCGGGTGAATTCGCTGGTCATTTTCGCAGACAGGCAGGAGCTGCGCAGGCTTCGGAATATAGTTGCATTGCTCGATACCCCCGCTGAGCGCGGTGAGGGGAATATAAATGTCTATTACCTGCAGAATGCGTATGCCACCGAGCTGGCGAAGGTTCTCACCGCACTTCCCACCGGCCAGACAGCCGAGACCGAAAAGGGTAAGGCGCCGACAATTTCCAAAGATGTGAAGATAACCGCGGATGAGGAAACCAACTCCCTTATCATCACCGCCAGCCGCGAAGAGTTCAATGTCCTGGAAGGGGTTATCAAAAAGCTCGATATCCCGCGTCAGATGGTCTATCTGGAAGCGTTGATCCTGGAGGTGAACGCCGCAAAGGATTTTGAGGTTGGGGTTGAATGGGCCCTTGGGGGTACATTCGCGGATGACACCGGTGTTCTGGCGTCGGGTTTTTCCAGTAACTCTGAGAATCCATTTAGTACTCTTGGTGGGATAAATGGCGATGATCCAAGTCTAGGTGATGGCTTTACTCTCGGTGTGATCAAGCAGGGAATTAAAATTGGTGGTGTAACTTTTCCCAATATCGGCGCAGTGTTAAATGCTTACAAGAGCGATGCCGATATCAATATCATCTCCACCCCGCAGATACTGACCACAGACAATAAACAGGCTGCGATCAGTGTTGGTGAGAATGTACCGTACATCACCAGTCAGAATACCACAGATGCCCAGCAGGATTATACCCAGTACGAGTATCGTGATGTCGCCACCAAGATGACAATCACGCCCCGAATCAATCTTGCCGATACCATGCGTTTGGAGATTGAGACGGAGATCACCAGACTCAAGGGTAGCAGTCTTGACCTGACTCCGACGACGTTTACCAGAACCGCCAGTACCACTGTGGTTGTGAACGACAGTGATACGGTGGTTATCGGCGGTATTATAGGTGAGGATTCAAACCTCACAGAAATAAAGGTGCCCCTGCTTGGTGATATTCCCGGATTGGGCTGGTTATTCAAGTCCCAGGCCACAAGCACCATCAGGACAAATATGTTTATCTTCATTACACCGAAGATTATTCGTAACCCTGCAGATATCGCCAGTGTAACATTGAAAAAGGAAGACAAAATGGAAGAGGTCATGCCCGGAGCCAAGGAAACCATTTACCGGGTGCCGAACAAAAATCACGCGATGATTCTTACCGAGCGTGGTTTTGAATACCTTGTTCAGGAGCGCAACGTCGAGGCCCGCGAATATTTTGAAGAAGCGCTGGAATTAGACCCAGAGAATCCTTACACACTTCTGAATATAGGTGTAATTGAAGAGCGTGAGGGCAACTATCCAGCGGCGGCTCAATATTACCAGAAGGTGATTACCACCGGTACCACTGCCACTGCGCTTGAAGCCAGTGACTCGAGCAAGGAAGGGTTGTCGTTGGTGCAGATAGCCAGGGAAAACATAGAGCGTCTGCGCCAGACACAGAACCGCAGGTAGGCCAGCGTACTGTGACTGTTTTTAAGGTATTGATGAGCTACGGTACAACATGAAAAAACTTGGCGAAATTTTAAAAGAGACCTGTAACCTGACGGATAAGGCCATTGATGAGGCCATAGACGGGCGTACCGGTAACGAAAAGATTGGTGAGCTGCTGATCAGGAACAAGGAAGTTGACGAGCTTGACGTGCTGAAGGCGCTGGGCGATCAGTTGCAAATTGAGGTGAAACTGGCCCTGCCGCCGGAGATTCAGACAGAGTTCACCGAAAAAATCGGGATCAGTTTCCTTAAAAAATATAAAATTGTACCGATCGTTGTCGCCGACGATACCTTTATCGCTATAAACGATCCGACCAATTTTCAGCCGGTAGATGACTTGCGCCGGGTCTTAGGGTTAGGAAATGCACGAACCGTCATCTGTCCGTATCAGGCTATTGTCAGTGCCATTAATTATGCCTATGACATGACCCAGGATACGGCAGAAGAGGTTATGCAGGATATGGATGAGGAAGATCCGGAGCAGTTGTTCAGTGAGATTGAGGAGGTCGGCGATCTGCTGGATGATACCAGTGATTCTCCGGTAATTCGCCTGGTCAATTTCATGTTCGCCCAGGCCGTGCGGGACGGAGCCTCGGATATACACATCGAGCCGTACCAGAACAGCCTGAAGATACGACAACGGCTGGATGGTATTCTCTACGACATGTTCAGCCCGCCCAAGCATGTCCAGTCGACTCTGGTTTCCCGTGTGAAGATCATGGCTAAGCTTGATATTGCTGAAAAACGACTTCCCCAGGATGGTCGAATCGAGCTGAAAGTGGGCAACAAAGAGATCGATGTTCGTGTTTCGACCCTGCCCACTGCTTTTGGTGAACGGGTGGTGCTTCGTCTGCTTGATAAGTCCTCGGTGCTGATTTCAATGTCGGATCTCGGCATGCCGCAGGATCGACTGAAAAGCTTCCTTGAGCAGATTAAGGCGGCGAACGGCATAGTGTTAGTTACCGGTCCCACCGGTTCTGGTAAAACAACTACTTTGTATGCTGCACTCACCTCCATCAATAACACGGATATTAATATAATTACCGTTGAAGATCCCATTGAATACCGGATCAGTGGTATCGGTCAGGTGCAGGTGAACCCTAAAATCAATCTCACTTTCGCTTCAGGTCTGCGGTCAATAGTCCGCCAGGATCCGGACGTTATTCTGGTGGGGGAGATCCGTGATACAGAGACTGCCGAAATTGCAATCCAGTCGGCTCTTACCGGTCACCTGGTCTTTTCCACCCTGCATACCAATGATGCCCCGAGTGCTGTTACCCGTTTACGGGATATGGGGATCGAACCTTTTCTGATCGCTTCATCAATCAATGCCATCCTGGCTCAACGTCTGGTTCGTGTGCTTTGTCAAAACTGTAAGGAGCCGTATACTCCCGATCAGGAGGAGTTGATGAAGATAGGTTTGGATATCGACAAATATCGGGATACGAAGATTTTTCGCAGCAAGGGGTGTGGCAAGTGTCACCATACCGGTTATAAGGGACGGCAGGGGATTTTTGAGTTATTGCTTATGAACAAGGACATGAAGAGCTGTGTTCTAACTACTTCAGACGCAAACGAAATCAGGCGACGGGCGATCGAAGAGAATGGCCTGGTTACGCTACGGCATGATGGTGCCCGAAAGGTATTGGAAGGCACGACGACCATTGAAGAAGTATACCGTGTCTGCCAGGAGTAGATGTGTTGTTTGATGCAAAAGAAGTATGGCAGAGTTTTTCATGATATTGACAAGCCCCCTGATTTACCTCTGGAAACTGGCCGGAGTTCCGGCAATCCGCAGGGGAAGGGGCTAAGCAAAACGCTTGATCTGCTGCTGGAAGTTCAGTCCACCAGTTCATTGCCTGATGCCAGCGACGATGGGCTGGCGAGAATTGTGGAGGATTATATCGCCACTCTGCTGATTGTATCCTGCGAGTTTAAATTCAAGCCTGTGGCCGGCGTCGAATATTCTTTGTACTTTACCAATAACAGGCTGCTCCTTTCCCTGATAACTCCCGAAGAAGGCGGCAGCCGGCTTTTTGATGAGTTTGTGGGACGCTGCAGTCTGAAACGTGACCTGTCCTGGTCGGTCCACGGTGTGAATCCGGAACGTCTTTCCTTGATTTTCGATCCTGAGCTGTTGGTTGAACTTGAAAAGTCCCAGCATAAACAAAACCTGGATATTGGTCGTTTACGATCCCTGCTTCAGGAAATAAGCAACTCTGAGAATTGGCGTTTTGACAGCCGATTGGGATATTATCAGAATGTTCTGTTGTTTCTTGTTCAGAAAACTCTGCGCCAAAGGTTGAACAGGTTGCGGGAGAGCGGCAGCCAGCTGGGGACGGAAGAGCGTAATATGCTGCTTTCCCTGTAGTTGCTCATGGCTCCTCATAAATCTTAATTTGAGGAGGTAGACCTGAGGTGTGAGGGGGGAAGGTGACAGGCGTAAGACTTAAAGCTGAAAATCGCCTCTTTACAGGCCGATTGCCTGGTTATTCCAGGGAGTGATTGGTCGACAATAGGTCACGTTTAACACTTTAATTCTTGAAGCCGGGTTTTGTTATTTAGAAGATATGTGTGGATAGGGCATTGGTATGATAAGAAATTTAGCATGGATTGAATTGTCGATATCAATAATCTTTTTGGTTCTGACTATATGGCCAATATCTGGGTTATGTTCAGGTAGGCCTCTTGGCTATGATTGTGAAAGTTGGTTGATATTCGGAGTAAATATCTTTGGCCCCTTGGGGGTGCTTGCTTTTGTCTGCTCCATCTGGTCCTTACAAAAGAATTCATTGATTCCACAATATTTTTTAATGGCCGGTTTTGCAGTGTCCATGATTTACTGGTTGTCACACATATAGTGAGCAAACACATCTCAACGCGTTAGAGAGGAGCGCGCAAAAGACAGGGGACCCTCAATTCCACGATATAACTTTGAGAGTTGGCAGGTAGAGCTTGAGTGAAAGATTCAGGCAAGGAGGAGCATGAAACTGCATACTATCCATCACGTTGCGATAATCTGCTCTGATTATCAGAAAACTAAACATTTTTACACCACTATCCTGGGGCTCGAAGCGGTTTCAGAGAATTACCGGGCCCAGCGAAAATCATTTAAGCTTGATCTGGCTTTACCGAGCGGCGTTTTGCTGGAGATACTTTCTTTTCCCGAAGCACCAAGGCGACCGAGTTATCCGGAAGCATGCGGTCTCAGACATCTTGCCTTCGGGGTATCCGATCTCAATGCCGCAATGAGCCATCTTGAAGAGCATGGTGTCAAGGTAGAGCCTGTCAGAATAGATGAGCATACAGGCAAACGCTTTACCTTTTTTCCAGATCCGGACGGGCTGCCGCTGGAGCTGTATGAAGATGTCGATAGCGAGATCTGACCTTTCCATCTATTTCATCGTAATCTCCTTTAAAACATTGACGTTGCAGGAGAAGATCCGCCAAAATACTCCTTTTTGATCTCTTTTGATTCTGATACTCTTATGGGGAGACGATGAACACGCTATTGAGACAATTTTCATCAGAATACCTGACTGAAAATGAGTCTCATTCAAGGAACAGTTCACAGGGGATCTACATGTTCGATCAATTGCGTTTATTCTGTACTGATAATCGTGAGCAGATAACCGGCTTGTTTGAGAGATTCATGCGGCTGGATAAGATGTTTTTGCTCAAGAGTGAAATATGGGATGAGTTCACCCTTTACTGCCAGGAGCACAAGCAGCAGCGTTTGCTGAAGTCTCCTATGGCAATAGCCCTCTCTAAGACTCAAGAGATTTCGGTTGACGGCGAGTGGCTTTATATGGCTATTCGGCCCAGGGTGGCCCGCTGGCATTACCTGCGATATTGTTATCAGGATGGAGCGATTACTGAAGTGGATGTGGCTGAGTTTATGGCTTTTAAGGAAAAACTCATACAAGGGAAATATGTCGAGCAAATCCTGGAGTTTGATCTGGCACCATTTGAGCGTGACTTTCCCAAAATGACCCAGAGTCGCTCGATCGGGCATGGGGTGGAATTCCTGAACAGAATTTTTTCCAGTCGGTTAAGTAGTGCATTAACCGGGGGTGATGAGCTGATTCTCTCCTTTCTCAGAGTGCATGGCTATAACGGTCAGCCTTTTATGATCAATGATCGCATCAAGACCGTTCGTGCATTACGTAACGCCTTGCTTGAGGGTGTTGAATATCTGCAAAGTCAGAAAACAGAAACAGAGTGGCCTGATATGTCGGAATCGTTGCGAAATATTGGGTTTGAACCTGGCTGGGGTCGTACCCGGGGGCAGGTTGAGGTGGGTTTCTCAAGGCTTGCCGATCTGTTGGAGGCACCGGATCATCAGAATCTGGAGCGTTTTATTACCGCTGTTCCTATGATATTCAATATCGTGGTACTCTCGCCCCATGGCTTTTTTGGCCAGGAAAATGTTCTGGGGCTACCCGATACCGGTGGGCAGGTAGTCTATATTCTTGATCAGGTACGGGCGCTGGAAAAGGAGATGAAAGAGCGGATTTACAACCACGGCCTTGATATACAACCGCAGATCATCATCCTAACCCGTTTGATACCAGAGGCTGGGGAGACCACGTGCAATGTGGTCGAGGAGCATGTTTACGGCACAGATAATGTGCAGATAGTCAGGGTGCCGTTTAGAAATGAACAGGGCGAGATATTGCCCAATTGGATTTCACGTTTTGAGGTGTGGCCTTATCTGGAGAGATTTGCCGAGGAGGCGCGCCATGAGGTGCTGTCGCGGCTGGGACGTAGACCGGATCTGATAATCGGCAATTATTCAGATGGCAATCTAGTCTCCTATCTCATGGCAAAATCACTGGGTGTTACCAACTGTACCATCGCCCATGCCCTTGAGAAGACCAAATACCTGTTCTCCTCTTTGTATTGGAAGGAAATGGAAAAGCAGTATCATTTCTCGTGTCAATTCACGGCTGACATGATCGCCATGAACGCTGCCGATTTTATTATCACCTCAACATATCAGGAGATCGCGGGATCGAGTGATGTGGTAGGGCAGTATGAGAGTTATTCATCCTTTACCATGCCGGAATTACAGCGTGTGCTGCAGGGAATAGACGTGTTTGATCCCAAGTTCAATATCGTCTCACCGGGTGCAGACGAATATGTTTACTTCAGCTATGGTGATAAGGATCGACGATTTAGCGAGTATAGCAGCCAAATTCGGGAAATGATTTATGGACCGCCACATCCCGAGGGGCGTGGCTCGCTGGCGGAGCAGGAAAAACCTTTGATATTCTCCATGGCGAGACTGGATCGTATTAAAAACCTCACAGGACTTGTTGAGTGGTATGGTCAGGACGAGGAACTGCGTAACAGGACCAACCTGATGATAATCGGTGGGGTGGTGAATCCCGATGAATCAGGTGATGAGGAAGAACGGGCACAGATCCAGCTCATGCATGAGCTGTTTGACCGATATGAGCTGGACAGTGAAGTGCGTTGGCTGGGGGTGAGGCTTGATAAAAGGGTCACTGGCGAGTTGTACCGCATGATTGCCGACGCAGGTGGTGTTTTTGTGCAGCCAGCCTATTTCGAGGCATTTGGTCTGACGGTGGTAGAGGCGATGGCTTCAGGCCTGCCCACGTTTGCAACCCAGTACGGTGGTCCGCTGGAAATAATCGAAAATGGAAACTCCGGTTTTCACATCGACCCCAACCATGGTGCGGTAACAAGAAAAATTCTGGTAGATTTTTTCAGGCGTTGCGAGGAAGATCCGGCCTACTGGCAGAAAATATCAGCTGGGGCCATAGAGAGGGTGAATGCCAGATATACCTGGACGTTGTATGCCAGACGCCTGCTTTCTCTCACCTGTATATACGGCTTTTGGAAATTTGCCACGAACCTGGAAAGGCAGGAGACCAATCGCTATCTGGAGATGTTGTACCACCTGCAGTTTAAGCGACTTGCTGAAGGGATAAAGCATTGATTCTGCATTAGACGACAGTTTCCAGGGGAGAATGTTGTTTAGTGTGCCAATTGGCAGGCAATCGTTGAATAAAGTGAGGTGTGGCTTTTACACCTATCACCTCACTCCTCAATAATTTGCTGGCTAGACTGATTGAGAATTCATGCAAAATTCCAAAGCTATTTAGTAAAGGTCCTGTAATACGCCCGCTATCATCCAATCAACCCATAATGCCACAACCCCTCGATCACTCCGGCAGCATATTCTCCCTCGCTGAAATAGACCCGGGGGGAACGCTTCAGGAATTCCAGCTCTTCACTGTGGTTGCCGACAATAAGCCCACGGGTTTTACCCGTTAGCATATCCGCGTCATTGCCCGAATCACCGGCAACCATCACGTATCGCGGTAAAAATTCATACTTATACTGCAGGTAGTTGACAGCTTTACCCTTGGATGCCCGGTGTGGGAGAATGTCGAGAAACTGGTTGTGTGAGAAAATCACTTTGCATCGTAATTTCTGCTTTTTCAGTTCCGCATTCAAAATATCCAGTCTATTTTCCTCGTTGTTGAGGTAATAGCTGATCTTGTGGCTTCGCTGGCCCTCAGATTCCTGAAATATCAGCCATTCGAATTGTGCCAGGGTTTCCTTGATCTCCTCGGGCTTCCAGAGGTGAGATATATGCTGCTGCCAACCTTTATCCATTCTCAGGTCGGGTCCATAGTAAATCTCGGTGCCAACAGAGCAGATCAGCACATCGGGCATGGGGATGTTGTATTCGGTCATTGCCTCCAAGGTTAACTCAAGACTGCGGCCGGTTGCCACGCCCCAGGCGAGTTTTCGATTGTTTTCTTGGAGGATATCGAGCAACTGGTACAGACTGTCGTTGTCTCCGACCAGAGTGTTATCTATGTCGGTGATCATTAGTTTTTTCAGCCCTAACAAGCGCTTACCAAAAGAAGGCCTCTTGCTGGCAAGTGGTCTGGCCTGACTATTGATTTTGCTCGCCTCCTGGCCATACTGATCTGGCAGAAATTTTAGATATTGCTCCATGGTGCTGTGGCAGTGTGCGATCCAGCTGTAATGTTTGCGAACACCATTGATGCCATTGTTGGAATATTTCTCCCAGCTTTCGGGATCGATCAAAATAGCTTTAAGGCTTTTTACAATCTCTTCCGTTTTACTTACATCAACCAGGATGCCGCTCTTGCAGTTGGCAACAATATCCACGGGCCCGCCGTCATTGGTAGCGACAATGGGGAGTCCGCAGGCTGATGCTTCTATGATCGTCAGGCCGAAAGGTTCGACCAGGGCCGGATTGACAAATACCCCTTTGCTCTGGGCACACATGCGATAAAGAGCAGGCACTTCTGTAGCAAAATCGTGTTTCTTGGGGATTGCCAGTTTGCCGTACAGATCATACCTGTCCATCTGCAACAGCATATCGGTCAGGACCGCTTTCTCATTTTCCTCCATGGAATTGATATCCTGACGAATACCTGCAAAGATCGCGATGTTCGCCAGAGCCTGCAGTTCTTGGTCGCTTCCGTAGGCATCTATCAGGCCGGTAATGTTTTTACGTTGATCTGGTCGGCACAGGGCAAGGATAAATGGCTTGTCCGGGTGGAGCCAGAATCTATGCAGCTCATTGCGTAACGTTACCTTGGTTTGTTTAGCTTCCTCACTCAAGAGGTCGATATCGAGTTGCGAGTCGTAATACGGGTGAAAGGTATCAAGATCAATTCCCGGCGGGATTACAGTGTAAGAAGCAGTGGGGCCATTATCGTACAGGCCGTACTGTTTCTCAATTTCCTGCTGGGTAGAGGTGATGATCATGTCTGCCCGTTGTATAACCTGTTCTTCAGTCTCTATCCTTCTCGTTATTTTATATTGTCGCTCAATCTCAGTCTTGCTGGTACCGCTGGAGAGCAGTTTGGCCAGCTTGTTGCGGCCCATGGAGTGACCGGTGAAAAAAAATGGTGTATCGAAAGCTGCTGAGAGTTGCATGGCGACATAACCTGCGTCGGCGTAATGTCCATGAAAGATGTCTGGCTGGCGATCCTGATTGTTAATGAATTTTATGGTCTTGTCGATGAACTCCTCAAGATGAGGCCAGAGCAGTTCCTTGCGCCTGTAACGTCTGCCACCGCATTGAATCCGCACAATACGTGCATTTTCGGAGAGGTGTTCTATCGGGGTGCAATAGTCTTCGGCAGTTGCTTTGTCACATACCAGCCGGGTAACCAGATCTACTCTGGCAACTTGCTCGTGTCGTGCCAAGGCTTTTGTAAGTTCAACAACATATTTGGTTTGTCCACCAGTGTCTGCATCCCTGCCGAGCTCCAGTGAGTGGCCGCGGATGAGTCCGTGAACGCTTATCAGTTGCAGATAGAGTCCGTTAGTATTCATAATCTCAGGGGGAATGTTGGTGAAGAACCGCGTATGGCATGAATGAGGTCTCCCGAGGTTAGACGGCGAATGCTATTTTCGTTCAAATCAAAGCATCGAGGGGCAAGTATGTATGTGCGAAATTAAAAATTAATTCACACTCTACTTGGCTACCTGTGTGCAATGTTTTCCTATCGATAAAGAAGAGTTACAATAAAACCGCGTGCTCCGATAGGTTCCTGGCCGTTGAACAGGTCAAGTTAGTATTGCATGAATGAGTCAGGAATGCAACGTTCGCAGGGTTTTTTATGGCAAGTATTCGGATTGAATTGAAAAAAGGTTAGAACACGGTGGAATACTTCGCCGTAATTACTCAGCGGATGGGGAAGTTTCAGCAATGAAATCAGGGTCTATTCTTTACTTACCAAGGTGAGTAAAGAATCGAGAAAGGCCTGGTAATGGTGGGGGAGGGTTCGTTTGCTGGCAGTTGCGATATAAAAGCTGCGGAGCATGGTAAGGCCGTGTATTTCTATTTCGCGGACAGTGCCTGCTTTCAGCTCATCCTGCAGGGCATGCCTGGAGATGATTGAAACTCCCAGGTCTGCCTTTACCGCCTCTTTTACTGCTGTGCTGGAACCGAGCATTGCCACGATATCGAGCTGATCGGTGTTTATCTTCTGTTCTGCCAGAAAATTTTCGATATTTTTTCTGGTACCGGAGCCATGTTCACGGAAAATGAAGGGCAGCTCCAACAGATATTCCGGTGCTATCTTGTCGGGGATGTCTCTCTTAGCTGAGCAGACCAGGATGAGTTCATCCTGGGTAAATGGCAGGTAGGTAATTTTTCTGGCAGGAATCCTGGCTCCGACAATGCCGAGAAACAGGTCGTTAGCGAGTATAGCCTGAACAATTTTAGCAGAATCGTCAATACGAACCTCAAAAGAGATTCCAGGATATGTTTCCTTGAATGTGGAAGCTATCGAGGGCAATACGTACGCGCCGGGAATGGTGCTGGCGCCAATAATCAACTCGCCCGAGACTGTCTGGCCGGCCATGGCGATTTCTTCTTCAAGCTTTTGCATATCCTGGAGAATGGCCAGAGCCCTTGGATAAAGAATTTCGGCTTCCCGGGTGGGCATGATTGAGCGACCCAGCCGGTCAAACAGCCTGCAATCCAAGTGCATTTCAAGATTGCGTATGTGTTCACTTACTGTCGGTTGGCTGGTGTGAAGCATTTCGGCCGCTTTGGTGAAGCTGCGAGTCTGATAAACCGAGGTAAATATGCGTAAGTGTCGTGTTTCGATTGTTCTACCCTCGCGAAGAAAATGAAATTCTTAAGCTAAACTGGACAAAAAGCATAATACGATCATCGGGTTATTGCTACATAGTTTTCACCCTCATCTGCTGCTTTTATCCCAGGACGGGAAGACAAGAAAACTTCTGATCGACAGGCAAAGCTAAAGTGGCAGAGTGGTAGAGTAGATTTATGTGGCTAAGACTATTAAAAAATAAAACCCGTTCCTGCTGGTTTAACCGGAACGGGTCTGGTGGTCAGCCGAAGCCTAATCCTGAAGCAGAGGCGTGCTCAGATATCGTTCGCCGGTGTCGGGCAAAATAACAACGATTGTCTTACCCTCATTTCCCGATTCTCTCGCGATCTCCCTGGCCACATGGGCAGCAGCACCGCAGGAGATGCCACAAAGGATGCCTTCTTTTCGAGCCAGTTCCCTGGCCGTCTCAAAGGCTGCATCATTGCTTACTGTTCGGACTTCATCAATAATATCGGTATTTAGAATGTCGGGCACAAAGCCTGCACCGATGCCCTGTATTTTGTGGGGACCCGGCTTGCCGCCGGAGAGAACCGGCGAATCCTCCGGCTCGACCGCTATCGATTTCAGGGCAGGGTTAAGTTCTTTAAGAACCTCTGAGCAACCGGTAATGGTTCCGCCTGTACCGACACCAGCCACGAAAATATCGATTTTACCATCGGTATCACGCCAGATTTCTTTGGCGGTGGTCCGGCGATGGATGGCTGGGTTGGCTGGGTTGGCGAACTGGTTTGGCATCCAGGAGTTTGGTGTCTTGGCCAGCAATTCCTCAGCTGTGGAGATGGCTCCTTTCATACCACCGGCAGCGGGGGTTAGTACCAGCTCTGCGCCCAGATGCTTCAGCAGTTTTCGTCGCTCGATGCTCATCGACTCGGGCATGGTAAGAATCAGTTTGATGTTCTTGGAAGCACAGACAAAGGCCAGCCCCAGGCCGGTATTACCGCTGGTAGGCTCGATGACCGTGGTGCCTTTGTCAATCAGGCCATCTTGCTCAGCAGCTTCAATCATTGACACTGCAATTCTGCATTTCACGCTGCCCAGGGGGTTGCGTGATTCCTGTTTACCATAGATAACAGCATTGCAGCCGGCAGAGAAATTATCCATTCTCAGCAGCGGGGTGTTGCCGATTGTATCTGATATTGTGCTCACCATATGTAGTCACCTCGTTCCGGGGTTGGGTTATTTTTTGCCGTTTGAGTAGATAAGTTCCGGGCGTTTCAACAGAACCCTAGTGCCCGATTCAACGCTTTCGGTCAGCCAGATGTTACCGCCGATAACTGAACCTTTACCGATGATCGTATCTCCGCCCAGAATAGTCGTATTTGCATAAATTATAACGTCATCTTCAATTGTAGGGTGGCGTTTTTTGTGGCGCAGCTTCTCTCCCGCATTACGCGGCAGGGAGAGCGCACCAAGAGTTACACCCTGATAGATTCTGACATTGTTACCGATAACAGTGGTTTCACCGATGACCACGCCTGTACCGTGATCGATGAACAGACCTGGGCCGATGGTTGCCCCGGGATGAATATCGATGCCGGTAAGACTATGGGCATATTCCGTCATAATACGAGGAATAATTGGTACACCCAGCCTGAATAGTTCATGTGAAATTCGAAAAATGGAAATAGCCAGCAAGCCGGGATAGCTGAAAATCACCTCGTCGGGATTGTCGGTTGCAGGATCACCGGCCAGGGTTGAACGGATGTCCTGGGCGAGAAGAGAGGCGACATCTGGCAGGGTTTCGATGAAATCAAGAGTCGTTTGGTGGCCCTGCTGCTCGCAGGCAGTGCAGGGCTGGCCGTGCCGGCGGCAGTCGTGCCGGATGGCCATGGTAATCTGCTCAGAGAGGTTCTCGTAGAGATCAGTGGTTTCCTTACCGATATAGTATTCTATATTGGAGGCGTAGAGCTTGGCTTTGGTAAAGTAGCCGGGAAACAGGATTCTACGGGCCTGGTTGACAATATCGATAACCTGTTGGTGAGACGGGATGGAGACAGGGCTGATATGGTCATAACAATCTTTGGCCTGCCAGGAGCTGAGCAAACGTTTGACGACTGCAGGAACCTTGTTGTGCTTGCAGTTGCTTGAAACCTGAACATGATCGCAGGGAGCGGCCAGCGAGTCGCTCACTGAGCTGATTTTGGTTTGAATAGGCATAATGTATTGAGCTGAATAAAAATGAACTATTGAACTGCTTGGTTAATATTTTTCCGGCGAAGCCCACGCTTACAGTGGTTTTTCAGCTGTTGTGATGGGAACTCCGGGTTAATTGCTCTTTTCAATAATAAAAACCCCGTAGGTGGCACGCAGGTTTGGCAGATATTTGACAATTTGCCCACTGCTGCTGGCACTGTTGGTGTTGATCGCAATTTCGTCGACGATAGTATAACCGACATCTCGGGCGAAATTTCTGAAATCCCTCAAAGTTATCACGCGGATGTTTGGCGTATCGTACCAGTGATAGGGGAGCTGGTCGTTCTTGGGTGCGACGCCTCCTGTCAGCAGCTGCCAGCGAATCGAGTAGTGGCTGAAGTTCGGAAAAGAGACGATTACCCTGCGCCCGATGCGTGAGAGTGAACAGAGCAGTCGGGCGGGTTCGAAAATCTGCTGCAGTGTCTGGCTGAGGATGACATAGTCGAAACTGTTATCGGGGTAATCCTCCACCTCTTCATTGAGGTCGCCCTGCAAAACACTCAACCCCCGGGAAATGCAGTGGGCTGCGTTGTCCTTGTCCAACTCTATTCCGGTGCCTGTGATCTGTTTGTTGGCGGCAAGCCAGGCCAGCAGATCGCCCCTGCCGCAGCCGAGATCGAGCACCCGGCTGCCAGGTTCGATCCAGTTGGCAATAATCTGCAGGTCAAAACGAATTGATGAATTATCAGCTAATACCATTGAGAAAGCCTCGAATCAGATTGGTGAGCCGCTCATCAGGAATAAGAAACGCGTCATGGCCGCAATCGGCTTCGATTTCGCAAAAACTCACATCCTGGCCGTTTCGTTTTAATGCCTGGACCAGTTCCTTGGCCTGATAGGTCGGATACAGCCAGTCTGAACTATATGATATGACAAGAAACTTCGATTCATAGCCATGCATTTTCCCCAGGCAGCCGTTCTCCGTCAACCTGTCCTTTAAGTCGAAATAATCGGCCGCTTTGGTGATATAGAGCATGGAGTTGGCATCAAAGCGGCGTACAAACTTACTGCCCTGGTACCGAAGATAGCTCTCTACCTGGAAATCGACCCCGAAGTCATATGAGAAGTCGTTTTTGTCCTGCAGTCTGCGGCCGAACTTGCGGCGCATGGCCTCGTCGGAGAGGTAGGTGACATGACCCACCATCCGGGCCACGGCCAGGCCGAGATCGGGCTTTTCTCCCTCGTAGTATTCTCCCTGCTGCCAGTTCGGGTCGGCCATGATCGCCTGTCTGGCAATTTCGTTAAAGGCTATGGCCAGTGCAGAGTGTCGCATGGTGGTGGCGATGGGCACGGCTGAGCGGACCATCTCTGGGTAGCGTGCGCACCATTCCAGCACCTGCATGCCTCCAACGGAGCCACCGATAACAGAGAGCAGTTTGGGGATTTGAAGATGATCGATCAGTGCTTTCTGGGCTTCGACCATATCCCCGATGGTGACCATGGGGAAGTCCATACCATATGGCTTACCGGTCTCGGGGTTAATGGAGCTCGGGCCGGTAGTACCCATGCAGCTGCCCAGAATGTTGGTGCAGATAACGAAGTACCTGTTGGTGTCGATACCTTTGCCGGGGCCAACCATAAAATCCCACCAGCCGGCTTTTTCCTGCTCGGTATCGTCGCTGTGATAACCAGCCACGTGGGCATCACCGGTGAAGGCGTGGGTGATGAGGATGGCATTATCCTTTTCCTCCGAGAGGGTCCCGTAGGTTTCGTAGGTAATGGTTATCGGTCCAAAGCTGGCACCACTCTCAAGCGTCATTCCTCCGGGCGGCTGGGCAAAGGTGAAGTGCTTTTTTTTCACCACCCCCACCGAACCGGCCGGGAATGGTGAGTTGTTATCCAATCCAGCCACCTGCGGACTATCTGTTATCCTGGTATTCACCACTAGCTCCTTGCGGTGGCGATTGCCTGGTCGAGATCGGCGGTGATATCTTCGATATGCTCGATGCCGATGGAAAGCCTGATCATACCGTCTGAGATGCCGCCAGCCTCAAGCTGTTCGCTGGACAATTGCGAGTGGGTGGTTGAAGCAGGATGAACCGCCAGGGATTTGGCATCGCCAACGTTGGCAAGGTGCGAGAAAAGCTTGAGGCTGTCGATGAACTTCTGGCCAGCTTCCCGACCACCACGGATGGAAAAAGATACCATGCCGCCAAAGCCGTTTTTGAGATATTTTGCCGCGGTTGCATGGCCGGGTGAGCCTGGGAGGCCAGGGTAGTTAACCGATTCAACCTCTGGATGGTCCTGCAGGTGTCTGGCTACAGCCAGGGCATTTTCGGAATGCCGTTCCATGCGCAGGTGCAGGGTCTCGATTCCCTGCAAAAACAGCCAGCAGTTATCCGGGCTGATGCAGGCACCGAGATTTCTGAGCGGCACCAGACGCATTCTCAAAGCAAAAGCGATGGGGTTCATCTCGCCCAGGTCATGGGCATAACGCAGTCCATGGTAGGAGTGGTCAGGCTCGTTGTACAAGGTGAATTTCGGGTTGGTCCAGTCGAAAGTTCCAGCATCGATGACAATGCCGCCAAGGCCGGTGCCATGCCCACCCAGCCACTTGGTCAGGGAGTGAATGACGATGTCGGCACCATGCTTGATCGGCTGGAACATGGTGGGCGGGGTAAAGGTAGAATCGACGATGAGCGGCAGACCGGCATCGTGGGCAACTTTGGCTACCGCTTCGATATCGGTCATGTTCAGGCCGGGGTTACCGATGGTTTCACAATAGACTGCCCGGGTTTTATCGTTGATTGCCGCTTTAAAATTCTCAGGGTCGTTCGGGTTTACCATACGAACCGTAATGCCGAACTGGGGCAGTATCGAATCGAACTGAGAGAAGGTACCTCCATAGAGGTTATTGGCGGCAACAATTTCATCACCCTGTTCGCAGATATTGATAATGGCGTAAAAGATCGCCGAAGTGCCGGAGGCGAGGGCTAATGCTGCAGCACCACCCTCCAGTTGGGTCATGCGCTGCTCCAGGATGTCCTGGGTCGGGTTGCCCAGTCGGGTGTAGATATTGCCAAGCTCTTTTAAGGCAAAAAGATTTGCAGCATGTTCAGTGGATTTGAACATATAGGCGCTGGTACGGTAAATAGGCACCGCCCTGGAGAGGGTGTCCTGATCCACCTTGTGTCCTGCGTGTACGGCTAATGTTTCCAGCTTCATATATTTTCCTTTATAACAGATTGGAGCGTGTTCAGGTGTTCAGTATTGCCCCCTGATCTTTAAAAAAGGGGGCAAGTGTTGCAAACGAGGTTGCGCGACAATTGAGGCCATCTGGCTAGTTTTGCGTGCTTCTCATTTGGTCTACCGTGTCCTTCAGTTTCTGTCCGTTTCGACTTGCGAAATCAGGATTAATTTTAAGCAGTTCTTCCCAGCTGGCAAGGCCTCCTTCGATGTCTTCCAGATCATAGATGCGGACGATTCCCTCATTGAATCTCGAAGGCTGATGTTGCGGGTTCATCACCTGGGCTTTATCAAACCACTCCACAGCTTTTTCGGGCTGTCCTGTACGGCGGTACATAACTCCCAGATCTGTAAGCAGGTCAGCGTCACCTTCATGATATTTCAGGGAGGTGAGATATGCGTCGATGGCTTTTTCGTTTTGCTCGGTATCAAAGTAAAGGTGACCGAGGGTTACCCAGCCCTGATAGTTTTCCGGATCGGCTTGTAATTCCTGCTCAAGCTTGTCGATGGCCTGACCCAGTTCCTGGTTCTGTTCGTGGACATGTGGATCTTTGGTAGTCGCGGTTTCATTGGAAACCGGGCCTGTTTTATACACAGTGAAGAGTACACCGCAGATGAAACCGACGATGAAGATAACCAGAAAAGTAATGATGGGTTGCTGCTGTTTTTTTGCGTCTGTCATATTGCCTCAGCTAAAGGAAGAAAGGGTTTATGTAAAGTTGGTTATGATACGACAGGATTGGTGATCTGTACATACCACAAAGTGACACTGGTATCAACAATTAGTGCCTAACACACTTGAGGGCTGGACAGGTCTTGCCTAAAAATGGCAGAGTGGAGAAGAAAGATATGGGTAACGTAAAGGGGCATTACAACATGAAGCGCCGTCATAAAACGTGCAACCAGTTGAGGAGTCAACCATGAAAGTGCATCAGAAGGTTGTATCAAAATCCAAAGGAAGCGATTCTCGCAGTTCTGTACCCCATTTTGACACCAATGCCAGCGCCATTAAAGAAAATATAATACATCATCTGCTTAGTTTTCAGGGACGCGACCCGGAACGGTCGGGTGCTCCTGACATTTGCAGGGCGCTCTCGTATACTATGCGGGATATCCTGGTAGAAAAATGGATAGAAACCCAGAAGACATTCTATGCCAAGAGAAAAAAACGGGTCTATTACCTTTCGCTGGAGTTTCTGATTGGACGTTCCCTGATGAATTCCGTTATTAACCTCGGTATTGTCGAAGATGTGAAACAGGCCGTGGCCGATCTTGGTTATGATCTTACTGAGATTTGTGAAAACGAAGAGGATGCAGCTCTCGGCAACGGTGGCCTGGGGAGGTTGGCAGCCTGTTTTATGGACTCAATCGCTACCCTGAAAATTCCAGCCTATGGTTATGGCATCCGGTATGAGTATGGGCTCTTCAACCAGCAGCTTGTAAATGGCAACCAGGTCGAGATGCCTGACAGTTGGCTGCGCTACGGCAGCTCATGGACCTTTGATAGGCCGATGCCGATTTTCCCGGTAAAGTTTTATGGTCATGTCACCAGCGAGGCGGATAAGCAGGGAAATTATCGGGCCAAATGGGTGGATACCACTGATGTGATGGCGTTGCCGTGCGACATGCTCATCCCCGGTTACAAGAATGACCATGTAATAAATATGCGGCTGTGGACTGCCCGCGCCTCCCGGGAGCTTGACCTGAGCTATTTCGGAAGGGGCGATTACATCGGGGCGGTGGAGTCGAAGGTGAGCTCCGAGACAATCTCAAAAGTGCTCTACCCACCCGATCACAACCTGGCGGGGCAGGAGCTGCGTCTGAAGCAGCAGTACTTTTTTGTTGCCGCAACTTTCCAGGACATCATGCGACGCTTCAAGAAGAAGCCGAAAAGTTTTGATATGTTTCCTGAGAGGGTTGCTGTTCAGCTGAATGACACCCATCCTGCCATTGCGATCCCGGAGCTGATGCGGCTGCTGCTTGATGAAGAAGGGCTTGGCTGGGAGAAGGCCTGGGACATCAGCACCAAGACATTTGCCTACACCAATCATACCCTGATGCCGGAAGCACTCGAAAAATGGACGGTGGAATTGCTAGGTAAGGTGCTGCCGCGACATCTGGAGATTATCTACGAGATTAACCTACGCTTCCTGGAGCAGGTGGCCCAGAAATTCCCCAAAAATGTTGAGATGCAGCGTCATTTTTCAATAATTGACGAGGGCCCGCCCAAACAGATTCGCATGGCTCATCTGGCCATAGTAGGCTCCCATTCGGTCAACGGAGTGGCGGAGTTACACACTAATCTCTTAAAGACCAGGATATTTAAAGAGTTTCATGAGCTTTATCCCGGTAAGTTTAACTCAAAGACAAATGGAATTACCCCGAGGCGCTGGCTGCTTCAGTCGAATCCGGAGCTGGCGGATCTTATCTCAACCAATATCGGCTTTGGCTGGATAACTGATCTCGACCAGCTTCGGAACCTCGAACCTCTTGCCGATAACGCCGGCTTTAGGCAGACCTGGCGTGAGATCAAGACAGCGAACAAGCGAAGGCTGGCAAAGTATATCAACGAACATACCGGTATTTCTGTGTCACCTGACTCGATGTTTGATGTGCAGGTCAAACGAATCCATGAATATAAACGCCAGTTGTTGAACGGCCTGCATCTGATACACCTCTATCACCACATATTGAAACAAGGTGACGAGGGGATAGCGCCAAGAACGGTGGTTTTTGCCGGCAAGGCAGCGCCTACCTATTGGCGGGCCAAGTTGATCATCAAGTTGATTTGTGAGATCGGTGAGGTTGTCAATAATGACCCACGGGTGAATGGTCGACTGAAAGTCGTGTTCCTGCCCAATTATAACGTTTCCCAGGCAGAGATAATCATGCCGGCTGCTGATCTCTCTGAGCAGATATCCACGGCTGGAACCGAGGCCTCAGGGACAGGAAATATGAAATTCTCACTGAACGGGGCGCTCACCATCGGCACCCTGGATGGGGCCAATATCGAGATTCGTGAAGAAGTAGGTGAAGAAAACTTTTTCCTTTTTGGCATGACCGCTGAACAGGCTGAGTTTGAACGACTGGCTCCAAGTCGCACCCCCAAGCAGGTTTGTGAGAATAGCCCTGAAATAACTGAGGTGATCGACAGCATCGCTAAAGGAGCTTTCAGTAAAGGTGATAAGCAATTATTCAAACCGCTGGTCGATAGCCTGCTTGATCCCAATGACCAGTATCTTTTGATGCTTGATCTCGAATCGTATCTGGAATGCCAGCGGAAGGTTGGTGCAGCATTTATAGATGCCGATAACTGGACCCGGATGGCCATCCTCAATGTGGCCGGCATGGGGAAATTCTCTACGGATCGCACGATTCGACAGTATTCGGAAGAGATTTGGGGGATTCCGGTTGAGTGAGATTTTGTTGATGAGTCAGGGGAGAGGTGATAGGGGGGGAATCAGGAGCTTGAATAGTGGGTCCGGTTGGCTGGTAACTCTCCCGGACGCCGAGGCGGATTCTGATTTGAGTGTTTAGGGGAGCGGAGCTCTTCCCATTCAGGTTTGCAGGACCTGCGTGATGGTTCCCCTGGTGTCAGAGAATATCTATTGATCCACTCTTTCTTCCCCGGGTTCCTCCTGCGTCTCGCCGGGGAGTTTGTGGACAAAGAAATAGGTGAGACCGGTAGCAACCAGGACCAGTCCGGTGGCGAAAATATACATCGGTTCCAACTCATCATAATCAAGGATGATTACTTTTCTGGCAATGGCCATCAGCGCGGTTGCCAGAACGATTTTGACGTGAATTACATCATCACGCAGATAGAGAATTATGTTCTGAAATATTTCGATGGCAATCAACACCACCATGAATGCCCCAAAGGTGATCAGGATATCACCCATCGTCAGGATAAACCTGGGTTCGGCGGTGAATCGCTCGTATATGGTCCAGGCCACATCTATGACCCCGAAAATGATGACTATGATCATCAGGGCACTCAGCATTTTCAAGCACAGGTGAATGATCTGTTTGAGTCCCCAGAGGAAGCGGTCTTCCCGCTTTTTCACGAGTTTCATCGCTTCAGTCGAGCGTCACAGGTGAGACAAAGCCGTCAGGTTTGACAGTCAGAGCACTGCAAGTGATAGAGTTGAGCAATTTTTCCGCTCTGTTGCCGATCAGAAAACCTGGTATGCCGGAGCGGCCCACCGAGCCCATCACGACAAGGTCTATCCTGAGGTTGGAAATGGCATTTTTGATAACATCGAGAAAAAGCCCTTCCAGTATATGAATCTGATCTTCCTTGCAATGTATTGTGTTCTTTTGGAGGAGTTGCAGAAGTTGCTCCCGACGTTCGGTGGAGATGTCACTTTTCATGGAGATAATTTCTTCAGGGGAAAGCTTGAAACGGGGACTACTCAACCACGATTCAAATTCGAGTCGCCAGCAATTCACGTAGTGAGCTTCCCCCTGTTCCCGCTGGGCAAGAGAGTGAGTGAGTTCTATGATTTTCTGATTCAAAGCCTCGGTTTCAGGGTAGTTGGCTTCCAGGTCCACGGCTGCTAAAATTCGTTTGAAATCCCCGGCAGACTGTTTGATTACCCATACGGGGCAAGGGCATTTTCGCACCAGTCGCATGGTGAATTGGTCGATCCCTTTTTTTCGCGAGTCCTCTTTGATCACCAGATCGTGTTTATCACGTAGAACTTTTTGAATGACAGGTATGAATCCACTGGTGGGTGAAAGATCGATTTCAACGTTGATATTGTCCCATAGTTCGCTGCTAAAATACTGGTTAAGATTTTTAGCATGATCCTCTTTAATCATTTCTTGAACTTTCTCATATTTGCCGGTCAGTTTTTTACTGAGTATATCGTAGTGGCCGACATCATCCAGCAGCAACGCGGTAACCCGTGCGTCGTTCAGGCGGGCAAGCGCAGCGACTTTTCCGGCACTGGCACCTTTAGCCAGGCTCTTTTGATCAAGTACATAAAGGATGTTCTTGAATCGTTTCATATTTTCGATCCTTTCGGTGGAATTCTTCTGGTCAGATTTTCCCGGGTACCTGCCACATGGTTGTAACCATCATTATTTAATAATAGTTTTTGTTCTTCAAACATACAACAGGGAACCCGTATCAAAAAAAATAGTAATGAATAGTGTGGTGGGGCTGGTACACGGGATAGGAGAGCGAGGGGCAGGAAAAGATAAGGAGCTGGGCCTCTTGGGGCTCCGCTGAATGGCCAGGCCGGCAGTGAGGGCTGATGGAGAATAAAAAAAAGGGATTACAGACCATTGTCTGTAATCCCTTTTCAATTTCTGGAGGCGGCGAGCGGAGTCGAACCGCTGAATAATGGTTTTGCAGACCACTGCCTTAGCCACTTGGCTACGCCGCCCAAATTGTGAGGCATCTTTATACCACGGTAATTTATTTTGACAAGATTTTTTTGAAGGTGCTTTTCAGAAAAGGTATGTATGCCGTAACTTACCGCATGATTTGAAAACGACGGGTTCCCGGTCGCGCAGTCTTGGCTGATGATTGCCGGAATGGAGCAGCTAATTACAAAGCATACCAGATTCCTATTCACCTTGACCGGATAGGTATTATCATGTATCAAGTAGTCCACGCCCGTTTTCGCTCTTGAAAATGAGCTTGGGAAAGGTCTGTAAACAGATTGTCCCAATTGCCGGAAACGAAAAAGGGGTTACAGATTGTATCTGTAACCCCTTTAGAAATTCTGGAGGCGGCGAGCGGAGTCGAACCGCTGAATAATGGTTTTGCAGACCACTGCCTTAGCCACTTGGCTACGCCGCCTGAATTGTGAGGCACTTTATACCACAGTTTTTGATTTTGACAAGAGGTATTTTATCAGCATGGAAATGAAAATTGACTCACTGGTCAAAGAAAATAAGGAATCGCTCAGTGAGTTCGAAAAAATAATGGAATATCGGTTTACCGATCTGCGTTTGCTGCAGAAAGCGCTGGTTCATTCTTCGTATGCTTTTGAGCATGCGCAGGCCGGTAACAACAACGAGACCCTTGAGTTTCTGGGTGATGCGGTGCTGGATCTGGTTGTCGGCCATATCCTCTTTAAACTCTATCCTAGCATGAGAGAGGGGGAGCTGACCAGACTTCGGGCAGCATTAGTGAACGAAAGTCATCTGGCCACCATGGCGCGGCAGATCGATCTGGGGCGGTTCCTGCTGCTTGGCAAGGGGGAGGATGCCTCCAATGGACGCAATAAATCATCAATTCTTTCATGTGCTTTCGAGGCGGTGATGGGGGCTGTTTTTGAAGATGCAGGCTATGAAACTGTAGACGAGATAGTCACCCGATTGTTTGTACCCACCATCGAGAGCAAAAAAGAAGAAATGCTTATCGCCGACTCCAAGAGCCGTCTTCAGGAGGTCCTCCAGGAGAAACATAATGAAGGTCCCACCTATAGGCTTGATAAGGAAGTCGGTCCTTCCCACCAGAAACTTTTCACCATCTCAGTGCTTTTTCGTGATCAGGTTCTCGGTTGCGGTGAAGCCCGCTCCAAAAAAGAAGCGGAGCAGCGTGCAGCTGCTACGGCTCTGGAAAAGCTCCAGGATGAGGAGTAGCAAACCATGGGGCTGGTAATCCCACTGTTCATCTCCCATCAAGGCTGCCCGCATCAATGCCTGTTTTGTAATCAGTTTGCAATAACCGGCAACGGGGCGGGCAACAGGGAGGACGGAACCCCGGGGAACCAGCCCGAAGATGGGGATGATCCCATCACGGTGATAGAGACCTGGCTTGGACGCAGCCCCGGCTATGATGAGGTGCAGGTAGCGTACTATGGAGGATCTTTCACCTGCCTGGACCATGAAGAACAGCACCGGCTGCTCACAGCAGTACAGCCATATCTGCAGGCAGGGCGGGTACACTCTATCCGGCTTTCTACCCGGCCCGATTGTATTTCACCGGATATTGCAACCTGGCTCGCCCATAGTGGCGTAAAAACCGTCGAACTGGGTGTACAGTCGCTCGACGATATGGTACTGAAGAGTGCGCGCCGGGGGCATAGCGCCCAGGATAGTATTACAGCTATGCAAATCCTGCGGGATGCAGGGCTGGAAGTGGGTGTACAGTTGTTGCCGGGCTTGCCCGGTGAGACAACCCGCTCTTTTTTGCGTGGTGTGCGTGAAGTTATTTCTTTCGCACCCGAGCTGGTGAGGCTCTATCCGACGGTGGTGGTCGAAAACTCAGGCCTGGCACAAATGTTTGGGCGGGGAGAATATCAGCCGCTCAGTTTGAATAAGGCGGTGGCGCTTACCAGAAGGGCCAAAGAGCTGTTTGATTCAGCGGGAATAACCGTTGCAAGAATTGGCTTGCAGCCTTCCGAGTCGCTAGGCCGGCAGGTGGTTGCGGGGCCGTATCATCCATCTTTCGGTGAGTTGGTGGCATCCCGCAATTGGTTGAAAAAAGTGCGACACAGGCTGGCTTTTCTGGCTGACGGCAAGCATTTATATATACACATCTCTCACAGGGATATGTCTGCCCTGGTGGGAATGAAGAAAAGTAATGTACGGCGGCTGAAAGCTTTGGGATTCGGCGGCCGGTATACAATTATCCCGGAGAAATCGAGAGAGCGGGGAAGCATAGAATATGTTGTCAGTTAATCATCTGGATATCCGTTATGGAGAAAAACATCTTTTTAAGGATATATCCGTCCAGGTCCATGAGGGAAACCGCATAGGCCTGGTTGGCGTAAACGGTGCCGGTAAGTCTACCCTGCTGAAAGTCATGGGAGGCGTTTCGGCCACCGATGATGGTGTGGTGAACTGTTCGAAGAATTTTACCGTGGGCTATCTCCCCCAGGAATCCGATGCGTTGCTGAGTGGCAAGAGCCTTTATGAGGAGGCGCAGTCCGCTTTTGATTCGTTGCTGGAGTTGCAGAGCGAGCTTGAAATTCTCAACGAAAAGCTGGGCCATGCAGAACCCTCTTCAGAAGAGTTTGAGCAGATCCTGACGCGGCAGGGCGATATTCAGCACCAGCTTGATGGTAGCGACATCTATACCATGAAGGCTAAAATCGAAAAGGTGCTGCTCGGGCTTGGTTTCAGGCAGGAAGATATGGACAAACCGGCCTCTTCCTTTTCCGGTGGCTGGTTGATGCGTTTAAAGCTTGCCAAAATGCTGCTTGAGGCTCCGTCGCTATTGCTTTTAGATGAGCCGACTAACCATCTCGATCTCGAGTCGCTTACCTGGGTAGAGGATTTTCTGCGTAACTATAAAGGGGCAATGGTCGTGGTTTCCCATGATCGCACCTTTCTCGATAAAGCTACCACTGCCACCTGGGAGATCAGCTTTGGCCGGATTACCAACTATAAAGGCAATTACAGTTTTTATGTAACTGAAAAAGAAGAGCGATACAGGATAGAAAAGGCTGCCTACGATAACCAGCAGGCCAAGATCAAGCAGACCATGCGTTTCGTCGAGCGGTTTCGTGCCAAATCGAGCAAGGCCAGGCAGGCCCAGAGTAAGCTCAAGCAGTTGGAGAAGATGGACCTGATCGAGCTGGGCGATGATGAGTTGCAGATCAACTTTTCATTTCCTCCTGCGCCACCATCCGGCAGAGATGTGCTGCAGGTTGAGAATCTCTCTAAAAGCTACCAGGATAAACAGGTTTTTACCGACGCAAATATACAGTTGCATCGGGGTGATAAGGTTGCCGTAGTCGGCGTAAACGGTGCGGGTAAGTCTACCCTGCTGAGGATTCTGGCAGATCAGCTTGAGCGAGATGCGGGAGAGGTGCGGCTGGGTGCCAATGTGAAGTTGAGCTATTTTGGCCAGCATCAGGCGCAGGAACTTTCTCCGCAACTCTCGGCGCTCGACACCATGGCGCTCTCCGGGGAGGAGATGACGATAACCCGTATGCGCTCTTTGCTCGGTGCTTTTCTCTTTCGCGGGGAAGAGGTTGAAAAGAAGGTGGCGGTGCTCTCAGGTGGTGAAAAGAGCCGGCTGGCGCTGGCCAAGATGATTGCCACCCCGGCCAACCTGATGTTGCTTGATGAGCCTACCAACCATCTGGATATGAGTTCCCAGGAGATTCTGCAGGAGGCGATGGCCCAGTATGACGGCACCATTGTCGTGGTTTCCCATAACCGCTATTTTGTCGACAGCTTTGCCAATAAGGTACTGGAGGTCAAAGATGGCCAGGTGAACCTCCACGAGGGCAATGTGGCCGAATATCTGCGTAAGATGGAGGAGCTTGCAGAACAGGAAAAGAGCAGGGAGTTGCCAAAAGCCGAACAGCAGAAAAAAGCGGACGATGAGGCTGATTCAGGGATAAGCCGCAAAGAGCGCAAAAAGCTTGAGGCGGAAAAACGCCAGAAGCGTAGCAAACTGGCAGGTAGTTACCTGAAAGAGGTTGCCGAGGCGGAAGAAAAAGTCGAACAGCTCGAAGAGGAAAAAGATGAGCTTGAAGCGCTGATGGCTGACCCCGACCTCTATTCCGACGAGAAGGCCTGGTCTGAGACCAGTGAAAAATATGAAGAATGCAAGCGTAGGCTTGAACGCTGGTACAGCCGTTGGGAGACCGCCCAGGAAGAAATCGACAAGATCGATGAGCAACTTGGGGGGTAACCAGGTTGCATGTCATAAAGTTTGATAAAACAGCTGGTAACCAGATGACTGTTTGAGATCTGTCCGGGGTTTTCGGCAGTGAGATTGTCTCCGGTAATCCTTGACTACAGATATCACGATGTAGTATTTTCGGGTGACATTTGACCGGAAAAAACATGAATAAATTTTTATCTCACTGCATAATACAGATCCTTATTATCGTCCTCGGTTTCATGGGTATTTCCCAGGCGTTACCGGGGCTTTGCGCAACAGATTGCTTGTGTTGCCAGGTTAAGGAGAATGTTACCATTCAGCCTGCCTGTTGTAGTGGTGAGGCTGGATTGCATGCAGCCCCTCAGCATGTCGCAAGCCATGGAGATCATGGTCATTCGTCCAGCCACCTGTCTGATAATGATGGACAGGTTCGGCACGCTGCCAATCAGGATGTGGCCCTCCACGGTCATGCCGGCACCATAGCAGTTGCAGATTGCGACTATGCAGAGATTTGCGCCAAACAAAAGGAGCCAGGTGTCTCTACGGTGCACCTGGCGACAACAGGTGGGCAGACAGGTTCCGACATCGACTTTGCTCAAGTTGATTTTGTCGAAATGGCCTACAGCGTTGCCGATCTCTCTCCAGTACCCATTGAGTTGCCATCTTATCCGGCCCGGACTCATTCCCCCCCTCGTATCTACACCAAAAACTGCGTCTTTCTGATTTGATGCATTTTCTCTTTTTTCGGCTGATAATACGCTGAATTTTCGTGAAATATTGTAGCGCCATTATGCTTGCAGGTGGCGGCTGATATACGACATCTCTGCCCTGATGGTAATTTTTACGGGGCAGATGAAAAAGAGAGGAAATAATGCAGAAAACACGTTCTATAATTTTTACCGGAGCTATCGTGATTGCCTGTCTGTTACTGGCCTTCAGCAGTCACGCATTTTTTAACGTCTTTGGCGGCAGTGGTAAGGTGACCGCAGTGGGTGGGGAAGTAATCCTGTCACTTGCCGAAGTCAGCGACGGCAAAGCCCACCATTTTTCATACGAACATGACAAAACTGAGATTAAGTTTTTCGTAATGAAAAGCCCTGACGGGGTGATGCACGCGGCTTTCGATGCCTGCGATGTTTGCTACCCGGCGAAGAAGGGGTACAGCCAGGACGGCGATTTCATGGTTTGCAATAATTGTGGAATGCGCTTTCACAGCAGCCGTATAAACCATGAGCAGGGGGGCTGTAATCCTGCTCCTCTGAATCACGCGGTGAAGGGTAAAGATCTGGTAATCAAGGTTGCCGATCTGTTACCTGGCGCACGATTCTTTTAAGGGGGAACCATGAATATCCTGACTATTCCCTTTCGCAATCTTCGCAGAAGGCCATCGAAGGCCCTGTTGCTATTTCTGGTATTCACCCTTGGAGTTATGTCCATCGTTGCGCTGTATCAGGTATCCCGTGTGGTTGGTGTGAGCCTTGAAAAGAAGCTGATCGCCTATGGTGCAAACGTTATTGTTTCGCCGGCTACGGAGAAGCTCAGCGTCAGCTACGGCGGGTTTCACATGGGCGATATGCTCTTTGATATCCAGAATCTGCCGGAGGAGGAGACTGTAGCGGCTATTCGCGGTATCCACATGAATGACCGCATCAGTGTGGTGGCGCCCAAGCTGGTGACTATGGCCAAAGTTCAAGATGTCGCGGTTGCCCTTGTTGGGGTGCAGTGGCAACAGGAGCGTGCTTTGAAAAGTTACTGGGCCACCTCCGGCAGCTTTCCTGAGATTGCCGGCGATTCCCTCGAACAAGCAGTTTCCAATGAAATCCTGTTGGGGAGCCGGGTAGCTGCAATGCTCAACCTGAACAACGGTGACTCGGTAAACATATTGGGGAGTGATTTCAAGGTAAGCGGAGTGCTCTACGAGACCGGAACAGATGATGATACCGTTCTTTTTATGGAGCTTGGTGCTTTGCAGGCTTTGCTTGAGACTCCAAACGCAACAAGCTTTATTGAGGTGGCGGCTCTTTGTGCCGGCTGCCCGATCGAAGAGATTGTCGATGAGTTGCGGGTAGCTTTGCCAGATACAGAAATCAAGGCGCTGCAGCATGTGGTCGATCAGCGCATGGCCTCTGTCCATTTTGTCCAGAATCTGGCCCTTTCCATCAGTCTTGTGATCCTGATTACAGCTACAGCCATGGTCGGTCTGTCCATGATGTCTGCTGTCAATGAGCGCAAAAAAGATATCGGCATACTGCGCTCGCTCGGTTACGGCAAATCGCAGATCTTTACCATCTTCTGCCTGGAGGCAGGCCTGATCGGGGCCATGGCCGGAGCCGTAGGCTATCTGGGGGGATTTGCGGCAAGCTTCAAGGTACTCCAGTTACTGGCGATAGCCGAGGGAGGCACACCGGTATTCTCGGTAAGTCATTTGCTGCTGGCGATCACAGCCTTTGCAATGATTACAGTCATCGCCGCAATTTACCCGGCAGCCAAAGGGGCTTCTGTGGAGCCTTCAACCGCGCTTGTTGCCCTGTAGGAGGTTATGGAAATGTTATACGCAAAGAATGTTTCAAAAAGTTTCGTGTCAGACGGCAATGCGGTACCGGTGCTGAAGAACGTCTCGGTGGCCATTGAAGAGGGTGAATTCGTCTCCATCGTCGGTCGTTCCGGTTCGGGTAAGACCACACTGCTCAATGTGCTCTCCACCCTGGTTCGATCCGATGAGGGTGAGTTGCGTTACCGGGCAGATAACCTCTCCGAGGTTTCGGAAGCTCAGTTAAATAGTCTGCGTCAGTCTGATTTCTCAGTCATTTTTCAGTTTCATCATCTGCTGCCGTATTTGACCGTACTTGAAAATGTTCTACTACCCTTCATGCAGTCGATGAAGCCGGTGGATAAGAAGACGGTCGCCAAGGCCAGGGAGTGTCTGGCGCGGGTGGGGCTACTTGATAAAGCAGAGCGACTCCCCGGTAACCTCTCAGGTGGTGAGCAGCAGCGGGTTGCAATAGCCAGGGCACTGGTCAAGGATTCCCGGGTTCTTTTTGCCGATGAACCGACCGGTAGCCTGGATAAGACCACAGGTGAACAGATTATGACGTTGCTTAAAGAGCTGAATAGAGAGGGGTTGACCGTGGTCATGGTTACTCACGATCCTGCCTATGCACAGCTTGCCCAGCGCACTATCCGCATTGAGGATGGCGTAATCACCGGGGAGGATGAGGTCTAAAATGATAAGTCGCAAATGATTCTGGAGATACCTTTGACTCTTATATCGGCAGTAACGGTTTCGGTAGCGAATGGGTAGAGACACGTCTGATGGAGTTTTTCGGTATTCAACCTGGTGTGGTCCTGATCGAAAATAATGAGCTGGGCCACACCGGGCGGCTATTGGTGCTGAAGGCTGATTTTTCAACGATCATTGGCAGATAGTGATTGAATCCCAAGGTGTTGTATTTCTGCGTTCTTGGCTTCATCAGGTCTGCAGTTGTCCTGCAGGGTGGTCGTTCGTGGTTTGAAATAAGGCTCGGAATTCCTTACAACTGAATGTAGACTAGGCAAAGAAGGTCCCAGGTCCGAAATAATCATAATTGCTATTCTGGAACGTGTTAAAGGATATAGGAGAAGGGTGATGAAGAAGTGGAAATGTACGGTGTGCGGCTATATTCACGAAGGAGATACCCCACCGGAAGAATGCCCCCTGTGTAAAGCCAAGGCTGATAAATTCGAAGAAGTGGTGGAAGAGGGTACTGCGACACGACGCTGGAAGTGTCTCGTCTGTAACTATATCCACGAAGGTGACGCACCGCCTGATGAGTGCCCTATCTGCAAGGCAGGCCCGGACAAGTTTGTGGAAGTCGATGCGGAAGGCAATGAGATTGAAGGCGGAGAAAAGCCAAAGGTGGCGCCGCCGGCGGCTCAACCTGCTAAAGCGCAAAAACCTTCGTTTTTGGTGCGGGTTGCGTTGAAACTCCACCTCCACCCCATTTCGGTACACATGCCGAACGGTATCCTGCCTGTGGCGGTGATATTTCTGGCCATTGCCATGTTTCTCGGCTTGCAGGTCTTTGAGGTGGCGGCATTCTACAATATGGTCTTCGTGCTGCTAACCATGCCGCTGGTGCTCACAACAGGCTACCTGGAGTGGAAGAACCGCTATAACGGTGCCAAGACTATCATTTTTCTGATCAAGATATTTGCCTCAACCACAGTGACATTGTCGTTGACAGGGCTTGTGCTCTGGCGCTTTTTGATGCCGGATGTGGCTTCCGCAGATTCACCATACAGGCTGATATATTTTGGCATCGCAGCGATCATGCTTGGTGCCACCGGTATTGCCGGTCACATTGGCGGCAAGCTGGTTTTTGGTACCAGGAAGTAGAGAACTGATTCAGACTGACTGACACGAATCGGCCCTGCTCCTCTCGACAAGAGGGGCAGGGCCGTTTGTATTTATGGCTGGCAATGAACTATAATTCGTCGCAAATTATCTCACCTGTCTTTCTGCCGGAAAGTAATGCCCACTGGATAGAGGGCAGACTCCTATATTCGCCGCAGATGCGTATTCTGGTATCGTAGCTGAGTGGCAGCTGGTACGGGTTGGCAGTTGGTGGTTCCTGGTTTGGCAGACCATAGGGAATATGCATTGTCCGCAGAAGTTGCCAGTGGTTAACCTCTGTGCCAAACCAACTTGCGAGTTGCTCTCTGATCTGGTTTTCGAGTTCTGGTGAAGTTTCATTTCTCAGGCTGACCACTGCAACCAGAGTTTCGTTGTTGGGGGCATAGTCCGGTGCAATGAGACTGGGGAAGGCGAGGTTGTTGACCGGGCCCTGGCCCTCACCGTTCAGTATGAGAAAAGGGATTTTGGAAGGCGGGCGCCATTCTCCTGCGTTAAAGTACAGGCAGGTTTCGCCAAGGGGCGAACGAGCCTGAGGCGCTGGTTCTGCTGGTTCAGAAACGGTTTTGAGTAACTCTTTGACCATTGGCAAAGGAGTCGCCAGCACGATCATTCTGGCGTGCAGGGTTGTGCCGTATTGCAAGGTGACCGATCCATTCGTGATACTTGTCACCCGACTGACGTAGCGGATGTTTTCCTGGGGCAGCTCAGCTGCCAACTGGGCGGCTATCTGGCCCATTCCTTTGGCGGGAACCGCCACATCGCCTGCTGCGAACATACGCATGATATATTTCAACACCCGGCTGGAGGCCCGGATTTCCGGATCAAGGCATGCGCCTGCAAAAAAAGGTTGGAAAAACTGTTGGATGAATTGGTGTGAGAACCCCCATTGCTCAAGAAAATCGATGGTGGGTTGCTCCTCTTCCTGAAAAATTTCCGGCAGTGTGACCCCGCGAACAGCAATGGCCAGTTTAAGTACCAGATATCTGTCTCTGACGCTGCCGATTGGGGAAGTTGCTGTGGCCAGCAACTGGCTCGGATGACGGCGTGGATCGGCGATGGTATGAAACCTGTCGTTGGCCCTGATTACTATCCCGGACGGATAGGAGCGGAGATCGAGTCGCTGGTAGTCAAGGGTCTTTTGCGCTTCCGGGTAAGCGGTTTGCAACACCTGGAAACCGCGGTCCAGTAGAAACCCCTGCTCCCTGTCAGTGCGAACCCTGCCGCCGGGTTGTTCTTCAGCTTCAAGTAAAATAAATGATTTTTTCCTCCGGTGTACGGCCCTGGCACAGGCGAGTCCTGCCAGGCCTGCGCCTACGATGATAACGTCGTACTCCATCTATGCGATCCTCTCTGCTGGTTCTGTATTCTCCGAACAATTCGATTTCAGTGATGTGATAGTGTTGGTTTCGTCTTCAGGCCGGAGATCCAGCGCTCTGGAAATCCCTCCATACCTTTTGCCGCTCCAAGGAATGCTCCGAGTACCGTTCCTCTTCCCACATTATCTCCACCAGCCATGGTGTTGGCAATAAGTCCCTGTTCTGGATCTTCACTATATTTTAGCGCCAGATAAATCGTTGCCGGCAGGGACTGATCCATATAGCAGGCGGAGGAGAAGTGACGTCTGATTACGGTATCATCAGGAAAATCGAGTAAATGTTTGTAATTATGACGGGCGATACCTGAAGCCGATTTACTGCAGGAGCGATGAATCGCCTCGGGCAACGGCTCGCCCTTCAGGGTACCGATGAGAATGTTTGCAGTAATTTCGGCACCGGTCTCCATAATCGAGCCACGATGGGTAAGTTTGAGATGATCGAGGGCGGCAGGGCAGGCTCTTTCCGGTTCATCGGCATAGTGGAGTAGAACAGGCAGCATCTGTGACAGGCCGCCAATATGGTGTTCGTCGGTCCTGCAGCAGGCAAGAGGGTGGACACCATGCCCATAGTTGATAAAGAAGTGACGGAGGTACTCCTCAACATAGGTATCATTATGCGTGCCTGGAGTGATAAGAAAATCAATCAGCCGATTCAGCCATTTTTCAGCAGAATATTCCGGTTCCTGCTGTAGAAAATCAAACAACTCGTGTGCTAATTTCAGGTTCAGGGTGTTTTCTCCAGCATCTAAAAACTGGTGGTAATGAATGCCGCGCCGACCCCAATATTGTGCCTGGTCATGGAGAATATCCGCTTTGGAATTCGGGGGAGTGTATGAAGATCTCCAGAGGATAGAATCCGGATGCGGATTTTTAGGTGCGAGATAGTCATGAACTTGGCCATAATCCCTACAGAGGGCCTCGGTGTCATAATACCAGTGCACCGGCATTGCCAGGGCATCCCCAATGAACATGCCATAGATGGCACCATCTAGCCTGTCATGAAAAGAGAGCTGTCTCTTCATAATAAAGTTCCTTTTGTACGCTCTGTCTTTCCCCGTCCAGTGCTCGCATTGAGGCGCTGACTAAAAGAAAACGGGTAGTCGCAGAAAGGCCTGAATAGTGAAAGCGTTGACAATATCGATGAAAAACGCTCCGACGAGTGGAACTATGAGTAAAGCCCGCACCGACGGCCCGTGTTTTTTTGCGACTGCATCCATGTTCGCTATGGCAACAGGAGTTGCCCCGAGGCCCATGCCAAAAAAACCACTGACAATCATTGCCGCATCGTAATCGCTGCCCATCATCCTGAAGACAATGAAAAAGCCAAATAACATGGCGAACATCGCCTGAAAAATCATAGTGGTGAAGAGGAGGATGAATGAATCCGCCAGAGAAAGCAGATCCATACTCATCAGGCTCATAGCGAGAAAGAGTTGCAGGCATACTCCGCCGATGAGGTCGATTCCCTCATGGTTCAGGTCAATTTTGGTGGTATCGGCGAGGTTGGTCAGGAGCACTCCCACCATCATCGCAGTGAGAAAACCCGGCAGGCGGATATTGTATTCGAAGAGATATCGGTTTACGGCATCACCGACACCCAGGCAGAGGGCCAGGCAGAAAATGGTGAAGATAATGTCGTCGATGGTCACCCTGTGGTGCGGTTTGCCGGTTTCGTCGGTTTGAATGGCAGCAGCCTCTTCAAGATCGGCCTGGCTCGGTTGAAGGTTATGTCTCCGGATGAGCAGACCGGCAAGTGGGCCGCCGAACAGTCCTCCCAGAATCAACCCAAAGGTGGCGCAGGCGATACCGAATTCGGAGACTCCCCGTACACCGGTGCTCGCCATGATGTCGCCCCAGGCTACAGCTGTCCCGTGGCCACCGGCAAGAGCTATTGAGCCCCCGAAAAGGCCGAACACCGGATTATATCCCAGGCTTTTTGCCACCACCACCCCGATTCCATTCTGGAAAACAAGGAATATGCCGCAGGAGATGGTAAGGATCAGTAAAGCGAGACCGCCCCGCAGCAGGAATTTCAGTTTGGCGTTGAGGCCGATGGTAGAAAAGAAGATCAGCAGCAGCAGGTTTCGCAGATCGAGATTGAAATCCAGCTCTACCACTTCATAAAGGGCTAAGATGGTGATAATGACACTGCAGATAATGCCGCCAGTGACAGATTCGGGGATGTTGTTTCGACGAAGAAAGGGGAAGTGTTTGGTGAGAAATGTGCCAACATAGAGCACCAGAATCGCAAGAATCAGGATTTGTCGACCAGCAATCTCGTAGGTTGGCATGGCTCTTATCTGAGGTACAAGTTAGCAGTAACGGTGATTGTTCAGGTATTGCATTCGCACATCCTCTACCCTAATGCAGAATTTCCGGAGGTGCAGGGGGGGATTAACTCTTGCGCGGTGTTTGGCTTATCAGGATTGTATCACAACCTGAAACTGATCAGAACGAAATCTGGGAAAGATGACCGGCTACTGGTGGGGATATTTGTCAGGCATGGTGGGCTGGCAACAAAAAACCCCGGATACCTCATGGCATCCGGGGTTTTATTTATGTAAACTGGCCAGTGACTACCAACTATCACCAAGGACCAGGCTGGTATCCATGCATTGATTTTTTTGTTCTTCACTCAAACCGGCTTTTGGGTCAAATTTTTCCAGATCCTTATGGTAACAGGCATACTCCTTACCATCAACGTCCTGAACCCACTTCATGCTCTGGTACTCTCTTGAAATTATTTCGCCTCTCATGCTCATAACGTCCTCCTTAAGTCAGACGGGTAGTTTATATTATCGTCGATCATTCATTACCGACTTACTTAAACTCATTATCTTCGATTGCGGATAGGGTAGGTTTCAACAGGAACTTAATGTTGCCGATGTTGTCTACCTCGTTCCATGGTTGACAAATTAATTATGGCAAACAGGAAAACAATGGGTACAAGAAGGCAGGACAATGATAGCTAAACCTATCATTGTCCTGCCTTCTTAACTGAGGGAATGGGCGATGGCAAGATTTGAGAATTACTTTACTTCTTTATCAAATTCATGAAAGAAAGTATCAAGGCGGTCATAGAGTTGGTAGAGACTCGACAGGACGATGTGTTCATTTTCCGTGTGCTGTGAGGTATTCCCTTCCGCGCCCACTATCACGCCGGGGATGCCGCGTTGTGATAGATAGCGCGCATCTGAGGCACCATGTTCGAAGCCGACAATGGCGTTGTCGAAGTTGCGTACCAGGAGATCTATATTGGAAGAAGGACCTGTGGCAAACACTGGTTCTTTGGCGAGTATTTCAACCTTGGATTTGATAGATCTTTCTATGCTGGCAAGAATGGCATCCGGGTCATCATGTTCTGTGTAACGTATGTCGAGAAGCGCTTCGGCCCGGTCCGGCACCACATTGATGGAGCCGTTACCCACAGTGAGATTGGACAACACCATGGTTTTATACCAGTGATCGCTGGGCTCACCCTTGGCCTGTTCGAAAAAGATAGTTTGTAATTCCCTGTAATCCTGTACCAGATTGTCAAAGGCGTTCTCTCCAAGCCATGGCCGTGCTCCGTGTGAGGCTTTACCCGTTGCGGTTATTTTGAGCTGGAGTATACCCTTTTCTTTGTCGACGATAAGTTCCGGGCCACCGCCGTCGATAGCAATGCAGAAATCTGTGCTGATACTGTCTATGAGTGCGCCAACGCCATTGGCGCCGCCGGTTTCCTCATCACCAGAGAGCAAAAGACCAAATTGCATATCCTGTTGGTTGCCGCCCCCGCTTTTGATCACATTCAAATGTTCTCTGAAGAGTATCAGGGAGAGGGCTACGGCATATTTGTCATCAATTGAGCCCCTGCCAAAAAGGCAGCCATTTTCTATCCATGGTTCAAACAGTTCTGTGTTTTTCACCTCCACAACATCAAAGTGGCTCATCACCAACAGCGGCGCATTCCCTGGTTGAGGCAAAACAGATATGGAAGGCACATCATTGATACTGTGTCGATCAAAGTCGATATTGTTGGCCTTCAACCACTGGGAGATGAAATCTGCACACTGATGAATGTCATCTCTTCGTGAGGAGGTGGAAGGAATCCTGATAAGCTTTTTGGTAAGTTCAATCAATTCAAGATGGATCTGGTTTTCCGGCAGGGTTTTCACGCTATCTAACCTTTGCTGTTTCATGCAGCTGAAAATATGGGAAATCACATAAAGCAGAGGTGTCACCATCTGCCTGGTAGATGATATCATTAAAAGGTGAAGAGCGAAGTAGTAATCAAAATCGTATGGGAATTCAAAGATAATTGGCTGGTAACAGTATTTTCCAATACCTGAATATCACAGGAATGGCCATAAAAGCAGGGAGGTAGTAGAGTAGTCATTTTCTTGATATCATATTCCTTATACGCTAAAACAGATAGTTAACTGTTGGTTGTAGGGCAGGGTTGAGGGAAGGGTATAGCAGAGAACATCAAGCTTTTCAGAGGTCGTCTGAATATTATGCGCACCAGAATAAAATGGCTGATACTTCTTGTTTTGCTTACGCTTGTGGCTGGTGGAATCTGGTACAAGACACGGCCCAAGCCTATTGAGATACTGGTCGCGCCGGTTGAGCGCGGATTGGTCGCAAAGACTGTGGCTAACACCAGGGCCGGTACGGTCAAGGCGTGCCGCAGGGCGAAACTATCGCCTTCCATTGGGGGGCAGATCGCTTTGCTGCCCATCAGGGAAGGAGATCAGGTCAAGGCCGGTGAACTCCTGCTGGAGATTTGGAATGAAGATCTCAAGGCACAACTGGCCCTCGCCGGCCGCGAGGTGGAGGTTGCTCAGGCCAATGCCAATGCTACCTGTTTCTCAGCAGGCGAAGCGAGAAGGCAGGCCAACAGGGAAGAGCAGCTCTTCAGCAGAAAGGTTGGTTCTGAAGAAGATGCCGACCGGGCGGTAACACTCGCCAAATCACTTGAGGCCCAGTGTAACGCAGCCAAAGCAACTGTGCTTCGCAGCAAGGCCAGTGTTGAAGTCGCCAGGGTGAACCTTTCCCGTACCCGCCTCATAGCCCCATTTGGCGGGGTTGTTGCCCAGATCGAGGGTGAGCTGAATGAATACGTCACGCCATCTCCGGTGGGGGTGCAGACTCCACCGGCCGTGGACCTGATAGAAAACGACTGTTATTTTGTTTCGGCTCCTATTGATGAGGTTGATGCGGCTGGCGTGCGGGTTGGTATGGAGGTGCGTATCGGCCTGGATGCTTTTCGGGGCAGGAGTTTTGCCGGTAAAGTGCGGCGCATATCTCCTTATGTGCTTGACCTGGAAAAACAGGCGAGAACCGTGGAGATAGAAGCAGCTTTTCTGAAGGAAAGTGATTTTGACGATTTGCTGGCCGGTTATAGTGCCGATGTGGAGATTATTCTTGCCATCAGTGACAATACCCTGAAAATCCCCACCGAGGCCGTGATTGAGACCAATGGCGACAGGAAAGTTTTTGTATACCAGCCTGCCGGGGACATTGTGAATGAGAGGGTGGTCACCACAGGGCTTGCCAACTGGGCCCAGACAGAAGTGACTTCCGGCCTTGGCGAGGATGAGTTCATCGTCGTCAATATAGACAAACCAGGGTTGCAGGATGGTGTGTCGGTTACGGTGGTGAAAAAGTGATGGGGGTGACCGGGCCATGATTCAGCTTGAAAACATCAGCAAGGTGTTCACTGTGGGGGATGAAAAGGTGCACGCTCTGCGTAATGTGGACCTGACCATCGATACTGGCGAGTATGTGGCGATAATGGGGCCTTCCGGTTCTGGTAAATCAACCATGCTCAATATGATCGGCCTGCTGGACCGGCCCGACAGTGGTGTATACAGCCTGGAAGGCCAGGATATGACAGCCCTGGATGACAGCCGGCAGGCGGAATTGCGACGGCATAAGATCGGTTTTATTTTCCAGTTTTTCCATCTGGTGCCGAGGATGACGGCAGCTGAAAATATCGAGTTGCCAATGATGCTGGCCGGCCTGGATACACGGGAGCGAAAGAAGCGTATGGAGAGATCGGTGGAAGCTTTCGGGCTTGCCGATAGAGCCGGCCATAGGCCGGATCAGCTCTCCGGTGGCCAGCGACAGCGAGTGGCCATTGCCCGTGCCACTATCATGCAGCCGCATATCCTGCTGGCGGATGAGCCCACCGGTAATCTCGATCGAGTCTCCGGAGGGGAGGTGATCAATATCCTCGAAGAGCTGAACAGTCAGAATATCACACTCCTGATGGTCACCCATGATCCGGAACTGGGCCGACGGGCCAGAAGGCAAATTCATATGGTGGATGGTCAGATAGAGACCGACAACTCTTCTCCCACGGGTTAACCGAACGAGGTACGGTAAAGGGTGCACCTCTACGATATCATACGTTTTGCATTCCGGGCTGCTTCCGGGTATCCCACCAGAACCCTGCTTATGCTGCTGGCCATGGCTATTGGCGTCAGTTCGGTGGTAGTGCTCTCAACCCTGGGAGACGGGGCAAAGCAGTATGTGCTCGACCAGTTTTCTTCTCTGGGCACAAACCTGGTCATCGTACTGCCCGGCCGCTCCGAGACCGTTGGCGGGCCGCCTCCGCTGCTTGGGGTCACGCCACGTGATCTCACGGTGGATGATGCCATGGCGCTGACCCGTTCTGCCAATATCCGTTATGTGGCGCCGGTGGTTTTCGGTTCCGCGCCTGTCTCCTACAGCGGGCTTCAGCGTGATACCCCCATACTCGGCTCTACCTCTCAGCTCTTTTTTATCCGCCAGCTCGAGATGGGCCGTGGCCGTTTTTTGCCGGAGGCTGAGGCTAATCGTGCAGCACCTGTCTGTGTTCTCGGTGACAGCACCAAAAAAGAATTGTTCGGCAACAAACCTGCAGTGGGTGAACGTATTCGCATTGGTGATAATCGTTTCAGGGTTATCGGGGTATTGGCAGAACAGGGGGAATCGTTAGGTATTGATCTTGGCAATGTGGTGATGATCCCGGTTGCTTCGGCGCAGGCTCTTTTTGATACCACCTCTCTGTTTCGCATTATGGTGGAGGCAAATGACCGGGAAGCGATCGGCCGGGCCAGGGACACCATTGTCAGAATCATGAAAGAGCGTCACGATGGGGAGGATGATGTCACGGTCATCACCCAGGATGCGGTGCTGGCGACTTTTGATCGAATTTTTACAGCTCTTACCCTGACCGTCACCGGCATCGGGGCAATCTCAATTGCGGTGGCTGGTATTCTGATTATGAATGTGATGCTTATCGCCGTCAGCCAGCGGCGCTCCGAAGTTGGGCTCTTGAAAGCAATTGGCGCGCCGAACAGTGAGATCGTCATCCTCTTTCTGGCTGAGGCGGCAATACTCTCGTTTATCGGCGCTGTGGCCGGTTTGATTGTTGCCGCCGGTGCTGTCTGGCTGATTGAGTACATTCTGCCCCAGTTTCCTCTCACCACCCCACCATGGTCTATCGCTGTAGCGGTTGCTGTGGCCTTTGCCACCGGCCTTATATTCGGCGTGCTGCCGGCGTTGCGGGCGGCGCATCTCGACCCGGTGCTGGCACTCTCAAGGAGGTGAGCATGCAACCGAGAGATATCCTCAAACTTTCTCTTACCTCATTGCTCGATCAGCGCCTGCGCAGTTTTCTCACTATTTTGGGCATAGCGGTGGGTATAGCCTCGGTAGTGCTGCTCACCTCCATCGGTGAAGGCATACATCGTTTCACTCTTGCCGAATTCACCCAATTCGGCACCAACCTGATCGGTATCAACCCCGGTAAGGCAACAACTCTCGGTACTTCCGGTGCTGTTATAAACAATGTTCGGCCGCTCAGCATGGAGGATGAAGAGGCGTTGGCAAGGATACCGGGAGTGGTTGATACAGTCTCTGTCGTCCAGGGGAACGGCGCGGTGAAATTTGGTAAACGCAGCCGTCGTACCACTATTTACGGGGTAGGCCCGGCAGCGACCAGGGTCTGGCAGTTACCAGTGGCACAGGGGCGATTTTTACCAGCCGATGATAATCGGGCTCCCCGCTCTTTTGTGGTGCTTGGGGCTAAAGTAAAACGAGAGATTTTTAAAGATACGAATCCATTGGGGCAGCTGATCAGAATAGCAGGCGAACGCTATCGGGTAATCGGGGTAATGGAGACCAAAGGCCAGATGCTTGGCTTCGATCTTGATGATGCGGTGTATATCCCTACCCAGCGGGCCATGTCGATGTTCAATCTGGAAAGCCTGGTCGAGATAGATCTGCTGTATAAGGCTGGTTTGCAATCGAGTACCATCGCTGAAAAGGCCAAAAAGGTTTTGATCAACCGCCACGGTACGGAAGATTTCACGATCACCACCCAGGAGCAGATGCTTGAAGTGCTTGGCTCTGTACTCGATATTCTCACTCTTGCTGTGGGCGGCCTCGGTGCAATCTCGCTCCTGGTGGGCGGGGTAGGGATAGTCACCATTATGACCATCGCAGTAAATGAACGTACCCCGGAAATAGGTTTGTTACGTGCCATCGGTGCCGAGCGTAAACAGATCCTGTTAATCTTTCTGGGAGAGGCGGTGGTATTGGCGGGGCTGGGGGGGCTGGCTGGCTTGATAATGGGAACCGGGATCGCCTGGCTTCTTGAGTTTTTCATACCGGCACTACCCACTCATACACCCTGGATTTATGCCGTTTATGCCGAACTCCTGGCAGCGGTCATTGGCTTGTTGGCAGGAATATTGCCGGCACGCAATGCTGCCGGGTTGAATCCAATCGAAGCATTGAGGGCTGAGTGAAAAGTGAAGAAAAATAAATTGTTATTTCGAAAGAGTCGCCAGCTTGTTCGTCACAAAGCACATCTTGCCGGAGTATGATGGTCGCACATTCAAAACAGGCAAGTTTCAGGAAACCAGCCTCTTTTGAAGTCTGGCTCCCTGAATTTCAAGGTAGAGAAGTTTTTTCTTAAAGAGATCCTGATATCTCACCTGTCCCGGCAGCTATACCCGTTTTCTGTTGCAGGTCTTTTAACTTGAAATTGATCTTTGATCCGTCATAGTAGGTTATCCAGCCTTGAAGTTTGCCTCCTGCCGGTCCAACAGAAAAGCTGAAAGTAATTGATGTGTCACTCCAACTGTCATTTGCAGCTTCCTTATTGGAGCTTCGTATCTGCTTTGCAATTGCGTCCAGTTCCTGTAAAGCCCATGCTGGCTGAAGATCGATGGTGTTTTGGGCTTTCATTGGGTGCTTCTGAGTAAATAAAAAGTGCTTAAGTCTGCTGCCTCAGGTTTGTCGATAGTTATGGATAATAGTCCTGAGGCAGGAGTTGAATACGTGGAGACACATTATGCTCAGCTTAGCGAAGTACTTCTACCTCATAACTCAGGGTGTATGATGCGTCTCCGACAATTCCACGGTCTTTATGGAATCGATGTGAGGTCTCCCTGATTCCTGAACCGATATCATCAGCCAGGATGTTTAGAGTGCCAAAACAATCTGAGCGTGCCTGATCGTAATCCCATAATTCTATGGTGAGATTACCTGAAAATTCCTGGGTGCGATTAACATCACGTGTATCGCCGGTACGGACATTTTCGTCACTCCAGATCCTGTTTCCGTTTACCAGGAGGTATGGTTCATCCCTGCGCTCCTGGGCGTCATTACAACGAAGAGTGTGTAATCTGACGCGAAAGTTGTCTGGTCGGTTATATCTTTTTAGAGTGTAATGCAGATCATAGATGGCATTACGACCTGCCAGACGTGTAACGTGTTCACCCTCTTCGAATCTGAACCACGGATCTTCAAGATTGATATTTAAAGAATTAATGAGGTCATGCTTGATCCGGTCATGTTCCCAGAGTTGTACTTCGGCCCTGGTCCAGAAGGTTACGTCCCAGTCAAGCGGGGAGGATTCTCCATCATCCAATGATTGCGGCCCCCAGACAATATCATTATGGCGACCGATAATTGCCCGAAGATATGGTTCATCAATCGCTTCCTGGGTTTTTCTGCAGGTGAGTCTATTTAATTTGAGGTATGTCATACCACAACCTCCGGTCTGTTTTGAAAACGATGTAACCCGAATGTCTCATCCGTTCAGGCAGGGTTAAATCTCCTGCCCCATTACAGTGACATACACTTCCGGTTTGTCCTCGGTGCTGTTGTTTTTGAGTATGATGTCATAGAGTAGCGGTGCCACAACCGGTACACTCATAATAAAGCCTGTGCCATTGTAAGTGCTTGGGGTGGAGTGGGAAAACTCCCTCTCTGTTGGTGTGGCGCCTTCATACCATACCGTACTGTCGCTGAGCAGAATTTTGCTGCCGACAGGAGTTCCGAAAAGAACCCGCACGCTGATATCTGCGATACTGGCTGTTCCTGCAGAGATGTGAAAATGCAGGCGATCCCAGTGATTGACTTCAAGAGAGGGGAGAATGCGTTTCTCTTTGCCGGCACTTATGGCTTCACCTTCGAGTAATATTTTTTGCAGTGCCATGATGGTACCTCCTTAATTGCAAAGTGTGATCTTTCTGATCATGCCTGTACTGCTCGAACCCTTTCAGTGTACGAGCAGTACAGAAGTATCACGTCAAATCCCAGTCTTAAGCAACTTAAGTAAAACTGTTGATGAGATATACTACTCCCTCGGAGCCTGCACCATACCAGTGCCTATGTCTTCAGTTTCCATGCCTGTAGCCATTTCCTTACATGAGCCACAGGAGACCAGCCTTGCCTGCAGTCTCTGACCATTAATGGCACCGGTTTTTTCAAGCTGACGCTGCGCCCAGAGCGCAGCAACTCCCGCAACATGTGGCGTGGCCATTGAGGTTCCGCTCATGCTGGCCAGACCGCCACCAGGTTTGGCTGAGACAACGTCAACTCCGGGGCCGGAGATATCGACCTGGTTGTTGGAAAAGTAGGTTGTCTTAAATCCCTGGTCGGTTTTTTCCAGGGCTCCCACTGAGATGATTCCATTGGCAGCCGCAGGAGGTGCAACCGCTATTTCATACTCGGGTCTATGGCTTTCGTTACCAGATGCCGCCACAATGACAGTGCCGTGACTGAACATTGATTGTGCCGAGACATAGTCTGCCAATTCGCGGAACAGGTTAATGTTTGATCGATATGCTTCCAGGGCAAGTGAGGTGGCTGGTTCAGGATTTACCCCCTGCCGCTCGATCAGGTAAGCGACAAAACCAGGAAAATCAATGCCGAGAGACATTGAAATCACATGAGCACCTTCGCTCACCGCCCACTGGATGGCCTGGGCGATAGTTGCCGAGGAACCACCTTCGCTACCAAGCACCTTGCCTATAATGGCCCGTTCAACCCCGGTTGCTATACCGATTCTCTGGCCGTTTACCTCACGACCAAAAATCGTCCCGGCGCAGTGAGTCCCGTGGCCGTTCTGATCATCATCGCTTTCTGTTGTGAAATTTCTTTTCGTCAGTTGTACTCCGGAGAAGGCTGGATGATCCGGGTCGATACCGCTGTCCAGCACTGCCACCGCGATACCTTTGCCGGTGTAGGGTGTCTCAAGAGCTCCCACGGCACCGAGTCCCCAGGGGATGGTGCTGCTTTCAGTTTCTGCAGAAGACCTGATCCTGACCGGGGCGATCATTTTTATGGGCATGGGCATAGCCACTGCGCGGGTTCTGGGATCCCGCCGTATGTCATTACGCTCTTTCAAGGAGAGTTCAGTCTGAACGAGTTCGATGTCATCCGGCTGTTCGGCAGATACCCCCATTGTTGTTGCCCAACGGCCCAGATGTTCCAGAGTAGGTGTAATGATCTTGCTTGTACGAAGAATGACGTAGTTTCTAAGATTTTTCATATGTACCTCCCATGTGTTGTGCTGTATTGAGCCTTCGGTTCAATTTGCACTGAGACCTGCCTGGAGAGCACCTTGATGTTTGAGGACGATAAATTGCTGTAGTGTCAGTGCAATGGTGGCAGGAGCCAGGGTGAGAGATTCTGTAATTGCTGTATCTGATATGCATTTTTGCCCCTAAACCTTTACCTGCCCCTTTTTCAGCAGCAGGCACGAATGTGGTAACCACAGTTGTGCGAGGATGTTGCCGGAATATCACATGTAAAGATTGCAGGCTGCAGTCTGATTTCTCAGGAATTTTGATTCACCTCTGTTGCAATCTGACTGCAAAAATCGTGCCCTGTAAATGGGCGGTTGTGTAAAAAAAAGAGTAGAGTTTCAGCATATTGGAGCCTGTTACTGCGTGGTATTTAGGTAAATTCCGTTATTCCGGAATTATTTTCGGATTTCCGGAAAGTAAGAAAGTAAATGGGAAAGCTCGCAGGCTAGAATGGGAACCGGCGTTTCAGGTGAAAAGGTTGCCGGGATAGTGACGCTGATCTGACAGTTTTGGTTCATGGAAAGTACTACAGATGGGAAAAAGCTTTTGCATTACATTAAATAATTTTTTAATGTAATGCTTCACTGTAGTTATAACTTACAACTTGTGGGGAATTATTTGTCATGACAACCTATCTTGGGAACAAATTCTCATGCTGTCGGTTACGGGTTCGGTTTACTGCAGCAATCCTTCTGGTTGCCTTATTTACCTCAGGCTGTGCTTTGAATGCAGGTCGGGAGCAGGATCTACTTGTACCGATTGACCAGAGCACATTTCTCGACCCCAGAAGCGGTAAGCACTGGATGTTGGAACGTTCAGGCAGGCTTAATAATCCTCATGAAGTACAGCAATATATTCAGGAATTCAGGTCTGGTGCAGGCGAAAGCTGGCGGCTGCCAACTCAACAGGAGTTGTATGATCTCTTCGCCCGGTTCGATTTGAAGGAAAATGGAACTGTCCAGATCAAACTTGAAGGTAATTACTGGCTTACAGACGAAACAGGTAATGTCCATGCTGGAACCTGGGAAATTGGTGATCAATGCGGTCCATCCCGTTCTTTCTTTACTCGAAAAGCGGGTTATGTCAGGGCGGTTCGCCCTTGAATATAAGTAATAATATTGGTGAGTATTATGATGAAGAAGATGTTGTGTGCATGTACCCTTGGTTTGATGATTGCCACTTCTGCCACTGCGGTTTTCGCCTCTGAACAACCAACCCCTGCAGAATTGATCAAGAGTCGGATAGCCGAGGCAAAATCACAGATTAAATCTGTAGACAGTGCAACGCTGAAGACCTGGATCGATACAGGTGAAAAAGAATTTGTTCTTCTTGATGTGCGTGAGCCAGGCGAAGTGACCGCCGGTCAGATTGAGGCGGATGAGACTCTAGCTATTCCCAGAGGTATGGTGGAATTCCAGTTTGCGCGAAAAGTTGCAGACCTTGAGAAAGATGTCGTCGTTTATTGCCTCAAGGGAAGCAGGGGGGCGCTGGCTACTGAGGCGCTTCAGAATCTTGGTTACAAGAATGTGCACAATCTCGAAGGCGGCTTGCTCGCATGGATTAATGCCGGTCACTCCGTCAGCAACTTCTTTGGTGAGTTTCAGATGAGCAATTTCGATTCAAATTTTGCCAAGTAGTCTTAAGAAATAGCACCTTTAAAGGTGATGGTTCATCGTGCAACGCGGTGAACCGGATAAGCCGTACAGCATGGGAATGAATCATATGCTGTGCGGTTTTTTTTTATATTAATTCCATCCATAACAGATCGGTTCAAGCACCATCAGCGGGTAAAGGTAATTGGCGGAAACTCCCCTTACTGGTTTCAGTTACCATATTTTTCAGCAATAAAGGACTTGGAAATCCGGACAGGATTCTGTTTACTGGCGTTTGTATCCCGCAATCAAGGTGGTAAATCCTGATATTTCTCCAAGTCGCTCTCAGCTGATAATGATAAAAAGAACACGAGATTTTCTTCGAAAAAGTACATACCTGTCACTCTTCTTTCTTTGCCTGCACATTGCAGGTCTGGTGTCATCTATTGATGCGGTGATGAGTGTGCGAACTTCCCAGGGAGCTATTGCCTGGGTTATTTCGCTGAACACCTTTCCATCCATCTCCTTGCCCGCTTACTGGGTATTCGGGCGGAGTGAATTCAAGGGATATGTGATCTCCCGGCAGGCGGATGAGACAGCACTGTCAGCGGTTGCTGCAAAGGCGGCGGAAAACAAGGCCTATTTTGTATCCGGACTGGCAGATAGAAACCAGGCTTCCCGGGTGGCTGAGTCGCTTGCTGATCTTCCTCACCTTAAAGAAAACAGTACCGAGCTGTTGATAGATGGTGAGGCGACTTTTGATTCCATCTTTGGAGGCATTGAAAAGGCAAGAGATTATGTACTGGTCCAATTCTTTATTGTAAAAGATGACGAACTCGGCCGCCGCTTGCAGGATCTGCTGATAAAAAAGGCTCAGCAGGGAGTGCGGGTCTTTTTCCTGTATGACGAGGTCGGCAGTTATAAATTGCCGGAAGCCTATATTCAGGAATTACGTGACAATGGTGTTGCCGCTCACAACTTTCATTCCCGCAAAGGCCCGAAGAACCGTTTTCAGATCAACTTCAGAAATCACCGCAAAATTGTTGTCGCTGACGGCAAAACATGTTGGATCGGGGGACACAATGTGGGTGACGAGTACCTTGGCAATGGTGAAAAATTCAGCCATTGGCGCGATACCCATGTGAAGATTGAGGGGCCTGCCACTCTTGCGGCACAGCTCTCATTTATTGAAGACTGGCATTGGGCCACAGATGAAGTTCTTGAACTGAACTGGAAGGCTGTACCAAGCACCGATGCGGATCAGAGGATTCTCATCATTCCCTCCGGACCTGCCGATAGATTCGAGACTGCCGGTCTGATGTTCACCCATGCCATCAATTCAGCCAGGGAAAGAATCTGGATTGCCAGTCCCTACTTTGTGCCGGACGAATCAATTATTGCAGCCCTGCAACTCGCTGGTATGCGTGGCGTCGATGTGCGCATCCTGATCCCGGACGAGCCCGACCATAAATTGGTTTATCTGGCCGCTTTTTCCTATTTTGAGCAGGCGGGAATGAGTGGGGTAAAGTTTTACCGTTACACCAAGGGTTTTATGCATCAGAAGACCATGCTGGTGGATAACGATCTCTCTACAGTAGGGACCGCCAACTTTGATAACCGCTCATTTCGCCTCAACTTTGAGATCACAGCCATGATTACCGATCAGGATTTCAACAAGGAAGTCGAACAGATGTTTCTTGAGGATTTTGCCAACTCCAGACTGATGGAGCCAGATGAGGCGGCAGAGAAACCATTCTGGTTCAAGTTGTTGGTGCGGGTGGCACGCCTGACTTCGCCGATGCTGTAATCGGGAAGAGAGATCAATATGGCTCAGCTGGCAGAGCTTCCAATTACAGTCGCTTTACCAATACTTTCGAGTTTCGCCTGTAGTTGTAGAGTGCTTTGCGGCTGGCAGGCAGGGTCTCGACATCGGATTCGGTGAAGCCTTGCTCAATAAACCAGTGGGCAGTCTGGGTGGTGAGGGTGTATATCTCAGAGAGGTTGAGTCTTTGGGCCTGCTTTTCAATATGGTCGAGCAGGGTCTTGGCTCGACCTCCCTGCTGGTATTCTTTTAACACGGCAACGCAGGCCAATTCTCCTGCATCGGCATCGGGGAAAGGGTAGAGCGCTGCACAACCGATAATGAGGTTATCCTTTTTCAGGATAGTGAAATAGTCGATCTCATTTTCCAGTAATTCTCTGGAACGTTTTACCAGGACACCTTTTTTCTCGAGTGGGCTGATCAGGTTCAGAATGCCTGCCACATCTTCCAGTTTTGCCTGACGAAGCACTTCATAGGTGTCGCTGTGCACCATGGTGCCGGAGCCGTCCCTGGTAAAGAGTTCACGCAGCAGCGTGCCGTCTTCGCTGGAGGAGATGATATGGGCTCTGGCGACACCTCTGCGACAGGCCTTATAGCCGGCCCGCAGAGAAAAATATGTGTTGCTTGGAGCGTGCCGAGCCTCTTCTTCCAAAAATGTTTCACATTGGCTGAGTGTCAACTGTCTGTAGAGGGTGCCGTGGTTGTCGTAGATCGGCCCATCGTCGTTGAAGATGAGAATCTTATCGGCATCAATAGCGCTGGCAACGTTGACCCCAACTTCGGCGAAGGAGAGATTGAAAACCTCTCCTGTAATTGAAAAACCAAGGGGAGGCAGCAAGGCAATGCATTTATTGTCTAGAATTTCCAGGATGGCATGTTTATCAACGCTTCGTACCTTACCTGTCATCTGGTGGTCGACCCCGTCAAGCACCCCCTGCGGCTTGGCATTGATGAAGTTGCCGCTACGCAGTTTTATTTTGGCTCCAAACATTGGTGAATTGGGTAAACCGCTGGAAAAGAGGGCTTCCAGCTGGCAGCGGGTTGAACCGATGGCCTTCAGGATGTGCGGCAGATGATTTCGTTCGGTGATTCTGGCGCCATGATGCAATTCTGAAGAGAGGCCGGCAGCGTTTAATTCTTCCTCAATCTGCAGGCGGGCTCCATGAACCACAACCAAACGGATTCCGAGTGAATGCAATATGGCAATATCGCTGATTATGTTGGCGATATTTGCCTGAGCCAGGCATTCGCCCGGGATCATCACGACAAATGTTTTACCCCTGTGGGAGTGAATATACGGGGAGACATGTCGAAACCACTGGAGAAAATGTGCGTTGCTGCTGTTCACGTTATAACTGTAATTGTTGAAATATAAGTGGATCTATTCCGCTGGTTACGGCGGGCAGAAAATGACCTGGAGAGACCAGGCGGGTATTGACGATTGGTTGATCCTATCCCTTTTCTTTCTCTATTTCAATTATTTCAGGAAATAGAGACCAAAGATGACGTTTCGGGAGGCGAAACGGCCCGATGTCATCGAACCGTTTCTGAGGTGTAGCCTGGGGGATTACTCAGGAAGATACTGAGTAATATCTTTGGCATATCCGCTCTTTACTTTGAATCCTTTCTCCTGCAGCGCGATGATGGCTTTATTGCCATCTTTGGCGGCGACACGCATTACCAGCTGGGTTACGCCTGGATATTTCTTTTCAGGCCAACTCAAAAGGCTTTGAATATTAACCTTCTCGTCTCTCAGAATTGCAGATACCTCGGCGAGAACTCCCATATTGTCTTTGACAAAGACACCAATGCGGGTGGAATCGTCACTCATGCCGACGGCATCGAGCAGCACCTCGATTACGTCGGTGCTGGTGATAATTCCGGCAAGTTCATCGTTTTCCATTACCGGCAACGCACTGATATTGTGCTGCTGCATGATGTAGGCAGCTCGCTCGATGGTGGTATCAACCGGGATGGTCACCACGGTCTTCACCATGATCATCTTCACCAGCACCTTCTGCAGCAAGTATGTTAACTCATGTGTAGAGAGGGATGTGGCCGGAGAAGCCCAGTTTTGTTTCAAATCCCGGTCAGACAAGATGCCGACCAGCTTACCGCTTTCATTGACAACCAGCAGATGCTCAATTTTCTTATTCTCCAGTATGTCTTTAGCTTCAACCAGGGTGGTATCAGGTGAGACGGTGACCAGATCGGTGTGCATTATTCTGCCAATGTACATAGAGGTACTCCTCCAAAATATGTTTGAACTTCTTGATGTTACGAGACATTGTCATTCAGAGGTGGATATTTGACAGCCCCCTGTAATCAAGGAGTTTTTCCCAGCCTCTTTAATTTATTGAATTATATGATAAACATTAGCCTTGTCAAAACAAACATTTAATCACTATGTCCGATGATGAATTTTCCGCCATATTTTGTTTATCAAAGTCGCGAGGGGGGTTGGCCTAATATTGTTCGGAAAAAAGGGTGATAAAGTTTACGAAAGTCTGAAAAATGCTTGCCTGCTGGCGGCCATTCGGAGTAGTTTGCAGGATTGCTTTATGGTACCAACCGGTTGAGGGAAAGGCGATGGCAGCTCATCGTCGGCACATTTCAACCTATTTCTATAATCAGGAGAGACTGTGACAAAGATCAGCGAGAATTCACTCTGGATGTCCGGAAACGAAGCGATTGCTCTTGGCGCTGTAGAGGCAGGAGTAAAGGTTGCTTCAGGTTATCCCGGTACACCTTCCACGGAAATTATGGAAAACCTGTCGACCTACGACGGGGTATATACGGAATGGGCCCCGAACGAAAAAGTAGGTCTGGAGGTCGCCATAGGCGCGTCCTATGCGGGCGGCAGGGCGCTGGCCACCATGAAACACGTTGGCGTCAACGTGGCTGCTGATCCGCTTTTTACCGCTGCCTACACCGGTGTATGCGGTGGGTTGGTGCTGGTTACAGCCGATGACCCGGAAATGCACTCCTCCCAGAATGAGCAGGACAACCGTAACTACGCTTTTGCCGCGAAGTTGCCTATGCTGGAGCCATCCGACCCGGCAGAGGCCAAAGAGATGCTGAAAGTGGCCTACGATCTGAGCGAAGAGCTGGATACCCCGGTAATGCTTCGCATCACCACCCGTATCGCCCATGTAAAGGGAGTGGTACAAAAGGGTGAAATGGTCACTGGTAATCCGGCTTGCGGCATCAATAAGGTACCGCAGAAGATGGTCATGCTGCCTGCCATCGCCCGTGGCCGCAGGGTGTATGTTGAAGAGCGCATGAATAAATGTACGGAGCTTGCCGAAACCACAGAGCTGAACCGGATAGAAGAGGGCGATACCAGACGTGGTTTTATTACTTCAGGTGTATCCTATCTCTATGTGAAAGAGGCATTTCCGGAAGCGGCTGTATTAAAACTCGGTATGTGCTGGCCGTTGCCGGAACAGAAAATCCGTGAATTTGCCGACATGGTCGACGAACTGTATGTGGTGGAAGAGCTTGATCCGTTTCTCGAAAACCATATTAAGGCGATGGGTATTGATTGCATTGGTAAAGAGCGTATCCCGAATCAGGGTGAGCTGAATACCGCTATTGTGCGTGAGTCCATCGAGCAGAATAAACGGGATGATCTATTTGCCCCGGTTCAGTTGCCGATGAGGCCGCCTAATATGTGCGCCGGTTGTCCGCACCGCGGCATATTCTTTAATCTCTCAAAACTCAATGTGTTTGTTTCCGGTGATATCGGTTGCTACACTCTCGGTTTTCTGCCGCCGTTATCTGCTATGGATTCCTGTGTGTGCATGGGTGCTTCCGTCACCGTGGCGCACGGCATGGTTAAGGCGCTTGGTGAAGGCAGTCACGACAAGGTTGTCTCGGTTATCGGCGACTCCACCTTTATGCACTCAGGTGTCACCGGTCTGATCAACTCCGTTTATAACGAGAGCGCTGCCACTACTATTATTCTCGATAACCGCATCACCGCCATGACCGGTCAGCAGAACAACCCGGCCAGTGGTCACTCCATCAAGGGCGAGGCTGCCCATGAGATCGATATTGAAGGACTGTGTCGATCCATCGGGGTGAAACACATCTTTGTGGTCAATCCCCACGATGTACCGGAGAGTAAGAAGGTGCTGAAAGAGGCCATCGCCTTGGATGAGCCTTCGGTGGTGATCTCCAAAGCGCCTTGTGTACTCTTGCCGGAGATGAAGGAGAGAAAGCCGGTCTCCTATTTCACTCACCAGGAGAACTGTGTGGGCTGTATGGCCTGTATTCGCCTTGGTTGCCCGGCGATCAGCTGGACCGCCTTTGCTGAAGGTGAGGCAGAAGCCAAAGGGTTCAGGCCAAAGCAGAAAGGTGTCTCCCAAATTGATGAAATTCTCTGCAATGACTGTGGACAGTGTGCGTCTCTCTGTAAGTTTGAGGCTATCACCAGAAAGGAGGAAAGATAATGGAAGCAACAGGAAACATCCTCTTTTCAGGGGTAGGCGGGCAGGGCATTCTGCTGGCCAGTGAGATTACCGCACTCGGTCTGCTTGGTGCCGGATTTGATGTGAAAAAAAGTGAAGTACACGGCATGGCACAGCGGGGCGGCTCTGTTACCGCTCAACTGCGGTATGGCCAAAAGGTCTACTCGCCGCTGATCGAGCCGGGCTGTGCCGACATCCAGGTTGCCTTTGAGATGATGGAGGCGGTGCGTTACCTGCCATATCTGCACAAGGGCAGCAAGGTCGTAGTGAATACCCAGCAGATACTGCCTCCGGCGGTTGCCACCGGCCAGGCGAAATATCCAGAGAATGTGCTTGAAGAGCTGGTAGCACGGGACATTGAAGTGGTCAAGGTCAATGCCTTTGATATCGCTCGCGAAGTGGGAGAGGCCCGTACCGCCAATATCGTCATGGTTGGGGCTATGGCCGCTTTTATGCCGGTTGATGGAGCTATTTTCGAAGAGGCCATCCAGACCCGCGTACCGGAGCGCTTCCGTGAAGTCAATATTCGCGCTTATCGTGCAGGCAGGGATTTACGAAACTAGAACGAAAAAAAAGGAAGAACGATGACCACCGTTTACTGGGAAGAAGAGATAGAGACCCTGCCCCGGGTCGGGCTTGAGTCCATACAGTTGAAGCGGCTGCAGCGGTTGGTAGCCAGAGTCTATGACAAGGTTGAGCCGTACCGCAAGAAGATGGATGAGGCGGGGGTGAAACCGTCTGATATCCAGAGCCTTGCAGATCTCAGCAAGCTGCCTTTCACCTATAAGGATGACCTGCGCGACAACTATCCGTTTGGTCTGTTCACCGTGCCTCTTGATCAGGTAGTGCGTGTTCATGCCTCATCAGGAACCACAGGTAAGCCCACCGTCGTTGGCTACACTGAGGATGATATCAAACTCTGGTCAGGTGTGATGGCCCGCGCTTTCTGCTGTGCCGGTGCCAATAGCGGCGACATGGTGCATAACGCCTATGGTTATGGTCTGTTCACCGGTGGTCTCGGTGCTCATTACGGTGCTGAACGACTTGGTGCCACCGTTATCCCGGTATCCGGTGGCAACACCAAGCGCCAGATCAATATCATGCGCGACTTCGGTTCCACTGTACTGATGGCGACCCCCTCCTATGCCCTTAATCTCGCCGATGCCATGTGTGACGCGGGTGTTGACCCCTCATCGCTCTCCCTCAAGGTTGGTATCTTCGGAGCCGAGCCGTGGAGCGAGAATATGCGTGAGGAAGTTGAGCGCAAGCTGAACCTGAAAGCGGTAGATATTTATGGTCTTTCAGAGATTATCGGGCCCGGTGTCGCCATGGAATGTCTCAAAAGCTCAGGTGGTATGCACGTCTTTGAGGATCATTTCCTGCCGGAGATTATCGACCCGGATACCGGCGAGGTACTGCCACCGGGAGAAAAGGGTGAGCTGGTTTTCACCACCCTTACCAAAGAAGCATTTCCGCTTATCCGTTACCGTACCAAGGATATCTCCCGCCTGATGTATGAGACCTGTTCCTGCGGCAGAACCCTGGTTCGCATGGAGAAGATAACCGGCCGTACCGATGACATGCTGATCATCCGTGGCGTTAATGTTTTTCCTTCCCAAGTAGAACACGTACTTATGGGTATTGACGGGGTTGAACCGCATTACCAGATCGTGGTAGAACGAGAAGGGAACCTGGATACTATGCAGGTTCAGGTTGAGGTGAGCGAGAACGTGTTCTCAGATGAGATCAGAATGCTCGAAAACCTCTCCAAAAAGATCAAGGCGGATATCAAGGATTACCTTGGAGTAACCTGTACAGTGAAGCTGGTTGAGCCTAAAACCATTCAGCGGAGCGAAGGTAAAGCTCAGCGGGTATTTGACAACAGGAAATTATAATGGAGGAACGAGGAATGCGTGTAGAACAGATTGCAGTGTTTTTGGAGAACAAATCTGGAAGACTGGCTGAAATCACCTCTATCATCGCCGAAGAAGGGGTAAACATTCGGGCCCTGTCTGTTGCGGATACCGCTGATTTTGGCATACTGCGCCTGATTGTCGATGATGTGGAAAAGGCTAAGGCCGCCCTGAAAGGCAAAGGCTTCACCGTGGGTATAACAAACGTGCTGGCGGTAGAGGTTTCTGACCAGGTAGGCGGTTTGGCCAAGGTGCTGAGGTCCATTGAGACTGCAGGATTAAACGTTGAGTACATGTACGCTTTCGTCAATAAGAGCGGCGAAAATGCAGTGCTCATTTTCCGTTTCGAGGACATGAACAAGGCCATCGACTCCCTGCTTGGTGATGGCTACACCCTTTTGACCGGTGAGCAGATTTGCGCTCTGTAAGCACCCACTGTTAAAAAAGGCACCGGCTTTGCGCACCGCAGCCGGTGTCTGAAATCGATTGATGAATTGCCCGAATCTGTGGCTTTAGAGAACTGCAAAAGGAAACATTGAGATGATTTGGCAGCAGAAAGAAGAGTGTATGCCGAGGGAGGATCTCGAAGCACTTCAACTTGAGCGACTGCAGAATACCTTGCAGCGGGTCGCGACGCGGGTTCCGTTTTACCGCAATACATTTAAGGAAAAAGGGCTCGATGTATCGAAGGTGACTTCCCTTGAGCACATTCGTGATTTCCCTTTCACCATGAAACAGGATCTGAGGGATAACTACCCATACGGGCTTTTCGCGGTGCCGCTCAGAGATGTGGTGCGGGTTCACTCTTCTTCCGGTACTACCGGCATGGCCACGGTGGTAGGTTACAGCCGCCAGGACATTGATACCTGGTCCGATCTTGTCGGACGCATTCTCTGCGGTGCCGGCGTAACCCCTGATGACGTGATCCAGATCGCCTTTGGTTACGGTCTTTTCACTGGCGGTTTTGGTCTGCACTATGGCGCGGAACGGGTTGGTGCCTCGGTAATCCCGATTTCGGCGGGCAACACCAAACGACAGATCCAGATTATGAGGGATTTCAAAACCACTGCGCTGGTTTGTACACCTTCATATGCGCTGAAAATGGCTGATGTGATGATGGATATGGGGCTCAACCCCAGTGGGCTGTCATTGCGCTACGGCCTCTTTGGCGGAGAGCCCTGGTCTGAAGGAATGCGTGCTGAGATAAATGACCGGCTCGGCATAATCGCCACCGATAACTACGGCCTTTCCGAGATTATGGGCCCCGGTGTTGCCGGTGAGTGTCAGGAGTGCAATGGTCTGCATATCAACGAGGACCATTTCCTGGTAGAGGTGTTGAATCCGGAAACTCTGGAACCGGTTGCCCCTGGCGAGGTTGGAGAACTGGTCATCACCACCCTGACCAAGGAGGCTTTCCCTGTCATCCGTTATCGTACCCGTGATCTGACCCGGCTTATGCCTGAGCCATGCCCATGTGGTAGAACCCTGAATCGCATGCACCGGGTGATGGGCCGAACGGACGATATGCTTATTATCAAAGGCGTAAACGTCTTCCCTACCCAGATCGAATCAGTTCTCTGTGACATTGAAGGAACCCAGCCCCACTATCGCCTGATAGTTGATCGTGACAACAATGAAGATAAACTCACGGTGATGGTTGAGGTGGTCGAAGGGATTTTCTTTGATGCCATGAAGAAGCAGAGAACGCTGGTTGATACCATTAAACGGCGCTTGATTTCCGAGCTTGGAGTTGGTGTTGATGTAAAACTGGTGGAAGAGCGTACCCTCGAACGTTTCGAAGGCAAAGGAAACCGCGTTATTGATAATCGCACATTCTAATACCTTTAAGTAGAGAGGCAGCTTACGAGCCCTCGATTGACGTGATTGTCATGCATAAAAGGCCAGAGCAAGTAACTGTGCTCTGGCCTTTTTCTATTAAAAGCATCCCGAATGGCTTGGTGCCCTTATCAGCATACTGATAGCGTATGTTCTAGGGGGTTTAGCCCAAAGCCACATCAAGAATCATCATCACGGAGAAACCGACCATTGTCATCATGGTTACCAGATCAATATTTTCAATTTTCCTCTGAGATTCCGGGATTAATTCTTCAACAACGACAAAAATCATTGCACCTGCCGCAAAGCAGAGGGCGTATGGCAGAATGTTTTGCATTTTCAGGACAAAATATGCGCCGATAACTCCCGCGATAGGTTCTACCATTCCAGAAGCCTGGCCCATGAGAAAACTTTTTCTTTTGCTCATTCCTTCGCGACGAAGTGGCATTGATACAGCTGTTCCCTCTGGAAAATTTTGAATTCCGATTCCGATTGCCAGCGCAATTGCTCCTCCGATTGTGGCCGACGGAAGGTCAGCCGCGACAGCACCGAATGCCACTCCGACTGCAAGACCCTCAGGAATATTGTGAAGAGTTATGGCCAGCACCAACAGGGTACTCCGTTGCCATGAAGTTTTGATACCTTCGCTTTTATCAATCTTGAGCCCTGGATGTAAATGTGGGAGAAATTTATCAATTACTCTCATGAAAATGCCTCCCCCCATAAAGCCAATAGCGGCAGTCAACCATGGAATCTGATTGAGCTGTTCAGCCATTTCAATGCCAGGGGCGAGCAAAGACCAAAAACTTGCGGCAATCATTACACCTGCCGCAAAGCCCAGCAATGAATCCATAAGTTTCTGATTTATATCTCTTGTCAAAAACACAAGACTTGCACCAGCTGCAGTTACCGCCCAGGTGAACAAGGTGGCGAATAATGCCTGTGTAACAGGGCTGAATTGCATCAAAAAAGCAACCATGTAACTGTCCTCGGTTTATTTGTGATATATAGGAAGTGATCATGATTAGTAAAATTGATTTCTCTGTTTAAAATCAATAAGAAAATCAATAAATGAGCTTTCCCAGGCAGCGAATTCGCTGAATTGTTCAACAGAATAAAAATGATGCCGGTGAAGAAACAAAAAGTAGGCCTGGTCTTAAAATTTATTGACCTGAATGAGAATATAAAGTTCTCGTTACAGGTGATTTATGATTATTATTCAGGGGCGATCGCAGAGGCAGGGCCACTTTAATATTGGTCAAAAAAAGTTTAAATGCTATATGGCAGCAGTGAACCACTATTTGCATGTATAACAACGACCTAGGCTATAAATGGTAAAGAAAGCAGGAAAGCGTCTACCAGTCATTGGCTGGAGAGAGTGGGTGGGACTTCCAGGTCTTGGGATTGACACCATAAAAGTGAAAGTCGATTCAGGTGCACGATCGTCATCATTGCATGCCTTTGACATAAAAACTTTTGACCGGGATGGTGAACGGTGGGTCCGGTTTAAAGTACACCCTATTCAGCGCTCAAAAGAAAAGTCTGTTGCAGTGGAGGCCAAAATACTGGAATTCAGGTCGGTCAAAAGCTCCAGCGGTATCGCAAAAATCAGACCGGTAATTGTGACTGAAGTTGAGCTGCTTGGCGAAAGATGGCCTGTTGAACTGACTCTGGCGAGTCGTGACAATATGGGCTTTAGAATGCTGCTGGGACGTGAAGCCTTCAGAACAAGATTTCTGGTGGATGGCGGAAGGTCATATTACGGTGGAAAACCATACAGGAAGAAGGCTTAAAGATGTTGAAGCTTGTAGTCAATAACTTAACTCATAGGAATGACGTATGAAGCTTGCTATTCTCTCATGTAGCCCCCAGTGTTATAGCACGCGACGTCTTTGTGAAGCTGCAGAGCAACGAGGACATAAGGTTAAAGTATTAAATACCTTGAAGTTTGCAATTGACCTTGAGCAGGGTTTGCCGGATCTCTACTATCGGCAAAAACGGTTATCTGAATATAATGCGGTCTTGCCAAGAATAGGAGCTTCCATCACCTACTTTGGTACTGCAGTCGTCAGACAATTTGAACAAATGGATGTATTCTGCGCAAATTCGTCTGCGAGTATTGCCAACTCCAGAGACAAATTGCGAAGTCTGCAAATCCTCAGTCGGCATCACATCGGTATTCCGCAAACAACCTTTGTGAGGGACAAAAAGGACGTGCTCCCTGCAATCGAGCGGGTTGGAGGCGCTCCTGTTGTTCTGAAGCTGATTGAAGGGACTCAGGGTATTGGTGTTATTCTGGCAAACTCCATCAATACCGCAGCTGGAATAGTAGAATTGTTGCAGAGCCAAAAACAGAGTGTTCTCATTCAAAAATTTGTTAAAGAAAGCAAAGGCAGGGATATCAGGGCATTTGTTGTCGGTGACAGGGTTGTTGGTGCAATGCGGCGCGTTGCTCAGGGGCAGGAATTTCGCAGCAATGTTCACAGAGGCGGCACGACTGAACCGGTAATACTTGATGAACTGTATACGCAGACAGCTGTCCGCGCGGCCCAGATCCTCGGCCTGCGAGTAGCGGGTGTGGATCTGTTGGAAGGAAACGATGGCCCGCAAATCATGGAAGTGAATTCCTCGCCGGGGCTGGAGGGCATTGAGGGTTGTACCCAGCTTGATATTGCAGGCGCAATAATTGACTACATAGCAGCGCAAGTAAACTTTCCGGTAATTGATATTCGTCAACGACTGACGGTGAGCAGTGGGTATGGTGTAGCTGAAATTCATATTCCTGAAGGCTCAGAGTATGTAGGCAAAACAATTAAAGATTCTGGGTTGCGGGAAAAAGATGTAGTGGTGCTTACACTTTATCGAAAGAATAAAGTAATTCCGAATCCCCGTGCTGAGCGTGAGTTGATTGCGGGTGATCGCCTGCTTTGTTTTGGTAAACTTGAACTTATGCGCGATATGACCCCTACCAGGATACGTCGTAAACGGAGGCCAAAAGTTCAAGATTTACCTGAGCTTCCTGTTGCTGAGGAAGTGTACAAAGAGTCCGGAAGCCTTGATCCAATTTCCATATCTGTAGAAAAAGGTGGTTCAGACGGTGACTCATAGAACTTTGAAGCACTCTCATTTAGACTGGTTCGGGGAAAAAATAGGGCCGGGTGAATCACGTAATGTTCAGCTTGCCGTAGGTGAGAGTTACAGCAGCATGGCTGTAAAACTCCAGATCCATATTCGACGGGGAGTTGAGGATGGGCCTGTGGTATTTGTGACTGCAGCCTTACACGGTGACGAAATAAATGGATGTGGTGCCATTCGCAATCTGATCCAGGATGATGAATTCAGGCTCAGCAGAGGCTCTGTAATTCTTATTCCGGTGCTCAATCTTCCCGCTTTCGAGCGACATTCACGCTACCTGCCTGATCGTCGCGATCTCAATCGTTCCTTCCCCGGAACTCCTGATGGTAGCCTGGCCAGCCGTATGGCTTATACCATTTTCAATGAACTTGTATCCCGCTGTGATTACGGCATAGATCTACATACGGCATCAGTACGTCGAACGAATTACCCGACCGTGAGAGCCGACTTGGCCAATCCGGAAGTCCGCAGGCTAGCAGAAGCTTTTGGGTCTGAAATCATTATTAACAGTAAGGGACCGAAAAGTTCTTTTCGACATGAAGCATGTAAAGCAGGATGTCCCACAATTGTGATGGAAGGCGGAGAAGTCTGGAAAGTTGAGCCGGGAATTGTCGAAACAGCAATTCGAGGGATCAAAAATGTACTCTGTGAACTCAAGATGTTAGACTTGCAGATAGAACGCCCGTCCCACCAGGTCATTATCGAAAAATCGAAATGGGTCCGTGCAGAACGGGGTGGTTTCCTCGATTTTCACATTAAACCGGGCGATATTGTAAAAAAGGATGATCCGCTTATTACCAACACAACAATCCTGGGCGAAGAGCAAAGCACCATTTATGCCCCTTTTGATGGCGTGGTAATGGGGATGACAAGTCTGCCGTCAATAAGCCCTGGCGAACCTATCTGTAATCTTGGTAAACTCCCGAAAAAATACAGCCCGGTCAAACTCAGTAAGCTTCGTGCTGATGAAGATGGGCTTGAACAACAGGTTCTCGAAGAACTCGGGACAAATGTGCTGGTGGTCGAACCGCCGGAGGAGTTTTAGAAAGAAATTTGGTTTACCGAAACAGACGAAGCCCCCTTGCAAATAGAAGAACTTTTGTAAAGGGGGCTATCAATTACATGCCGCCAAGCTTTGGTAAAACGGCGCTTGCAAAGCTGAGTACAAAGAAAAAACCACACATATCTGTGACCGTAGTCAGCAATGGACTTGAGACAAGGGCCGGATCAATCTTTACCTGTTTCAGAATCAGGGGTAAAACCCCGCCAATAGTGACTGATACGAGAGTATTTGCAGCCAGCGCCCCACCAATGACAATTCCCAGCCACATGTTTCCCTGCCACCAAAAGGCAGCCATGCCGAGCAGGCCCCCCAACACTATGCCGTTTATTATGCCAACTCGGGTTTCTTTGAGTATTACCCATAAAATCTCGCGGGGTTTAACCAGTCCAAGAGATAATTCACGCATGGAGACCGCCACTGCCTGATTTCCAGAACAACCGCTCATATCGCTCACCATCGGCAGAAAGACAGCTAAAGTGATAACCGCTGCCAGCGTATCCTGATACATTGCAATGACACTGGCCGCTATAATGTTGAGAACTATATTCATACTCAACCAGGTAAGGCGTCTGCCGGAACGTATAGTGAGCGGCATGGTTCTGAATTCTTCGCCGCCTATGATACCGCTCAGACGTAAATAGGCTTTAGTTCTCTGCCTGTTTACCCCCTCTTCAACAGCACTGGGGAGTACAACCCCCAAAAGGTGTTGGTCACTGTCGACAACGGGTACTCCAAACAATTTGTGCTCATCAAAAAAATCTTTTAACTCAAGAAGAGTAGCTTGACCAGATACACTGAGAGGGGGATGTATCATTATTTCTTCAAGTCTGGTTTTTCTCGCAGGAAACAACAGGTTGTGCATCCGCAGGACACCAACCAGCTTTTCCTCGGAATCCAGCACATAAAAATACTGTACATTGTAATCTTTGTATTTTTCCTGATTATCCTGCAGATCTGCAAGAACATCCCCGATTGTATCATCGGCCCTGTAGGCCAGGTACTCTGAAATCATGAGTCCCCCTGCTACATCCGAGGCATAATTGAGCAAAGTCCTGGCCTCTTCAGCATCCTCCTGTGCCATTTCTGAGAGAATTGATTCACTCTTATCAGTTCCCATTTCAGCGAGTACATCAACGAGATGGTCGCTATCCAATTCCTCCATTATTGCTGCGGCCTGTCCAGTTGAGATATTTCCGACAATTTCAGCTGCCTGACTTTCAGAAATTTCTTTTATAATTTCAGCCGCATCTTCAGGGTTGAGCAGTGAAATCAGATTCTCTCGTTCAACTTCTTTAAGCCGTGAGATAGCTCTTGCTGTCTCAGAAACGCTGAGCGACTCGATAAATTGAACTATTTCCGAGTCACGTCTATCTTGGATTAACTGGCTGAGGGTTTCCCAGGGTTCAGTGCGCTGGCTCATTTTGAAGTCCTTAATGTTTTGTAAGCTAAAAAAGTATTTCGAATCGTAAAAGAGTTCCCATTTCAGGTTCTTTGTAATGATTGAGTTTGAAGACAGGTTGATACCAATTGATTTGACCTGTTTCGGCGGTATCGCGAACCCTTGTACCTTTCACCATACGTTATGTGAAGGGCAGCAGGAAAGATTACGCCCTGATTGTATCAGCAGATGTCTGCATCTCCCCGCCTTCATAAAAACAGGTTTTGTAATTCAGAGAGTAAAAAACGTTCTCTCGATTATTCGCTAACAGTCTGTTTCGGTACAGCCTCTGATTGTACCGCCAATGAGTTCTGAAGAATAATGTTGCTATGTAGAGAATATACACAGCGAGTTGAAGTTTCGTGCTTTTCGTATCCTGACAATTAAAAAAAATGGTACACGTACATTTTTTTTGTTTTGCCCAAAATCAGTGACCTTAATGCCTGTGAACGGTCTGTAACAAATATATTGAATGTAGCATTGCATGTACATTGTGGCATTTTTTAATGCAACGTTATTAATCGCTAAAATGAAATAATTTATAGCAATAACGCTTTTACTGCACTCCTGATTTTTCTTCTGAATCGATCGGGGGTATCTGCAAAAATCTGACCACTGACGCTCTGCAAAACAGCTGAAAACAGACTCCGGGGTACAAAAAATTTGACCAGGTCATTGACCTGACGAATTAATTCAGCTTAAATTTGAATGTGGCCTATGATAACAGAGGGTTTTTTGGGAATTCCAGAGGGTGAAACTATATGAAAGGAGGGGGAACGTGAAGCAGACAATGGAGAGAGTGAGATTGTATGCGACACTGTTTTGTGCGCTCGTTTTGCTGGGTGTAAACGGTGCCGCTTACGCAAATGGAGATGGGGGGGAGCCACTGGCCGGCCAGGTTGAGGAGACGGTGCTGATAGTCACGGAAATGACGACCACGGGCTATGTTGGAGATAGTACCTGTCTGGAGTGCCATGACGAGATGGAAGGTCACTATTACAAATCACTCCATTTTCGGGCCTGGGAGTCCACGGGGAATACTGCAGCTGGCTGCGAATCATGCCATGGCCCTGGAGAAGTGCATGCAGATGACCCAGAGCCGGATAACATTATCAGCTTTTCAGGCCGGGATGGAGCAGAGGTTAAGGTGTATAACGAGACCTGCCTGAACTGTCATGTGAAGAGTGAAAAGATTTCCATGTGGGATATGAGCCAGCATGAGAAATATGATGTTGCATGTGCTACCTGTCACCCGATGCATGAGGGGTATTCGCCGATAGCAGAGACCCCGGATGTTTGTTACCAGTGCCATACACGTGTAAAAGTCCATGCGAATCTTCAGGCCAGACATCCTATCCGTGAAGGTAAGGTAACCTGTAAAGATTGTCATAATCCGCACGGTACCCACACAGACGGCATGATCGTGGCTGAGACCCTGAATGAGCTATGCTACAACTGTCATGGCGACAAACGTGGGCCTAATTTCTGGGAGCACCCGCCAGTGGAAGAAGATTGTTCCACATGTCACGCACCACACGGCAGCAGGCATAAAGGAATGCTTGTCCAGAAGGTGCCGACCATCTGTAACAGTTGCCACCAGGTCGTTCATACTCCGCCATATGGTGAAGAATCTGGCTTCACCGGCTCAGAAACGCCTAATAACCGATATTACGCGAGAGCATGTCTGAATTGTCATCAGACGGTGCATGGAAGCATGTCAGCTGACAGAGACGGTAGCCGTTTCAGAAAGTAAAAGGAGAGCAAAAATGAAGAAACGAATATGTGTTCTGGCCATGCTTTCCCTTTGCTGGGGTGTAACTGATGCTACGGCAGCAGGGCCGGACTTGGATGGATATGTAGAATTTGGCGGACGTCTTTTTGATGTGGACGGGGACGAGGCTAAATTTAATGAATATCGGGATATTGATAATGGTGTATACGGCAATGTGGATATCCTCTCGTACTGGGAAGGCGGATATTATATCGACTTTCTGGCCGAGAACATAGCCTATGACGATCAGGCCTACTGGTTGAACGGAGGCCGTTTCGGGTCATTGAAGTACTTGCTGTACTACGATGAAATTATCCATAACATCACTGAAGATGCCCTGACACCTTATGATGGTATCGGCAGTGATACGCTGGTGGGTACCGGGGAGACTGAACCGGCTCTCTGGAATAGTTTCGACTATAAGAAGGAGCGGGAAAAGTATGGTGGTGATGTAGAGTACGCGTTTGAAAATGGCTACTTTGTACAGTTTGGTGCGAGCAATATGGAATCCTCGGGAGTCATGCCTTATGGCGGTACATCCTCTGCAGAGTTTCCGGCCCCCATCGATTGGGAAGAGAACCAGTTTAACATTACCGGTGGTTACCGGGCCAAGAAGCTAACCGCTAGTCTGACGGGTCAATTCATTAATTTTGATAATGAGGATGATTCGTTGACCAGAGATGACACTATCGGCTCATTGCCACCTGATAACGATGTGGCGAAAGTACTCGGAAAAATGGTCTGGCGACCGGAGTATTATGGTTCTGTGGTAGCGTTGAATGCTGGATACTCTAAAACGGAGAGCGATGAGCAACTGGGCATTGTTGTGCCGGGGGAGACCAGAAATTTTGATGGTGAGATAACCAAGTGGCATGTGAACGGCTCCTGGAAGTTTGAACCGATTGAAGATCTGGACCTGAAACTGCTGGCCAGATATGACGATCGGGACAATGATTCCACTGTGTTGACAACCCTGGATGGCAATGAGAATGAGAACTACAGCAGCGAAATCTTTAAGACTGGTATCGAAGCCGACTACAAGCTTTCGCGTAATAACAGAATTGATGGTGGATACCACTACCTCAATAAAGATTACGAGGGGAGAAGCGATTCCGACGGGGCTGATGATAACCTGTTTTTTATCCAGGCCAGAAACTATTCGCTTGAAGATGTGGAATTACGAGCCAAGTACAGTTTCCTCACCCGCAGTGGCGACTACACCGTTGAACCTGGCGAAACGGACGAAGGTTACAGGAGTTATGATGTAGCTGATCAGGACAGGAATCAGGTTGAGTTGGAAGGTGGTTATTACGGTGTTGAAGACCTTGGTCTTGATCTCGAGTTCACCTGGTTTAATGCCGACTATGATGACACCGAAGTGGGGCTGGTTGAACTCGATCATTATGACCTCTATTTTTCTGGTACATGGGCAATTCAATCGAATGTCAACACAGGCTTTTATGTCGGTTTTGAGAGGGATTACAGTGAAGATTTAGGTGATGCCGCAGAAACAACCTATTACACCTATGCGGCAGGGCTCAATATTGAGGCTTATTTTATGGCCGAAAAACTGAGGCTCTATGCAGGGTGGGATTGGGCAGAGAGTGATGGTAAATCTGAGTTTGATAGCGCAGACATCATTGACACTGACGAGGTTGAGGATTTCACCCAGCATATTCTCTCACTTAAAGGAACCTACTTCATAGACGAGGCCTGGTCGGTTACTTTGGGCTATGTGTATGAGGAATGGGATTATTCGGATGACCAGTGGAATAACTATGTAATTGTTGTGCCAGGATCGAGAGGGGATACTTTTCTGTCCGGAGCGTATGATGACCAGGATTACGAAGGTCATACAGGCTATCTCAGTGTGAAGTACAAGTTTTAGTCTGGGCAGATTACGCTGAGCGGACTCACTGAAGTTGTATTATAATTTACACATCAACTCCTGTCGGGCAAATGCTGTCTGCCAGGAGTTGTTTTTTCAGGTGGTGTCATTGGTTGAGGGTATAATACAGTTATGAGTTTAATTTCTAAGTTGATGGGGTGTTCCTAACACGCTTGAGAGAAACGATATGCAATTGATTTTCGTATACAATGCCGACAGCGGTCTGGTGAGTACAGTGAAGGATATCGGTCACAAACTCTTCAGCCCGGCCAGCTATGACTGCTTTTTATGTAGCCTTACCCACGGAACATTTAAAGAAAATCCGGAGTGGCGGGCGTTTCGTGAAAATGCAAAAATCGAAATGCTGTTTTTGCACAGGGATGAATTTGAGCAGCAGTTCAAAACCCGACATGATTACCCGGTGGTTTTGAAAGTGAAGGGCGATTCCAGCCAACTTGAGGTTCTGCTTTCCCGTGAACAGTTGGCTGGTTTTACTTCCCTGAAAGAGTTGATCAAGGCAATAGAAGCGGTGGAGGCAGGGTAATTGCCGAAGCTGTGTTCCAATGAACGAAAGCAGCAACGGCAGATTTTTTATATTTTAGAACAGTAAAACCGGGCATCGCACGTTGTGCAGTACGTGGTTGGCGACTGAGCCAAATATCACATTGCGTATCTCTCCGCCCCCTTCATGACGCCCGACAACGACCAGATGGTAGCCATCATTATTGGCGATTTTAGAAATTGTCTGTCGCGGATCGCCGGTCTTCAGTATCAGCTCGCACGAATACCCCGCTTCCCCAAGTTGAGCCTCATAACGTTCAAGTAATTGCATACCGGCTTTACGGGCATTCTCCCGCACCATATCCAGCTGAAAATCCGGAATCATCCTGTAGGCGAGTTGCTCCTGATTAATGACGTAAAGCAGATGCAGTGTCTGCGGAAAGCGATTGCGTTGTTCAATTACCGCTTCAACTGTCTTTCTGGCTGTTGGGGAATCATCCAGGGGAATCAGAATCTTTGGTTCCATAGTTTTCCTCAGGGTCAGAAGTCGGTTGGTCCAACGGGTGTATTGCGTTCGATGCAATATGATTTCATACTGTTCTCGTATATTATCCGTATATCAGATTAGGCAGCAGTAATACAAGCCCGGGCCAGAAGGTGAGCAGCAGCAGGATCGCCATCTGAATCAGCAGAAACGGCATAACCGCTCTTGAGACAAAAAGCAGGTTGCGATCGACCGTGGCACCAGAGATATAGAGGCTGACGCCAAGTGGCGGGGTGCAGTAGCCAATACCCAGGTTGATGGTCATGATCAGCCCGAAATGCATGGTGTCGATGCCGAATTTACTGAGCAGAGGCAGAAAGATCGGGGTCAGGATCAAGGTTGCCGAGATGATGTCCATGAACATACCGATGATCAGAAGCAGAATGTTCACCGAAATCAGGAAAACCCAGGGGGAGCTGATATTTTCCACAACTACTGTGGCGATCTTGCCTGGAATCTGCTCAAAAGTGAGGTACTCGCCAAAAACGGAAGCACCTGCCACAATGATCAAAAGGGTTGCAGAGGTGACGGCGGATGAGACCACAACCCGTTTCACATCCTTGATCTTCATGTCCCCGTGAATAAATATCTCGACGAAAAAGGCGTAAAAGCACGCCACAACTGCCGCCTCGTTGGCGGTAAACATACCTGAATAGATGCCGCCGAAGATGAGCACAGGCAAAAAGAGTGCCCAGCCGCTCTCTTTCAAAACAGAGATAACTTCTTTTGAAGTTGGCCTTTTCTGGCGCTCCATGCCTGCACGCTTGCAGATGAAATAGGAGTAGACGCTCATGGCTACCATGATCAAAACGCCAGGCAGAAAACCTGTGAGGAAAAGCGCTTCCAGCTGGTCGTTACTCACCATGGCATAGAGAATCATGGCAATGGAGGGCGGTATGATCACTCCAAGAATCGGAGCAGTGGTCATAAGTCCTACAGAGAATCGTTCGTCATATTTATTCTCGATAAGGGCGGGAATCATAAAACCGCCGATTGCGACCACAGTGGCGACGGTAGAACCGGAGATGGCACCGAAAAAGCCGCAAGCCAGCACGCCGGCCATCGCCAGCCCGCCAGGCAGAAAACCGACCATTACGTTGGCTGTCTTGATAAGCTTCTGGACGATGGAACCGGTGGTCATGATATTTCCGCAGAGTACGAAGAACATCACCACCACCAGGGCAAATTTATCCATGCTGCGGTAGAGCACTTCAATGACAATCTGCGGGTCGATACCCACCCCCCAGACCAGGCCGACTGTTCCGGTGAAAAACAGCGCCATGAAAACCGGCATGGTGGAAGCCAGGCAGCCAAGCAGGAGGGCAAAAATCATCAGGTATGAATTTTCCATGATCAGTTGCCCCCAGTGATGTCGCTTACGCCAGTCCAGTCTTCACGCATGGTGATGAGTGTCCTGACAAACATCATCACTCCCATCAGTGGCAATACAGCGTAAAAGTACCATTCGGGAATCTGCAGGGTCGCAGTAAGGGCGTATTCATCTTCATACATCATCATGGTCATTTGCCAGCCAAGATAGATCATGCAGCTTGAGAAAATCAGTACTGCCAGGTGGGAGAGCAGGCTAAGCGGTTTTTTCAGGATGGGCAACATCTGCGGCAAGGCATCAATGCGAATCAGGGATCTGCTGCGAATGGCAGCGACACAACCTATATAAGTTGAGAAATAGATCACTTTCCGTACCACCTCATCCGACCAGTAGAGTGAGTAATCGCTGGTGGCTTTTCGCAGAATAACATTGGCCATAGCGGTTAGCAAGGCGATGCAGACCGCTGCAAACAATGACCATTCCTCAATGAAGAGGAAGAGCCGGTCAATCGGTTTAAAGACTTTTTTAAACATGCCTGATCTGTTAGTTGGAGAGGTAGAGATTGTCTATTACCTGAGAAAAGAAAAAAGGGTCGATGGGGGGAATGCCCCCATCAACCCGTAAAAATACATCCGATCATTCAACGACTAACCTGGATTTCGCATCAACTCAGGCTGTGAGGCCTTCAGTTCATGAGAAATGCGGGTTTGTGATCAGCTCAATCAACTTGCGTCGTTAGTTACCAAGAGTCTCGCGAACCTTGGCAAGGTAGTCAGGTCCAATCTTCTGTCCCCATTTGTTCAGAACCGGTTCTGCCTGATTTTTAAGGGCAACGATTTCCGCATCTGACAATTTGATGAATTCGACACCGGCTTCTTTGGCCTTAGCTACCTGTGCATCATGCTGCTGACGGGTAAGAGCACGTGTTTTCTCGCTTTCCTCCTTGATAACACTGAGGAAAGTTTCCTGCAAGTCTTTTGGCAGCTTGTTCAGCCAGCGCTTGTTCACCAGGTGAATAAAAAGGCCCTGGGCATAATTCAACTCAGTGAAGTTTTTAGCAATTGTAAACTTCTTGGTGATGTTGCAGACAATGGCGGTGTGATCGAGACCGGTTATAACTCCGGTCTGGAGTGCCTGGGGGACATCAGGCCAAGGCATAACGGTGAACTTCAGGCCCCAGGCCTTATATGCATCGGTGTTGACCGGGGCTTCAGCGATACGGAAGTTTACGTCCTTGGCATCGGAGTTGGTGCGAACGGGACTGGTTGTCGCCCAGCCGTAAGGACCATAACCGGTAATGTCGGCGACAATGAGACCCTGGCGTTGTGCACCATTGGCGAAAGGCTCCCAGAGCTCGGGGGTATTTCTAAAGGTATCGAGCTTATCGAAGGTATCTATCACATAGGGAAGATTGACGATGCCGAGGCGATCAGAGACGTTTGCTGCAGCAACAGAGGAGGAGAGCATTCCCTGTACTGCACCGATTTTCAGCTTGCTGATAACATCCTTTTCACCGCCGAGCTGGGCAAGAGGTCGATAATCAACGTAGATTTTTCCATTTGTTTTCTCCCATACCGCATCGCGGATACGGTAGCCCACGGCAACACCTTCGATTACCGGGTGGCTGATGTTGGAGAGTATGTACGTATACTCAGCCGTGCTTGGGTCAAAATTAGGTTTCCAGGCCGCAAGCGGATCTTTTTTCCCTTCTGCCATGACAGTTGCTGGCAGAACCAAGCAGGACATCAGGATCGCAACAAAAAGCTTTTTCATCGTTTTCTTCTCCTCACGTAGGGGATTATCCTTAATGGAAAAAATCTTTAACCACGAAAGATATGAATTTTGTTCATTATGTAGCGAAACTGCTTAACACGAATTGTTCAGTATTTCAAATTAAAAATTAATGAAATAAGGTTTGTTGAGCATAAAAGCGAACAAAGTTAATCCACGAGGGTGCCGTTGCTTAATTAGCTGTTTTTGAAACCAGGAGTCTTGTGGCGTCGATTATTAATATAGTTACAGCTGATGAAGTTTTTTTGTTGTATCCATTTGCATTTTCAAGGAAAATGCATGGCGTTGGTGTTTTGGTTCCGGTAGCTTTCTCTTCTCAAAGACTGACCTTTTCAAGGAGAAAAAATGAATACAATCAAGCCGGTTATACTGCGTGTGTGCGTGGCTGTTTGGGTGCTTTTGGCATCAGTCCAGTTTTCTTTTGCCAGTGATCCTTTGGAGCAATGGAAACCCTCTTTTGACCCAGCAGGTGCCAAGTATACCTATCTGCTCTCATGTGTTGGGCATCCGGCTATTGAGGGTGTTGCCGTAGGTTTTAAAATTCGTGACAGGGTCTGGCAGGAAACCGGAGGCCAGCTTTATGTGGACTTTCGGCCATTGAGTCAATTGGGTGGTGAGAAAGATGTTATAAACAAACTGAAATTCGGGGCAATACAGGGCATGATGACTTCGTCGGTTGCTGCGGCAAACATCGCACCTGAACTCGGTATTGTCAATCTCCCCTATGTCGTCGACACTTTTGATAAGCTCAATTCTTTTCGTAGTACCCCTGCAACCTGGGAGCCGTTTCGGGACGCGGCGCTTTCTAAAAATATTCAGGTAGTAGATTTCACCGGCTATGGAAGTTATGGCTGGGCCACAACCAGGCCTGTGAAGACGCTTGCAGATGCAAAAGGGGTGAATTTTCGTATCGCCCAGGCACCTGTAAATATAGACTCCTATAAAGCCTGGGGTCTGAAGTTTGCAGTTCTGCCATGGCCTGATGTGCCACAGGCGTTGCAGACCGGCGTAATTGACGGTCTTGATCACACTCCGATCGTTTGCAATATTTCAAAAAAATTTACTGTTGCCCGCTATTATACCGAGCTTGATTATGCGCAGGGACTTTATGTACATATGGTAAACAGTCGATGGCTCAAGAAGCTCCCCCAGGATATTCGTGAAATCCTGCTGCGGGTAATCGCCGAGGAGAGCGCCGCTGCCCGTGAAAAAACCCGTCTCCAGCAGAACAATGAAATTGCTGCAGCAAAAGCTGATGGAGTAACCTTTTTCACCTTAAGCGAGGAGGATCGTCAGATAATGCTGAAGAACACCGAAAAAGTATATTCAGCCTGGGAGAAAAAGATCGGTAGTGATTATCTTGCCACTGTACGTGAAGCACTCAGGTAGCAGGGGCAGGGATAATAAAAATACCTGAACAGCTTAAGAATAAAGATAAAAATACGTTTTAATTCTGAACGGTTCAGGGGTATGCTTAAGGGGCTTGGTGCATTCGCCAAGCCCTTTAATTTTTTTAAGATAACAGAAGAAGGGAATCCGAAATGCTACGAGAGGTGTTGGGTTACCAATCAAGAGTTCATATCAGAAGTAAGGAAGTACCTTATGAAAAGATCGTTTAACAGGGCTGCTGATGGATTGCGCCCGGTATCAATAGAGCGTGGGATTCAACTTAATGCGGACGCTTCCATCCTAATCAAAATGGGCAACACCCATGTTATCTGCGGGTTGACCATCGAAGAAAAGGTTCCTCCCTTCCTTGAAGGAAAAGGGCAGGGGTGGATCACGGCCGAGTACGGCATGCTGCCCTGTGCGACCAGTGGCCGTTATCGGCGGGAAACAAACGGCAGGTCCGGCAGAACCTCAGAAATTCAACGCTTGATCGGCAGAAGCCTCCGGATGATGGTGGACCTTAAGTCTATCGGCGAGCGGACTCTGAGAGTGGATTGTGATGTGCTGAATGCTGATGGCGGAACCAGGACCGCATCCATTACAGGTGGTGCTTTGGTGGTGCGTGATGGACTCAGGAAACTGGTTGCCGCAGGCAAGTTGGAGACAATGCCGGAAATTCAGCCGGTGGCAGCGATTTCAGCCGGTATTGTTGATGGAGTTCCGGTGCTGGATCTCGATTATGTAGAAGATTCCTCAGCTGAGACCGACGCCAATTTCGTAATGGCCGGTGATGGATGCTGGATTGAAATTCAGGGAACCGCAGAAGGAGTGCCTTTTGCCGAAGAAGAGTTTTTGAAAGTAATGGGCATTGCCAGAAAGGGTATCAACGAACTCTTTACTTATTGGGATTGATGATATTCAGCAGAAGGTGGCAGTATGGGCGCGAATGAAAGAAAAGATAAGAAGAGGGCAACCACAACCTATTCGTGGCGCCAGAGAGTGGGTTGTAGCCAATATCGATTGCTGTACCGGTTGCTCCCATGACTGACTGCCGTTACTGCTCTGCTCACAGGTCAGACGGATGAGAGAGTTTTTGAGATTTATGCGGAATTGAAAAATGAACCATTGGTGAGATGGAAAGATTCGATGAAAGCGGTGTTGGGGCTTGCGGTACTCGGCCTGCCAGGTCTGGATCAATAAATATTTGCTCTTCACATAAAAAAACGTAATGATATCAGAGCAATTTAATTAATGAGGCTTAGATGAGAAAAAAGTACTGTGCGGTGACGGACAGTGAAGATATTACAAGAATTCTGGGACGTTGCCGCATCGGTCGACTCGCCACCAATGGTGTAGACGGGTTCCCGTACATCGTGCCGCTGAACTTTGTCTACTGGCGGGGTTCTGTCTATTTTCATTGTGCCCGAAAAGGGGAGAAAATGGATAATATCCAGCGGGACCCGAAAGTCTGTTTCGAAGTGGATATTCCGCTCTCCTATGTTGGGCGGGAATGCAACTCACAGCTTCCACCTTGCCAGGTGCACCAACTGTATCATTCGGTAATTCTCCGCGGACTTGCCGAAATTGTTGAGGATATAGATGAAAAGGTCGCGGCATTGAATGCGCTGATGGCACGTCATGAAGAGCGACCGGATTTCGATGAAATTAAGGCTGATATGACAGGTGTGAAAATCTGTAACGTTGTTGCCGTTCGGGTAGAATCGATTACGGCTAAATCAGATTTGCTGCAAAAGAAGACAGATGATGAGAAGAACCATGTCGCTGAGTATCTGGCACGGCGTGATTTGCCTGGCGACTCAGAAGCTGCGAGTCTGCTTAGGCGGTAAGTTTCGGTACTGCAGTATTTACAGTTCATAAAATGTGTGGTGACGGGTTGTTGTGATAGTCAAAAATTACTGAGCGTATTTATGCATCTTGTTCTAATTGTTGTTTCTGCAATAGTTACGGCTGTATTTCTTGGCTGGGGTGGTCTTGTTGTGGGTGGCCTGCTCGGTTATTGCCTGGCGGAAGTGGTTGGCTTGAAAAAGCGATTGCTCGAGCTTGAAGAAAGGTTGAGTGATTCAACTCAGGCTGTCCGGGCAGAGACGACTTCAGTTGCAACCGAAAGCAGGTCTGTTGCGGCAAAGATACCTACCAAAGACAGAAATAGTGTTGAGAAAGTAGCATCACAACCAGATTTTCCTGAAGAAGAGGTCGTTTTTGCTGTAGCCTCTGGGGATGAAAAGGCGGGCATGTCTGCATCTCATGAGGACAATTCTGATGAACAACCTGTGACGTCATCCCTGCCGGATAAGCTGACTGCAGCCATTAAGCGTTTTTTCACAGAGGGAAATCCCGTAGTGAAAATCGGGCTTGTCGTCCTCTTTTTCGGGGTGGCATTTTTGTTGAAATATGCCGCAGACAGGAGCCTGCTCTCCATTGGGGCCAGACTTATTTTGACGGCATCAGGTGGAGTATCTCTCGTCTTACTCGGCTGGCGACTGCGGAATCGCCCCCTCGGGTATGGGCTTGGCTTGCAGGGAGGCGGTATTGGTATTCTCTATATAACCGCTTTTGCGGCGGCCAAGCTCTATGCGCTCATCCCATTGTCGGCAGCTCTCTTCATTCTGGTCGGAATGGTGATTTTTTCAGGTGTTCTGGCTTTGGCCCAAAGTGCGAGGGTGCTTGCCGCGATGGGCGTCATCGGTGGCTTTCTCGCCCCGGTGCTGATGTCGACAGGAGCTGGTGATCATGTTTTGCTGTTCTCATATTATGCTGTTTTGAATATAGGAATATTCGCTATTGCCCTGTTCAAGACCTGGCGGGAACTGAACCTGATAGGTTTCTTTTTCACTTTCGGTATCGGCTCATACTGGATATTGGATCGATACTCAGCCGCTCATTTCAATACCACCGAGCCTTTTCTTATTCTCTTTTTCGTGCTCTATGTTGCTATTGCAGTACTTTTTGCTCTCAGGCAGCCGGTTAGATTGAAGGGTGTAATTGACGGACCCATAGTTTTTGGCACGCCGATCGTGGCCTCGATGCAACAGTACCAGCTGGTCTCTGAGAGTGAATACGGTATGGCTGTGAGTTTTCTGGCAGCCGGCGTAATGTATCTGCTTCTAGCCCTGTTTCTTCGGCGAAGTGACAGGAGAGAGGGGGCAGGGTCCCGTGTGCTGTCAGAAGCCTTTCTGGCTTTGGGTGTAGTTGGAGTAAGCATGTCGATTCCTCTCGCTTTCGACAGTAAGGTAACTGTCGCTGCCTGGGCGCTTGAAGGTGCGGCTCTGGTTTGGGTGGGGGTTCGACAATCCCGTCTGCTTGCCAGGATTTTTGGATTACTACTCCAGTTCGGCGCGGGGTTTATCTTTCTTGCGAGCGTGTTTTATCCGTTTGGTTCCACGCCGTACATCAATCATTATTTTCTGGGGTGTGCCTGGATAGGAACCGGTGCACTCTTTTCCAGTTATTGGCTCTATCGTAGAAAGGACATCTCGTTGAGCTGGGAACAGTACCTGTGCTGGCCATTGCTTATCTGGGGAATTGTCTGGTGGTACTACGGTGGTTTCCGGGAATCGACAAGACATTTCGAATATCTGCGCGATCACAACGCCTTGCTGTTATTTGCATCGGCACTGACCATGCTGCTTTCCATTGCCGCGAGAAAATGTAACTGGAAGCAGCTTGCAGTGGCTCAATGCCAGTTCCTGCCGGTCCTCCTCTTCTGCGGGGTGGTTGGTTTGCTGGCAGACGATGGCCTGGAGCATCTCTTTGCCGGTTGGGGGGCGATGGTCTGGGCTGTAGCAATTTTCACCCAGCACCGGATGCTGCAACAGTTCGATCTATTGTGGCCGAAGAGGTTGGCTGGTTCCTGGCATGGTGCAGGTTTCTTGTTGATGTTGCTGCTATTGTGTTATGAGTTGAGTTGGTATGTTGCCAATACAGGCTTTTCAGAGGTGTGGCAGGTTGTCTTCTGGGGCGTATTCCCCGCGCTGGTCCTGCAATTACTTATTCGTTTTGGGGCACGCCTGGCCTGGCCGGTTCAGCGTTGGTCTGAATATTATCTTGGTATCGTTCCCACGGTAATAGCTACTGCACTCATTGGCTGGCTGATGTGGAGCATGACCAGCAGTGGCGAAGCGATGGTCTGGGGATGGTTGCCTTTGCTGAATGTATTGGAATTGTCGCAGATATGTGTTTTTCTTTCCCTCCTGGGCTGGTTCATTGCCTGCAAAAGAGAGCACTGTCATCTGCCGCTGCCAATGCGACCGGCAGCTATCGGCTGGATCTTTTCTTTTTGTGTTTTCCTCTGGGCGAATAGTATAGTCGCCCACGCCGTGCATCATTGGACCGGTATCGCCTATCACCTGGAACCGCTCTATCAGTCTGTCGTGTTTCAGGCAGCGGTCGCCGGGCTATGGAGTATGATTGCCCTCGGGGTTACTCTCTGGTCTTCCAGATCCGGCAGCAGAGTTCTCTGGATAAGCGGTGCAGTTCTTATTGGCTGCGTGGTTGTAAAGTTGTTTGTGATTGATCTTTCTGGAACAGAAACCATAGCTCGTATCGTTTCTTTTCTGGTAGTTGGAGCGTTGATGCTGGTGATTGGCTATATCTCACCGATGCCGCCTGCTGAAGAGCGGGATACGGTCTAACCTGGCTGGAGACGTATTTGGGAAGGGGTGATGGCTGATTGATCCGGGTCTGTCTTTGCCTCATCACGTGAGCTGAGGTTGCAGCAATTCTCCCTTGATTGGTTGTAGATCAGATCTTGCAGCTGCACCCCTCTTCGTCTCCGGGCCTCAATAACCTGCTGATAACCAGCGAGTCCTTCCTGGTATTGGCAGGCTGTACAGTTCTGTTCTCAAGTGCCCGGGGTGATTCGGGCGAGTACTGTACCTCTGGTAACCTCGTCGCCTTTTGCGTCTCAAAGTTCGATAAGTCTGCTGTTAACCTGACCTGAGGAATGGGTGGGTTTTGCGGTTGTAGCTTTATTCCTGAGCAATTGAGAAGAAAAAAATAAAAAATATGGGTATATAGCGAAGTTTAAGGATATGACCTGTATTTTAGGGCAATACAGGGTGTTGAGCAGAGTGATCAGGTAGCTGAATTCGTCCTGCATTGGTACCATGCGACGAAATATCGGTTGTCGAAAGTTTTGTAAAAAGCCTATCATGTCAATGACGTTGTATTGGGAGAGCCTTTTCCTGTTTTCGGAAACTTAGCTATTTTTCTACAACCATATGTACAACCGATGCATTTACCCCAAATTATCTGAGTTGAAGAAGGAGAGAAAACATTTTATGTCACATTCGATATCAAGAAGAGGTAGGAGGCATGCTCAACTGTCGATTTTGATTGTTTTCTTGATCTGCTTCGTGGTTCCAGACCGTGCATTCGCACAGTTTTCATCCCTGAATGACTGTTTGCTCCATCACTTTAAGACAGCACCGGATGAGATGACATTGGGGCAGGTTCGTGAGGAATGTATCAACATAATTGCGATGAAAGACTCCACAGAAATGACAGAGGGGGAACCTGAAGGGCCTGTGGAAACACGTCTCAGAGTAGATCAGAAAAATGTATTGAAGCCGTTTACTCTAATGGCACACAGGCAGAATTACCTGTTGTTTGGTGTGCATAATTTTCATGGTTACAGCTCGGAGGAATTTAGAAAAGCGTTTGAAAACGAAGATATCGACATTGAAGATACTGAAGCCCAGTTTCAGCTCAGTATAAAAACGCCGCTGGCACTGGATCTCTTTGACAAGGGTATAGGGATCTGGGGTGCGTATACAGTTCGCTCTTTCTGGCAGGTGTATAATACTGAAATTTCATCACCGTTTCGTGAGACGAATCATGAGCCGGAAGTCTGGGTGCAGATGCAGCCTGAGTGGGAATTTTGGGGTTTGAAGGCCTCTGCCATTGGAGCAGGTATTAACCATCAGTCAAACGGCCAGGCGAGCACGCTGTCAAGAAGTTGGAACAGGCTTGTTGCGAGCATTGTTTTGGAGAAGGGGAATTTTGTTCTGGCTGTTAAGCCCTGGTACAGGATTCCTGAAAGTTCAAGTGATGATGACAATCCGGACATAACAGATTTTCTGGGGCATGGCGAATTACGCATGGCTTATAAACATGATAAACATGTTTTCAGTTTGATGAGCAGAAACAACCTTGAATCAGGGTTTTCGAAAGGGGCGGTTGAGTTTGGCTGGAGTTTCCCACTTTTCGATTATCCGTATCTTAAGGGGTATTTGCAGTACTTTTCGGGTTATGGCGAGAGCATGATCGATTACAACCGATATGTAAACAGGCTGGGGGTGGGGATCCTGCTTACAGATTTGCTGTAAACTTTACGGGGAATCGGGTTGTAAGAAAGTATCTGATTCGCCCTGATCGCGACCTTTTTAAGCTGAAGATCAGAGCGAATCAGAAAGAAGTACTCTTCCACTTCAGCCTGATGCTATAACAGACCCAATTTCAGAATCAGGGATTTGGCGTGTAGGGGCTGATTTTACTTCCCTGTATACCCAGACCGGCCATAAGTCCCTTCTGGTTGAAGAAGAATACGTAGATATCTTCGTTGGTGCTGGTTGTGGTAAGCGTTTTTGCCATTCCTTCATCCACAACAGTAACAGATGGTCCAACGCCAACTTCCCACCCCTTGGTGTCTTTGAGGTAGTTCAGGCCGTTGTTTGTCATGATGAACATCGCATAGCCGAAAGTTTGGGCTCCGATTTGTAAACCGTACGATGCTGCAACTGTTTGGTAATATCCATACGTTGCACCATTGATTTTCAAAGAACCGATTCCGTATTGTCCGCCAATAATCAGCCCACCTTTAATGATGTTGGGAAATACCATGATGCCTTTGGCGCTGGTTGAGAGTTTTCGTGCGGTCGGATTGATATCGTAAAGCTTTTGCAGTGCGATATTTACATCGCGATCAATTTCGGCGGCAGTGGCGGCAGAGCCGAGTTTCGGTTGGAGAATCAGCAGCAATACACTGATACAAAATAGAATGATTGGGAGTTGAACTCCTGATTTCGAGTTCGATTCTGTCTGACTTTCGGATAATGTAGTTTTCATAATCGACTCCTGTAATGGATCCGAATGGTTGTTGAAAATGGTGCTGGCAGGGATGAGAACCGTTACCGCAAAGTGTCGCCTGTTTTTGCACCTTCCGACTGTAGGAATTCTCTCACAAGAGGTGAATGAAGACAATGAGGAAAGAGTACGATCGAAAGAGTGTTATGCCGCATTGAAGATGAGGGACAGTAAATTGAGACAATGTTATGGCTCAAGAAAAAATCAATGGGGCAAAACCCGGTCCTGATAGTTTTGAGCGTGGCGCCGGGGTTGTCAGTTTCGCTGGCTGAGAGTGGGTTAGGCGAGAGAAGCGGGGGAGGGTGAGACTAGGGGATTCTCATTGGTGTCAGGACGAGAGGGGGCGCGTGTTCATGGGCGCTGGGAAGAGCTCGATCTATTTTGATACCCATGTCGGTTTTCCATAATCGCCAGCAGAATAAAGAAAGGAATCGCAAGTTCAGAAGTCTCTTCGAGAATTCGTATGAATGTTGTCGGGTCAATAAACAAAAGAGAAGAGATTAGCGCATTAAGTTGGTCAGACATTCTGTCGAGTGTCTTGGAGAATATTGCAATACCCATAGCCAGGGCAATGCAGATAGAGGCCATCTGCCCATTGCGCAGGTTGATCATGAAGCGTTTGTAGTAGGCTTTGGTGTACCAGATAAGCCCGAAAAACATTAGCAGGACAATTATGGCCCCAATGTTTTTTTCGTTCACCGGAACCTTTTCGCTGAGAAAAAAGCGGCTCTTGAAAATTCCCATTGTAGTGAAACGGCAATGGAAATCAAGTTCACGTAGGCCGAGGCAAAGTACTACAATGCCTGAGGTAAAATGGAACTGCTGACGTTTCATGTAGCCACTCCAGAGAAGCAACACCGCAGCGACAAAAAGCCCGACGGCTGTCATCATTTCTATAGGGCCGTTTTCCTCAATAAGCAGGTCGAGCAAGTCCTCGGGCACATAGAGAAGAGTAATCCCCAGAATTGTGAGTAATAGAAAAATTGAAAAGAACTCTATGGTATTTTTTTGTGCGCGCACTGTAGCCCGGTTCATCATGAGACATCAGCAAATTACCTGTACCGAGAGCGTAGTAGAATTACTGCTTACTATGGATATGTTACAGTACTGAATATGATGCATCAATATGTAAGGAGTGGGTGCGGGGAAATTATATAGGATGGAGCGGCAGGGAGAATGACCTCCCTGCTGTCAGCATAAATATAATGCAGGCAAAAGAACAACGGGCTGGTGTTGATCAATGTTCAATTGCGGGCGCAAACTCAGGCTCTGTTTCATTCAATTGAGAATAGGAGATCGCAAGGAGAATAAAGAGTGGAATAGCCAACTCCGATGTCTCTTCGGCGACGCGAAGCAATTGGGTGATATCGATTGAACTGATCAGGGCTACGCAATCCATTATCAGGTCAGAATTTCTATCGAGTGTTTTAGAGAAAACAGCCAGACCAATAGCACAGGCGATTGAGATAGCGGTCCGGCCCTTGCTTTTGAGACCGGCAATGAATTGCGGCAAATGTTTCCTGGCATACAGAAACAAGCCGAGAAGCATTGCAATAACAATAAGGGAGACAATGGCTTTCTCCATTGGAGGGACCGTGTCGCTTATGAAGAATCGGGTTTTGAAAATCCCCATAGTGGTAAATCGTGTATGAAAATCAAGTTCGCGAAGCCCGAGAAAGAGTACAATAGTCCCTGATGAAAAGCCATGGCTCAGGCGTTTTTGAAAGCCTCCATTAAACAACCAGCCAGCCGCAATGAGGTAGCCTATTGCCGAAAGCATCTCAATAGGTCCATCTTCCTTTATCATTAAGTCTGATGTCTGGGGCGGCAAAAGGAGAACAACGGCGCCTATAAACAGGGTTATTGCAAATATTACATGAATACCTCTATAACGTTCCAGATGCTCCATTCTCTTGCTCCATTTCACCTTTTAAATGCCAAAACACGATACCGTTCACTGACGAGAAATAATTCGATAGGAATTCAAGCTGATTTGTATCTGTAATTCCTCTGCGTTGGATGATTTGCTCACAGTGTTGAAACGATTTCCTCATAAAGCCTTAACAAATACCAGGAAATGGGGGCAAGTGCCATAGTAATGTCACAGAACACCTTAATATTTGGAGGGAAAATGGGTTTAAAGGACGATAATTCGAGCATATGGCTCAAGGTCCGTCAGATTGCTACGAATCCTCAGTAGAAGCTTTGTGAGGGGGGGAGGTGAGGGACGTAAGGTGAGAGGGGGGAGATATGAAACCGCATCATAGACATTTTTAGGACAAGGTCTTTGGGCGGGAATCACAGTTCAATAAGTAATTGAGTACATATTATTTACATCCCCTCCTATCCGCCTGCCACCTCATGGGCAACGTCCGACCAGTTCCCGCTGAGCTTGAGTTGAAATCTAAAATGACAAAGGGGTTGGCACTGAAGCGCCAACCCCTTTGTTCAATGAGAGTAGTTACGCACGAGGCGTACCCATCACATCTTGATAATCCCAATCTTGGTGAGGAATACGACCAGAACGAGAATCGGGGCAATGTAACGAATTACAAAGTACCAGATATTGAAGATGGCAAGATATGCCTGACCATCCTCTGTAATCTCAGCCTGGGCAATACGTTTGTCCATGATGAAACCAGCGTAAATTGCAATCAGCAGGCCACCGATTGGCAGCATGAAGTTACTTGCCACATAGTCAAGGAAGTCGAAGATCTCCATGCCGAAGAATTTGACATCAGCAAGCACCGAGTAGGAGAGCGCTGACGGAATACCGGCGATGTAGACAACGATTGCCATGCAGATGGTTGCTTTTTTACGGTCGAACTTTTTTTCGTCGATCATAAACGCAGTGAGTACTTCCAGCAGTGAGATAGCGGAAGAAAGCGCGGCGAAAGCGAGCAGTACAAAGAACATTACTGCCAGAGCGCTACCAAACGGAATGGTTGCAAAAATGGTTGGCAGAGTCTTGAAAATCAGACCTGGGCCTGCACCAGGCTCGAGGCCGACAGAGAACACGATCGGAAAGATAGCAAGACCGGCGAGAATTGCCACCAGTGTGTCAAGGAACGCGATACGGATGGAGACAGGGTAAATAGCCTCTTTTTTATCCATGTAGCTTGCGTAGGTGATCATGGCACCCATTGCCAGACTCAGGGTAAAGAAAGAGTGGCCGATAGCTTCAAGGACACCGTTGATGGTGAGCTTGGAGAAATCAGGGTAGAGCATGAACTTCAGACCCTCTTTCGCGCCACTTGTGGTCATGGCGTAAACGGCCATAATGATGATGAGTCCAAACAGGGTTGGCATAAGAACTTTGTTCCAGCCTTCCAGTCCCTTTTTTACACCACTGATAACAGCGAGGATACAGAGGCCAACAAACAAGGTGAGCCAGAATATCTGTCGTACCGGATCGGTAACGAGAGCGCCGAACATTCCTGCGATCACTTCAGGGTCCTCTCCGGAGAATGAACCGGTGAGTGACTTGAACAGATAATCGAGGGTCCAGCCAGCGACCACTCCATAATACGAGAGAATAATGAAAGCCGCTGAGAGAAAGAGCCAACCTACGCTTTTCCAGAATGGAGAATTGGGTGTCAGTTCCCGAAAAGAGCCGACAACGTCTTTTTGTGAATGACGTCCGATGATGAACTCTGCCATGAGTATAGGCAGACCGCAGAACAGGATGGCTATCAAGTAAACGAGAACGAAAGCACCACCGCCATTCATTCCTGTGATATACGGGAATTTCCAAATATTACCCAGACCGACCGCTGAACCGACAGCCGCCAGAATGAATCCAAACCTGCTACTCCAATGATTACGCATATTCTAACTCCTTAACGTAAGTTGATTTGAAAGCAAACTAATGTAGAGCAAATAATGTCGATGTCAATAATTTATTTAGGCGATATCGCGGAATACACCGAAAAAAATAGGCAATATCGATGAATCCGTGAAGAATTACAAATTTGTAGATTGGAGTTTGGTGGCCAGAAAGGGATGTAATATCAGAAGACTACAGTGTGGTACCTTGTTAGGCTTGAGTCGCCTGCTGAAAAATATTATTCGGCAGAAAAAAAGAGGTGTCCGTTGTTTCAGAGGCTTCGGCGAAATTCTCCCGGGTCGAGATGCCTCTGAAACACAATTTTATAAAGAGTCGGGCAAGGGGGGGCAGCGACTCAGGATGAGGTGGCAGCTGAGCGCCCTGCAAGCCAGCCTGTTGAAAACGCGGCTTGCAGGTTATAGCCACCGGTGTCAGCATCGATATCTAGGAGTTCACCGGTTACATAGAGGCCTTGAACTAAAAGGGACTCCATGGTGTTGGGGTTTACCTCTTTAACCTTTATGCCACCGGCTGTAGCAATTGCTTCACGCACGGAGCGATAACCGCTTATCTCGAAACTGACATTTTTCAGCCAATCTTTTAGGATAGTACGTTCTTTGGCAGAAATGGTTCCGGCCAGCATGGTAGAGGAAAGACCTGTTTGCTCCAGGCAGAGAGGAATAATCTGCTTGGGCAGCAGGCCGCGCAGGACAGATTGCAGTTCCTCTGTGTGTCTGGTGCTGAAATCACGCTGTAGCCTGGCGTCGAGCTTGTGGTCATCAAGAGCGGGTTTAAGGTCAAGTGCTACTGATACCTGTCTATTTTTATCGAGTTGCTCAATGACGAATTTGCTCAGAGTCAAAATCACGGGTCCACCGATTCCGGAACGGGTGAAGCTTAGATCGCCAAACTCGACCTTCTTGCGTTTACCATTCACGAACACTCGCACTCCGGTGTTTCGAAGATCAAGGCCGGCCAGGCTCTGGAGATGATTTTTCACCACCAGAGGTACCAGCGCAGGACGAACCGGCACAATGGTATGACCAGCGTTTCGAGCCATGTTGTAACCGTCTCCACTAGAACCGGTGGCAGGGTAGGATGCACCGCCTGTTGCAAGAATAACTGCGTCAGCAGCGATCTGCTGGTTGCCGCAAAAGACGCCAATGACTCTGTCGTCTTCGATGTGTAAACCCGTCACAGCTTTCGAACACTCTACCTTTGCTCCTGTTTGCTGAAGCCATCGCAGGAGAGTGTGTAATACATCCTGCGCTTTGCCGTTGGCAGGGAAAACCCTGTTGCCTCTTTCGGTCTTCAGTTGCAGCCCGTTTTCGGTGAAAAACTCCATAAGATGGGGTACAAAAAAACGGGCAAAAGCCTGGTGTAGAAAACGTCCGCTGCGATTGAAATGACTAAGATGGTTGTGCACATCGGAATCATTGGTGATGTTGCACCTTCCCTTGCCACTGATGAGAATTTTGTTACCAGGCTTTTTCATTTTCTCAAGAAGCAGAACATCGGCACCTGATAAGGCAGCCTGACCTGCGGCCAGGAGTCCTGAGGCTCCTCCGCCTACGACAACGATTTTTTTCATTTGTTATCCGGTAAAGAATCCGACGCTCAGTTACAGAGGGGCGGATAATGGTGAAGATTGATGTCGGTCCAGTTTCTTTGCTGTACCATCTTTTCGGTATCATCTGCGGAAAAAGGAAGGTGTGAGAACAACTGTATTTCGAGTTTCTGGCAGTGGAGAAAATTTTCTTTGATGACTGATTCCCTGAGCAGGTTGCCAGCCCCATACTTCTCAAGAATGTATTCGAGCCGTTCGTCCAGTGAAACTATGCGATCATGAAGGACTCTTTTGTCGGCGTAATAGACAATCTCCGTGGCGTTAAATTCACCACGGCTGTAACGCTTCTGGTCAAAATGAGACAAGAGAACGTGGTTGGCGACGATTTCGGCAATTTCGGGATAACCAAGGTCCTTACAGATTGCCGCTCCGGTCTCTGCATGGGCGCATCCTTCTTCAAGACATCGCGTTTTGGCGATATCGTGTAACAGCGCTCCCGCAAGTATAATTTCCTGCGAAGGGACGGCGGTGCTGACCTCTGTAAGTCCCTGGTGCAGTGTGGCGGCAACCCGGGCCACCATGAGCGAATGGCGCCGAATATTTTCCAGCATGGAAAAATCGTCAATCAGGGCGAGACAGCGCGATGTATTGGGGATGGTAGGGGACATTACTGAAAAAGGTGGAGGCTGTGACCTCCACCTGGGTTAAAAGTGAAATCAGTAGAGCGCAGCAGTTTTTTATTTGCTGCTCAGTTCATGGACCAGATCGACGGCAAGCTTTGCCTGTGCAGGCGGAGTGAACTGATGAATGCCGTGACCAAGATTGAAAATATGGCCTCTGGCATCTTTGGCATCATCGAGTAACCTCTGGATGCGGTTTTTCAGCTTGTCTTCCGGCAGCAGCAAGGCAAAAGGATCAATATTCCCCTGAACAGCTTTATTGCCAACCCTGGCGATGGCGTCTTTGATATTTATACGCCAGTCAAGGCCAACCACGTCTGCACCCGATTCTGCCGAGTACTCCAGCAGCGTAGCACCGTTATTGGCGAAATAAATCAGCGGGACATCATATTGCTTCAGGCTGGCCAGAATTTTACGAACATATGGATAGGCGAACTCTTCATAGTCGCATGGGGCGAGGATGCCAGCCCAGCTGTCGAAAAGCTGCAGTGCCTGGGCACCAGCCCGGGCCTGGGCCTGCAGGTAGAGAATGGTCGCCTCGGTGATTTTTTCCATCAGGCCGTGGAACAGCTCAGGCTGGGTAAACATGAGCTTTTTGGTTTCCCAGAACACTTTCGAGCTGCCGCCTTCAATCAGGTAGGTGGCACAGGTGAATGGAGCACCGGCAAAACCAATCAGCGGTACTTTCAGCTCTTTTCTCAGGAGCTTGATGGTCTCCATGACAAAGCCTGTGGCCTCATCCGGGTCCGGAATAATCAGTTTGTCCAGGCTGGCCTGGTCCCGGACGGTGGTGGCGAATACGGGGCCTTTACCTTCGTGGAAATCCAATGGAGCGCCCATGGCCTCCATGAGGATGAGGATGTCTGAGAAGAGAATCGCTGCATCCATATTAAGAAGGTCGATGGGCTGCAGGGTAACTTCCACACAGAGTTCGGGTGATTTGCAGAGCTCCAGAAAGGTAACGTTACCACGAACCTTTTGATATTCGGGCAGGTAGCGGCCTGCCTGGCGCATCATCCAGATTGGAGTATAGTCTGTTTTCTCACCGCGACAAGCCCTCAGAAATGTATCGTTCATACTGTCCTTTATCGATTTTTGTTGAAAAGGCGTTTGAAACGGAAACTGTTACCAGATAGGGGTATGGGCATTTCCGTTCAGCTACGCTTTACTTTTTTTGTATTCTCAGTGGAGTATAGCTGCAGAAAGGTTCAGGAGCAAGGAAATCACCTGTCATGGCGTATGACCTGGCTCGGCACCCGCCGCATACGCCGACATATTCGCATTCTCCGCATTTGCCTTTGTAACTCTTGAAATCGCGCAACTGCAGAAACAGATCGGACTCTTCCCAGATCTTTTTGAATTCGGTGGTCTTGATGTTACCGGCAGATTTTGGGAAATAGCTGCAAGGCAGGACTTCGCCATCAACGTCGATCAAGCAGATAAGTTGGCCGGCGAGGCAGCCCTTTGAACCGCCTGTGGAAAACTTCAGGTTGCGCCGCTTGAAGTTCTCTCCCTCTTCCTTGGCCTTTTGGCGAACAATGCGATAATAATGCGGGGCACAGGTGGGGCGCATCAGCAGTTCGTTTTCTTCCTTTTCCACCTGGTAATGCCATTCCAGAATTTCGTCGTAAAGTTTTTCCGGAATGAGCTCAGCCATGATATCCTCGCCACGACCGGTGGGCACGATCATGAACATGTACCAGGCAGTGGCGCCAAGTCCTTTGACCAGCTTATAAATTTCAGGAATCTCTTTCTGGTTACGAACCGTGAATGACGAGTTGACCAGGAAAGGAATACCGTAGGCATTAAAAAGCTCGATGGCCTTCATCGTGCCTTCAAACGCACCTTTTTGATTGCGGAAGTCGTCATGGGTTTCGGCACAGGCACCATCGAGGCTCAGGGAAACCATTCGGATATCCGAATCTTTCATTTTCCTGCAGATTTCTTCTGTGACCAGGGTGCCGTTGGTGGCCATGCACATCCTGAAACCGAGGTCTGACCCGTATCTGGCAATATCGAAGATGTCTTCCCGCAACAGCGGCTCGCCGCCCGACAAAACAATAACAGGACTGGCGTAAGAGGCGATGTCATCAAGTATCTTTTTTGCTTCTTCTAAAGAAAAATCGGGGTGTTCATTGGCCTCAAGTTCGGAAGACGACCGGCAATGCACGCATTTTAAATTGCAGCGACGGGTTGTTTCCCAGGCTATCCACTTTGGCTCAAATTCCATATATAGTATCTCCAGATGAGAAATTTCTAAAAACAATATTCAGTTGCCCACTATATTGCCTTTTTAGGGCAGGGCAAAGGCGAAAAGTCGTCTGATCAGCTAACTCTAAGCATTCACGATAAAAAATAAAGTATTTTCAATTCGCCGGACGAGATTGACCCGCTTGTTGAGCCTCAAACCTTGAAATTGGGCAGCCTGGACGCATTTTATTTGTAATTTGCTAATGGTCGGCTATTATCTGTTGGTCTATATTTACGCCTGCCGAAAAGTTGGATTGGTAGCATGTGCACTGATCAACCCCGATATGAGTCATCAGCAGAGGCGCTTCATTAAAACCAGAGCCAAATTTTCTTGGCATTTTATTTCAAGGGAATGGTTTTCCCGCACAAAGCCAGATAATCATCAGAGAACTTCAAGAGAATAACCATGATTATAACACCTGTATCTACAACCAGCCCGGAAGGAAATGACATTATTTCCGATTTATTGCAACGTTTTCAGGACGCAGACAATTCCTGTCAGCACGTGGTTGAAGAGATTCTGCATAATGTGCGCACCAGAGGCGATGACGCAGTTGTCGAGTATGGACGAAAATTTGATGCTCCGAACCTGTCTGTGGAGCAGCTGCAGGCATCTGCGGAAGAAATGCAGGCTGCTTATACTGCAGTCGGTGAAGAATTTTTGGAGACATTGTCCCTGGCAATAGAGCGTGTTCAGTCATTTCATGAGCGTGAGATGGAAGATTCCTGGATGCAGACACGGGAGGACGGGACCATCGTAGGCAGGCTGGTACGGCCGGTTGACTCGGCAGGGCTCTATGTACCTGGCGGCCAGGGTGGTTCGACCCCACTTGTTTCTTCAGTTTTGATGAACGGTATACCGGCTGCAATAGCTGGTGTTCCTGAAAGGGTGATGATGACACCGCCGGATGCTGATGGTAAGATCAGCCCGCATCTGCTGGTGGCGGCCCAGGAAATCGGCATCACTCAGATTTTTAAGGCAGGTTCAGCCTGGGCGGTTGGCGCTCTCGCCTATGGTACCCGCACTATTCCGAAGGTTGATGTGATTGTGGGTCCGGGCAATCAGTTTGTTACCGAGGCCAAAAGGCTTGTCTCTGGCATGGTCCGTATCGATATGATCGCAGGGCCGTCGGAAGTGTTGATTGTGGCGGACGAGACTGCCAAAGTGGAAAATATAGCTGCCGACATGCTTGCCCAGGCAGAACACGACACCCTGGCTTTAGCTGTGGTTGTAACCACCGACCGGGAATTGGCAGAGGCTATACCGGCGGAGCTTGAGCGTCAGCTCGGGGAGCTTTCCCGTGAAGAGATTGCCAGGAAATCTCTCGCCGATCGTGGTGTGATCCTGATTGCGGAAAACCTGGAGGAGGCGGTCAGCCTTGCCAACGATATCGCCATTGAGCATCTGGAAATGATGATTGCAGACCCTTGGTCGCAGGTTCCGTTTATTCGCCATGCAGGTGCGATCTTTCTTGGCAGCCACACTCCGGAAGCAGCGGGCGATTATCTCGCAGGCCCGAACCATGTGCTGCCCACCATGGGCACGGCGCGCTTTGCTTCAGCGCTTGGTGTTGAGACCTTTCTAAAGAAGAGTTCAATCATCAGTTATTCAGAGAGAGCCCTCAAGGCAGATAGTGAGCATATTCAGAGGCTGGCCAGATTGGAAGGTCTCACCGCCCATGCCAACTCTGTTGCGGTGCGGGTAAAATAGGCAACAGTGTTACACTGGGGTTGATCAAATATAAATTACGAGTAGTAGTGTGAGCGAGAGTAAAACCATCTTTACCCAAAAGCTTGAAAAGGGTCTGGCTATCCTGGAAATTTCCCTTTCCGGGGAGGCCGTGGAGCGCCTTTTTGTGTACTTCACAGAGTTAAGGAAATGGAGTCGCAAGGTGAACCTGATAGCCAAAGGGGCAACGGATGAAGAGATCGTCGAAAATCATTTTATCGACTCCCTGACCCTGTTGCCACTACTTGAAGGTGGGGATGTTCATCTGTTGGATGTGGGTTCAGGTGCTGGTTTTCCCGGGCTTGTGTTGAAAGCCGCCAGGCCTGAAGTGCGGCTTACACTGGTGGAGCCACGTCTGAAGCGCATATCTTTTCTCAAGCATGTGGCCCGTACCTTGAAACTTGAAGGTGTTGAGGCACTGGCCTGCAGGGTGGAAGATGAGCGGTTGCTGCCCTCTGATCAGGATTTCACCCATGTAACGAGCAGGGCAGTGAGTGAGGTAGGACCGTTTCTGGAGATGGTTTCGCGGTTTTCAAATCCCGGATTGCAAGTGATCTGTATGAAGGGACCGAAGTGGCAGCAGGAGTTGGAGAGAGCGGAAACGATTGTGCGTGAAAATGGTTATGTGCAATCGAAGACCCTTTCCTGCCGACTGCCTTTTTCCGGTGCAGAGCGAAATATGCTGGTTTTCCTGACGAATACCCGCTTGTAGCACTGGCAAGTTAAATTCAAATTTGGTAATAAACGACCTTGGCAACTGCTTGAATAACTGGGCTTTCGGAGATTGTGCAATACATTCAAGTTGTGCAGGTTGAACAAGTAAGGAGAAGAGATGAAAAAGATAGCGGTTCTGCCGGGTGACGGTATTGGCCCTGAGGTGATGGCTGAGGCGATCAAGGTTCTTGATGCTGCCCAGAAAAAGTTTTCTTTTGAGCTGTCCTACGAGTTTGCTGATGTTGGCGGTATAGCCATTGATAATCACGGGCAGGCGCTGCCTCCATCCACCCTGGAGCTTTGTGAAAACAGTGACGCAATCCTTTTTGGTTCTGTCGGTGGCCCCAAGTGGGAAAGCCTTCCACCGCAGGAGCAGCCGGAACGTGCCGCACTGCTGCCGCTGAGAAAACACTTCGATCTTTTCTGTAATCTGCGTCCCGCACGCGTCTTTAAGTCACTTACTGCAGCCTGCCCCCTCCGGCCTGATATCGTACAGGATGGTTTTGATATCCTCTGTATGCGCGAGCTGACATCCGATATCTATTTCGGTCAGCCCAAGGGCCGTGAAGGTGAAGGAGCCGATGAGAAGGCGTATGACACCATGCTCTACACCCGTGCAGAGATCGAGCGTATTGCCCGTATGGCTTTTGAGGCCGCAAGGGTGCGCAGCAATAAAGTAACCTCCGTTGACAAAGCCAACGTACTGACTACCATGGTGCTCTGGCGCGAAGTGGTAATGGAAGTGCATAAGGAATATCAGGATGTGGAGCTGAATCATATTTACGTGGACAATGCCACCATGCAGTTGGTGAGGGATCCGCATCAGTTTGACGTGCTGCTCTGTGGTAATATGTTCGGTGATATTATCTCCGATGAAGCAGCGATGTTGACTGGCTCTATGGGTCTTTTAGCTTCTGCTTCCCTTAACGCTGATAAATTCGGACTTTACGAGCCGGCCGGCGGTTCTGCCCCGGATATCGCCGGTCAGGGAATTGCCAATCCTATTGCCGAGATCCTCTCAGCGGGTATGATGTTGCGTTACAGCTTTGGTCTTGATGAGGCCGCAGACGCTATAGATGCCGCTGTAGAGGCGACCCTGGAAAAGGGTATTTACACCGGTGATATCGCGGTTGATAAGAGCAAAGCGGTTGGAACCGCAGCAATGGGAGACGCTATCGTCGCCGCACTGTAAGCTTTGGAGGGAGGTGTGAACATATGGCTCTGAAATCAAGTCTGGTAGTTGTCGCCAACGAGGCGTCAACAGTCCTGGGCCGAAAAGTCGCCGATATTCTCGGGGTGGAGTTTTCTGAGATGGTTCGGAAGACCTTCGCCGATGGAGAGTGCTATCACGCCTTCCCCAGTTCAATTGCGGGCAAGAACCTCATTATAGTGGGTGCGACCCACAGTGAAGCCGCGTATCAGGAACTGCTTGACCTCATCCAGGGGGGCAGATACTGGAATGCGGCTTCCATTAATGTGGTCATTCCCTATCTGGGCTATTCCACCATGGAGCGGGCCAGACCATTTTCCTTTGAAATCCCCAAAGGCATTACCCGAGCCCGCCAGATCTTTCAGGCAAGACCTGACTTTGTCGCTTTTGTCGACCTCCACTCTGAGGCGGTTCTCCATGCACATGCAGGGGCGATTCGCACCCATCATATCTGGACCGACAGCCTGGTGGTTGAAAAGATCAGGCAATCCGATCTTACAGATTATGTACTTGTCTCACCTGATTACGGTTTTTCAAAGCGGGTCGCCAGATTGGCAAGCCTGCTCGATTGCCCACATACAGCCGCAGACAAAGATCGCTACGATACCGACAAAACCATAGTCAGCCAGGTATCGAGTGTTGTAAAAAACAGGACAGCCATCGTCTGCGATGATATGATTCGCACCGGTGGATCGATTGTACAGACAGCCTTGAGGTGTCTTGACGCCGGGGCGCGAGACGTTGTTGTCATGGCAACTCACCTGGTGCTTGCTGGCCAGGCAGAAGAGAAACTTGCAGCGAGCCCCATCCAGCGTATTATCGGTTCGGACAGTTACCCCGGCCGTACCAGCAACACCTTGCTGGATGTGTATTCAGTTGCCCCTTTGCTTGCAGATGTTATGCGAAAATATTTGCATTTAGATAACGATTTGAAGTAGCCATACCAGTGTTCGCGCAGCACAGTGCGTTTGTGACCGCCTGCTTTTTTAAAGAAATGGTGATTACAACGAAGTGGAAGGTAAAGCAGTAGGCGGGTCTGACGAAAATGAAGAAGCAACTTATAGCAGAGCATCTCCATCATTCTCTTATCTTTTCAGAGGTAGGTCGCTCCGATCTCGAAGCATATGCGGATTGCTGCAGGGTTCAGATCGTGCAGGAGGGCGAGTATGTCTATCGCCAGGGGGATAGCAGTGAGTTGTTTTACGTGGTTGCCCAGGGCGAAGTTGAGCTGGTACTTGAACGTGAGGACGGAGACAGCCGGGTTGTAGGCCGTGTTGCACAGGGTGGCCATTTCGGTGAGACCAGTATGATTACCGGAAAGCCCCGATCCCTGAGCGTCAAAGCGCTTTTTGATCTGGTGCTGATCTGTTTTGAGCGGAGGATTTTTCGTTCCGTGCTGCTGGTGAACCCGCTGGTGCACAAGAAATTTGATGAAGCCCTTGCCGAGAGACTGCGTGTGGCCTATCTGGATCAGGCCGATACAGCCAGCCACAATGATCCCCATGCAAAATCCAGCGCCGATGATGTAATCCTGTTCAGGGAAAGAAATCTTTCGCAGATCAAGTTGCGCAGACTTGAAAAGAAAAAACAGTCGATTATCTACCACTCGAAGAGCGCCCGTCAGGCTCAGACTGTTATCAGTGCTTTTGCGGCCAATAACGAGCCGTACATCCTTACTGGAGAGTCCGGTACCGGAAAGAAAATCATTGCCCGCCAGATTCATGCCGAGAGCAGTCGTTTTGAAGGCCCATATGTAGAGATAGACCTGCGGGAGCATGACCCGGTTTTGCTGGAGAAGAAGCTGTTCGGTACGAAGCAGGTAAACTCGCCGTTTGGCATGGCTCAGCAGTCTGGAATATTTGAACGTGGCTACGGTGGCACCATCGCCTTTCACGAAATTCGCCTGATGCCGCAGGATATCCAGGAGAAGGTGGTGGAGGCCATGGAGAGAAACACCTTCTCCCATGTTGATTCCGACGAGCCTATCGCCATGCAGTCGAGAGTTGTGTTCACTTCGACCCAGGATCTTGATCATCTTGAAAATACCGGCAAGATCATCCCGGAGTTACTGCAGATATTCCAGCGTCAGCACTTCAGTGTACCTGCATTGCGGGAGCATAAACGTGATCTGCCGCGACTGATTGAGCATTATCTCGGCCGGTACAGCAAAGAGTATGGGAAAAGTATCCTGAAGGTGTCCCCGGAAACTCTGGGTAATCTGATGAACTATGACTGGCCTGGCAATCTCACTGAACTTTCCAGTGTGATAAGAAGGGCTGTGATGCTGGCCAAGGAAGAGGAACTGCTCTCGGATAATATCCTCCTGGGATTACCCAAGACTGAGGGGAAGTGGGAATTCAACCTGCTGCGGATTCCGTTTTTCAGGGCGTTTCTGACCTCCAAAAAATTCCCTACCTTGCCGCAGGGAGTGGTTGGTGTGGTAATTGCTGCCACCGTGCTGGCGCTTTTTCTCGGTTCCACTGAACCTGAAAAGAATGTCGGCCTCATCATGAGTTGGGCGATCGGCTGGCCTCTGCTTTTCTTCTCGTTCTTTTTCCTGGCCAGAACATGGTGCAGTGTCTGTACTCTGGCTATGCCGGGTAAGCAACTGCAAAGCCTGATAAAACCCAAAAAGAATACGCCCTATTTCATCAAAAATTATTCGGGCTGGATCATGGCGGTGCTCTGCATTCTGGTGCTCTGGGTTGAGATTGTCTGGAACGCGTATCGCAACCCTGTTCTGACCGGTTGGATTATTCTGGCTGTAACCATTGGGTCCTGCGTCTGCAGTGTGCTCTTTTCACGCAGAACCTGGTGCCGTTATCTCTGCCCGCTGGGAGCGATTAACGCCATCTTTGCCATGCCGTCTATTCTGGAGCTTCGCTCCAACAGGCATGTCTGCCTTAACCGCTGTACAGAGCACAATTGCTTTGGTGGCGGGGAGGTTCAAGGTGGTTGCCCTATGTTCAGGCATCCATACCTGGTTGATAATAACAGGGACTGTATATTCTGTGGCGACTGTGTGAAAAACTGCCGTAACAGTTCCATTCATCTGAATCTCCGACTGGCACCGCAGGAGCTTTGGTCACTGCAGACTCCGAGAAGGGCTGATTCGTTTCTGATCGTTGCGCTCGGGGCAATTTTTTTCCCTTTCGCTCTGCATAGCGAGTTCTCAACGCTGGTCCTGTGGTTGAACGGAATGCTGGCAAACTATAACATCTGGCTGCCCAATGCACTAACCGGGTCCGTTATATTCTTCCTGGGAATTCTGATATTTCAGATTGGCTATTACCTGATGGTACAGGTCCAGTCATGGAAGGGCGGAATGGATAGGGAGTTTCTCCTGCCAATGCTTGGTTATGGCTTTATTCCGCTCATTCTGGGTGGATATATGGCGGTGCATTTCGAGGTTTTTGTCAGTGAGGCAGGAAGTATATTACCGGCGATAAAGCATGCATTTGGTCAGGAGGCGGTATTTGACCACTCCAGACTGCTCAGCCCTGACAGTACCTTTGTATTGCAGATATTTACTGTGGTTGGCGGATTGCTGGCATCGATGTATGCCACTTACCGTATAATCGCCAGAGGAGTGAACGATGTAATTGTGGATTCAGCTGTTCTGGCGATTCCCTTTAGCTTCCTGATTACTCTGGCCGTTTTGTTTGTGGTGATGATCTGATAATGGATCAGGCTTTATCCAGATAATTGTTGATTGCCTCGGTGGCCCGCATTTCTTTGAGCCAGTTTTGTTCAAGCCCGTCAAGTCCCTGGTATGCTCCAAGAATCATACCGACTATCATGCCCCGGGCTGCTGAGTCTCCCCCCGCCATGACGTTTTGTACCAGAGCTTCCTGCAAGTTGTCCTGGTAGGCGCAGATGAGGTGAACAGCTCCGGGCAGGGCTGCGCTGGTACTGCACATCTGGCCGAAACGGGTAATAACTTCGCGACTGTCATCGGCTACGGTTTCCAGACTGCTCCGTACCCGCATATCGAGATCGATATCTGCAAGACCATCATCAACCAGGGTCTCAATTGCCTGTTGCGGAGCAATTCCACCGAGCACTTTCAGTGAAGCGTGGACTATAAAATCAGTCGTTGCCGCAATTCCGGCTCCCTTGTGGGTGAGACGGGTCTGTTGTCGGGCGAATTTCATAAGCAGTTCCGGATCATGTTTGTACCAATGAATCAGGGGGGCTATGCGTGCCGGTCCGCCGAGATCGCTTGAGTTTGAGCCGCAATCTTCGGCTGAAGCACCACACTCCAACGCTTCAAGCGTTTTCCTGGTTGCACTGTCCCGATAACCTGAATAGCTGTTGCTGAATTGCTGCCACGCATTGGCAAAAGTATGGAGGTCAAAGCCACCGTTTTCGGCGAGATGACGAAGAAGTAGCAGGGCTTGGTCACCATAGTGAGTGAAGTCACCTTTTTCTTTGGAGGAATGGAACGAATTCGGGACTGGTGGTCGGAGTTGATCGACTATACCGAGCTCGGTCTCTATTTTGCTGGTGTCATAAATCCAGTGAGCGCCGAGAGCGAGTGAATCGGCGGCAAAGGAAGCGAGAACCATGGCCTTACTATTCGTTTTCATTTATGATCTCCGCAAGGGTATAATTTTCTACAATAAATATTAATGCTGCCATCTAGTCAAACAGGATAGTTCCCAACCTGTTTGGTGTCAAAAAAAGCGGGTCTATTTCAGAAAAAGAAAGTTGTAAATGTTTTTGAATATTGGATAAATATACTTATATTCAATGTTGTCGTTACAATAAAAACTCGTATGCGATAGCTTTCGAATACAAAACAACCTTCATGGATGGTTGCTGCTATCCCTGATAATCTGTCAATAACGGAGTGGAGTGGAGCAAGATATGGGAAAAATAGTCAAGTACTTTGCATTTATATCGGGTGGCTTGGCCCTGGTGCTGGTGGCGGCGATATTAATCGTACCAAGCCTGGTTGATGTGCAGAAATACAAACCGGTCATCGAAGAAAAATTAGCTGATGCAACTGGCAGAAAGGTGAGCCTTGGCGGTGATATCAAGCTCTCACTTTTTCCATGGGTAGGCGTTTCGCTGGCGGATTTTCAGATAGCGAACCCTGAAGGTTTTGCTGAAGCTACTTTTTTGCAGGTAAATGCCTTTCAAGCCCACGTAAAGGTGATGCCACTTCTTTCCAGGGAAATCTACGTAGATAAAATTGTGCTTGATGGACCGCAGGTCTATCTTGAAAAACGTAAAGATGGCAAAGTAAACTGGCAAGGATTCGGCTCACCTGAGACTGCAGCTTCAAAACCTTCTGCAGCTGTAAAAGACCCAAAGGAGAGTCCTGCGGAAGAGTCTTCCGGTTTTGCAGTAAAGTCTATAGAAGTTGGTGAGTTTGCCCTCAAGGACGGTAAAATCGTTTATGCGGATGCGCAGCAGGGAACCAGCACTACTGTTTCTGATATTTCCCTGTTGTTAAAAGATGTGAGTCTGACCAGACCGCTTGGAGTCGATTTCAGTGCAACTTTTGAAGGCAAGCCAATAGGGTTGCAGGGTCAGATCGGGCCGCTTGCTTCAGCCGGCGGTGCACTTGGTAAAGGGATCATCCCGGTGGATCTTTCTGTAAACATCGCTGATCAATTGCAGGCTACTCTTATTGGCCAACTTGAGGATGTCGTTGGCGATATGCGATATAGCTTCGGTCTGAACACCGAATCTTTTTCATTGCGGGATCTGGCCAAGGCGCTCGGGGTTGAAAATTTTCCGGTGCAGACCACAGATCCCAAGGTGCTCAATACGCTGGAGCTTGCTTTAAAGGCAACTGGTACAGCAAGCAGTGCAGCTATCCAGGGCGGGAGTTTCACTCTTGATGACTCGAAACTCACTTTTGAGGCGAATGTTGCCTCGTTCTCCCCACTGAACCTTTCAGCTTCTGCGGCTCTTGATACGATAGATCTGGACAGGTATTTACCGCCACCTGCCGAAACGGAGACCGCTTCCGCAAATGGTGGAGGTTCTGCAGCGCCAGCCACTGCCCAAAAGAAAACTGATTATTCTGGTCTTCGCGCTATTACGCTGGACACCAAATTCTCTGCAGGAACAGTGAAGATCAAAGGTGGTACAGTTGAGAATGTTGTTGTCCAGTTGAAAGGGAAGAGGGGGTTATTCACCGTTGAACCTATGAGCGTAGACCTGTATAACGGTGCGTTGTCGGGTTCAACCGAGGTTGATGTAAGAAAGGATGCACCGCTAACGAAGGTAGCTGTCAATACCACTGGTGTGCAGGTCGGGCCTCTCTTACATGATTTCGCAGGTAAAGATATACTGGAGGGGGCGCTTGCATCGCAGCTTACTCTTTCCTTCAGGGGAGACACACCGGAGGCAATCAAGAAGAGTCTGGATGGCAAAGGTCTCCTGACTTTCACCGATGGTGCCATCGTCGGTGTAGATCTTGCCGGAATGGTACGAAACGTTCAGGCGAGTTTTGGCCTTGCTGAGAAACCTACAGAAAAGCCGAAGACCGATTTTGCTGAATTGCAGGCTCCCTTCACCATTACAGATGGTCTGGTCGATACTCCAGGCACTACTCTCACCTCCCCACTTATCAGGGTTGCCGCGGCAGGGTCTGCTCACCTGGTGAGTGAAAAGCTCAACATGAAAGTGCATCCGAAATTCGTTGCCAGCCTCAAAGGTCAGGGAGACACTTCAGAGCGGAGCGGTGTTATGGTGCCTATTTTAATTGGCGGAACATTTAATCAACCCACTTTCGCCCCGGATCTTGCTGGATTGTTGCAAGGTGGCCTGCCTGATGTCAACGCATTGCAGGAAGCACTGCAGCAGGAACTGAAACCCAAAAAAGAAAATTCGGGTGAAGAGACAGACGCAATAGAGCAGGGGATCAAGAACCTGATTCCCCAGTTCAAATTCTAAGATGCCAGAATAGTGACGAATCAGGGTGCGTTGCATGAGCACCCTGATTCGAATTCTGCCAGGGGAACGCTGGTTTTTCATCAATCGACAGGCATTGTTTATTCCTGAAAACGCCGGGTTGATCAACTAGGCGAGCAAAGTGAAACTCCGCCGTTTGATAAATTCGGACCGGCGGATGGTTTGGGGTTCGTCTCGTATATGCTTGGACGACGGGGATTGTGGTTTCATCTTTATAGCTGGTCTTCCACCGGCAGAAAGCGACCAAAGAAATCACTTAGTGTCTGGAAGAAGCTTCGGGATGGTTGAGTGGTACGTGTGCTTTGTTCAGATCGCCATTCAATGGAGTTGTTGTCGTTGACAACTACGTACCAGCTATTTTTTTCTTCCATTATTTCGTTAAGGAAGTCGGTCAGTTCTCCGGTGAGTGATGGAGAATCTATCAACAGGCCATTTTCCGAATTGATGACCAAAGCCCTGGGGTCGAAGTTGAGGGAGCCGATAAAGCATTTACGCCGGTCAGAAATCATAACCTTGGCATGAAGCGAAATAAAGCGTGGAGTAACCGACTGCGCACTGGCCAGCTCGATGACTTCATTAGATGGCTGATGGTTGAACTCAAAAAGTTCCGCACCCGTCAGGAGGATGTTTCGCCTGTATTTTTTGTAATGGCTATTTACCAGCGTATGGTTTGTTGACGCGAGTGAGTTGGTAAAAACTTTAATTTGTATGCCATCGCTTTCCAGCCTTTCCATAACTGCCAGGGAGTCACCCACCGGTATGAAATACGGAGAGGATATAATAAGTTCTTTTTCAGTCGGGTCGGAAAAATAGCTTATCATATCGATAAGGCGGTAGTCCCGACCATCTATTTTCACAGGGTCGTCTTGTAAGAAATATGCCTCACCCACATGGAGACGTTCTCCGATATCTGAGAACCAGTTATCCCAGTTCTGCGGCTGAAGTGGATATGACTGTAACAACTTCTTGTGTTTCCATAGCGATTTTTCCACATCTTCTTTCATGTTGGCAAAGTCGACCTTCCCCATCTTCTGATGCCAGCCGCTGACAGGAAAAACGGTGTCGGTGTTCCAGTAGTCGTCAAAAGCGAATGATGCCTCTTTAACGACATCGCCAATGGCCATGACATCTATATCCAGGAAATTGAACTTGTTGGAAAGGCCGAAATACTCATTGCCTATGTTACGTCCGCCCGCAATTATCGCCTGGTTGTCAACGATCATCAGTTTATTATGCATTCTCCGGTTAAGCGAATGATAACTGGCGATAAAATGGAGTTCTCTGCTGATGAACGTATCACGGGCAGGGTTCGGATTAAATATCCGTATCTTGAGATTGGGGTGGGAATTCAATCTGGTGAGAGTTCTGGTGCTGGAAGCCAGCCAGACATCATCGACAATGACCCTGACTTTGACACCCCTGTCTGCGGCTTTCATAATCCGGTCGAGAAGGAGGATGCCCACAGCATCATCTTTCCAGATGAAATACTGTAAATCTAATGAGTTTTTTGCCGAGTCGATGAGGGCCAGACGGGCAGTCAGGGATTCTTCTGCATCAATCAGCAGGTGAAAACCGGAGGCTTCATTGCCATGACTTGCCCTGAAACCCTGAGCTAAATCGGGGAGGATGCCAGTGTTTGCAGCAGGAAGTGCACTTTCATATTCGAGATTTGGGCGCGGTGGTAATGAGGCGCAACCATAGAGGAAAAGGATTAATAAAAGCAGGATGACCAGTTTGTACCTGCTGGCAGTCATGGAGAGTGTGTGAAGTTGAATAGCATGAACAAGGTGCATTACCCTTGGGTTAGTGCTCCATTAGCGTGTTATTTAGTGGAGCCTTTAGTGGTTGAGTACAATTGTCGTAAAGTAATAATATCGTACAATTGAATCGGATTGTAAAAGAAAATGGTGGAGCTGGCAACGGGTATTGTTCGGGCTGGTGTCCGGATAGTGGCCGTATTATCGGATGAGCTGGGAACATAAAAAAATCCCCTGTAGACAGGTGCTCAGCACATTTACAGGGGATCAATATTGAGTCAGGGCTTTGGTGTTTCGGTATTACTCTTCGATCTTTCCGTCTTTCAAGGTGTAGGTTATGTCCATCCGGGCCGCAAGATCCATGTTGTGAGTGACCATAATTACCGCCAGAGAGCGCTCCCGACAAAGCTCTTCAAGCAGGCGGAAGACTATATCGCCGGCACGGCTGTCGAGATTACCTGTTGGTTCATCGGCAAGCAATATGGCCGGATTCATAATCAGCGCCCTGGCAAGAGCGGTACGCTGCTGTTCACCGCCGGAAAGTTCGGCAACCCGGTGATCGAGTCTGTGGTCCAGTTCTACCCGTTTCAACAGGCTGGTCGCGGGCCCAATCAGATCTTTACGTTTCTGGCCATTGATCAGGCCAGGCATCATCACATTCTCAAGAGCACTGAACTCGGGCAAAAGATGATGAAACTGAAAGATGAAACCAAGTGAGTTATTACGAAATGCGGCCATCTTGGTGTCATTTTTGCCGTTGAGCTTGTCGTTCTTGAAATAGAGCTCACCTGAGCTGGGGCTGGCAAGAGTACCGAGTATCTGCAAAAGAGTTGTCTTGCCGGACCCTGAAGCACCGACTATCGCGGCCATTTCACCGGCGGAGATAGAGATGTTCACCTGGTCGAGAACATGAATCTCCTCACTGCCGGAGTGATATGTTTTGGAGAGGTTTCTGGCTTCAAAAAGCGCGCTCATGACAGCACCTCCGCCGGTTGCACTTTAGAAGCCTTCCACGAAGGGTAAAGCGTTGCCAGCAGGGTGATCACTATGGAGCTGACAGCTACTATGGTGATATCAAGCGGCAAGACTTTGATCGGTAAAGTTGTCATTGGGTAGACATTTGAAGGCAGTTCAATGAACTGGTAGCGCGAAAGCAACTCGCAGAGACCGAGCCCGCCGAGCACTCCAAGAGTTGTGCCTGTGAGAGCGATAACTGCACCCTGCAGGAAGAAGATCTTCATGATGGAACCTGATGTGGCTCCCATGGATTTCAGGATAGCGATATCCTGGCTTTTTTCCATGACCACCATTATCAGGGCGCTGATGATATTGAGTGCAGCCACCAGTATGATCAGGGTGAGGCAGATGAACATACCTATCTTTTCCAGTTTAAAAGCTGCAAAAAGATTTCTGTTCATGCTCATCCAATCCTTGGCGATGAAACCTGTGCCGAGCTTGCTGACAATATCCCGCCCTACCTGGTCCGCCTTATTCAACATTTTGTGACGAACGGTAACCTCGATGCCGTGGGCAATGTCTCCCTCGCCCAGAAAATTCTGGACATTGGCAAGGGACATATAGGCGAGAGATGAGTCATACTCAAACATGCCGGTCTCAAAAATCCCGCTCACCCGGGTGGTTTTCACCTTGGGAATGACCCCCATGGGAGTCAGCGGACCGGAAGGGGAAATCAAGCGTACTTTGTCACCCAATCCCACGCGCAGATCGGCAGCAAGGGCTTTACCGAGAATTATTGTCGGTACCCTGTCTTCTACAACTTCGTCAAGGTCGTGGATGGAACCGGCAATCATCTGTCCCGAGAGGCCAACCACATTTTCGGCGGTGACAGGATCAATACCACGCAAGACGACACCGCTACCGCCGTAGGAACTGCTGACAAGCGTCTGGGCGTAGAGGTATGGTGTTGCCCCGGTCACGTCTTTTACCGTCAGCACCTGTTCACGGGTGTTCTGGTAGTCCCTGATGGCACCACCATACTGCTGGACAATGATATGGGAGTTAACGCCGAGGATCTGATCTCTTAATCCATTGGTAAAACCTGCATATACAGCCAGTACCACGATGAGTGCAATGACACCAACCGTGATACCGATTACAGAGATAAGAGATATAAGGGAGATAAACCCGTGTTTGTGTTTAGCGCGTAGATATCTCTGGCTGATAAACCATTCGTACATATTAGTTTTCCGCGTTGTCGTCTGAAGAGGCTTCAGTTTCGGCTCCCTCTTCAAGTTTCACCTCGGGCTTGAGGTGTGGGAAGAGGATAACGTCGCGGATAGAAGGAGAATCGGTAAGCAGCATTACCAGACGATCAATGCCGATGCCCTCGCCAGCTGCGGATGGCATGCCATATTCCAGGGCGCGGATATAATCGTTGTCCATTTCCGGGTGGATCTCGTCGTCATCACCACGCTCGTCGATCTGCTTCTGGAAGCGTTCACGCTGGTCGACCGGGTCGTTCAGCTCACTGAAGGCGTTGGCTATTTCACGACCGGTAACGAACAGCTCAAAGCGGTCGGTAACAGTAGCGTCATCTTCATTCCTCCGGGCCAGAGGTGATACCTCGGTGGGATATGAGGTGATGAAGGTAGGGTCAATCAATTTTTCTTCAACCAGCTCTTCAAACAGCTCGGTTTTAGCTTTGCCGGCTCCTGCCTGTTTTTCGAGCTTGATACCTTTCTCCTTAGCCAGGGCGAGTACCGCTTCCTCGTCTTTGAGGAGTTCTGCGTCAATGCCGGCAACTTCGATCAGAGCTTCGTCCATGGTCATACGTTTCCAGGGCGGAGCGAGGTTCACCGGTACTCCCTGGTATTCGATCTGCATGGAGCCGTTAACTTTTTCGCAGATAGAAGAGATCATCTCTTCGGTGAGATCCATCAGTTCGTCATAGGTGGCGTATGCCTGGTAGAATTCAAGCATAGTGAACTCAGGGTTATGCCTGGTGGAAAGACCCTCGTTACGAAAATTTCTGTTGATCTCAAAGACGCGCTCGAAACCACCCACCAGCAGTCGTTTCAGGTAGAGTTCAGGGGCGACGCGCAGAAAAAGATCCATTCCCAGAGCGTTATGATGTGTTTGGAAAGGTTTTGCGGTAGCACCACCGGGAACTGCCTGCATCATCGGAGTTTCCACTTCCATGAACTGTTTGGCGTTCAGGAATTCACGTACCAGCCTGATGATTTCTACACGTTTCCTGAATGTATCTCGGGATTCAGGGGTAACGATAAGGTCAACATAGCGCTGGCGATACCGGGTTTCCACGTCGGTCAGACCATGCCATTTTTCGGGCAGAGGGCGCATGGATTTGGAAACCATGTTGACACAGCCGGCCTGCAGGGAGAGTTCGCCGACTTTGGTCTTGAACAGGGTACCCGTAACTCCTACGATATCACCGATATCCCACTTTTTGAATCTGGCAAACTCATCTTCTCCGAGAATGTCCTTTTTCAAGTAGATTTGTAACTGGCCACTGCGATCGGCGAGGTGGATAAAAGCCGCTTTACCAAACTTGCGCATGGACATGATACGACCGGCGAGGGAAAAAGTTTCACCGCTTTCGTCATGCTGCTGAGCTTCGAGGTTTTCTCCTTTTGGGAGCAGGTCGGATACGATGTTGGCAGGTTTGAAGCTGTTGGTGTAAAGCTTTACGCCAAGCTCTTCGAGAGCTTCAGCTTTTTCGCGACGTTGCTGCAAAATTTGGTTGTCTTTGCTCATGATAATTACGTGTGTGTTGAAAAAATGGTGATTCGTTGCTGGAGCATCGAGACCACGCTTGTAGCGCGGCGAATGAGGAATCGGGCGAACCTGTTTGTTGTGGTAGGCCGCTCTAAACACACAGTGAGGTCTGTTTCCTGGGTGTTATCTAGTCCGCACGAACGTTCTCCGGAGTATTTTCGGGTATTTCTAATGCCAGTTGTTCTATAAAAAAAGCGGCAGACTGGCTGCCGCTGGTTTAAACACAAATGCGCTACTAGGAATTAACGGGAAAGTCCCATTCTGTCAATTCTTTTCAAGCAAAACCACAGTCTCGATATGATGGGTCTGGGGAAACATATCGACAGGTTGAATACATTTGACGGTGAAGCCTGACCTGACAAGTTCGCCCATATCCCTGCACAGGGTTGCAGGGTCACATGAAATATAAACAATACGGCTTCGGCAAAGCTGAGTCAATTCCCGGTTGAGGCCTGGTATCCCCTGGCGTGGAGGGTCTATGACCAGACAATCAAAAGAGGCGCCATCCGCGACCAGCTTTTTGCAGGCCTGGTGAATGGGGCTTTTGGTAAACTCTGTGTTGTTCAAGCCTGCCAGGCCAGAGTAGTGTCTGGCAGAGCGGATAGCTGCCCCTTGACCTTCAATTCCCAACACATGCCGGGCTCTTGTTGCGATGGGGATGGAGAAATTTCCAGAGCCGCAGAAGAGATCGAGAACTGTTTCGTCTGCCTCAACAGCCAACTGGTTCAAAACGCATTCAATCAGATTTCTATTCTGCTCCAGGTTGACCTGGCAAAACCCACCTATCTCCCAGCCGAGTCTCAAAGTCGCAGAATCATGATTAAAATCGGGATAGGTTACTGCCAGACTGGCCGCTTCAGCTCTTTTGCTCAGGCCATCTGTGAGAGGGAATGCTTCCCCTTTAAAAAAGATACTCTCGATCAGCTCAAGTTCCTTGACTATAGCTGCAGCCGCCTGAAAATCTGCCGGGCGTGGCTTGCGTCTATAATGAAAAATAGTCGCAATTTTCGAGGATTCCGGATTCCAGAGTAATTCTACTTCGCTTGTCAGGTCGGTAAGGTGGTTAAAGCTGCTGTGCTCCCGCAGTTGCCTGAGGGCCTGGTTCAGTTCCGGTTTTGCCAGCATGCAGCTTTCAATTGCCACAACTTCGTGACTTCGATGCCGGTGAAAACCGCAATCTCCATATTCGTCAACCCAGAGTCGTATTCGCTGGCGATAGTGAAACTGGTCTGGTGAAGCGAGGGCTTTGGCGACTGAACAGCCTACCTGCACCTCTGTCCCATGAAACTCTTTATCGACAAGATCCTGAATAACATCAGTCTTAATCTGAAGCTGGAGATCATACGCGGCATGTTGCAGGTCGCAGCCACCGCAACTGCCGTAATATGGGCAGGGCGGAGCTATACGTCCTCTATTGGCCTTGATGATGTTCAGTAATTTGCCATGGACATAGTTCTTTTTAATCCGGTCGATAGCGATATTTACCTGTTCTTCCGGGAGAGTGAAGCGTGTCATGGCCCACTTGCCGTCAGCAAGTTGACCCAGGCCGAGGCCACCGTGAATTATTTTTGAAATAGTTATAGAGTGCGTATTCATGTTTCAATCGGGCGCAAGTCGTGTACAATATGGGGCAATGGCAGAAGGACGCCTGGCGGCCTAGCCGTACGAAGCTATCTCTATACCCAATACAACAAAAAAAGCTCTACCTAATATACCAACTTTGTATCGTCGAATTCTAATTTTTTCACTGTTGATGGTCGTCGGGCTGGTGCTGATACCGCTCCATGCTCTGGCTGCGACCGTAAAAGTTTCGGTAACAGGACTGGACGCTGAGCTGAAAGACAATGTCCTGACCAGGCTTGAACTCTATCAACACCGCGACAGTCCCAGATTGACAGTTTATGAGATTCGTCGTCTCCACCGAAAAGCAGAAGGTGATATTCGCTCGGCGATTGCTCCGTTTGGCTTTTACGATCCTGAGATATCAGCAGAACTCAAGGAAGTAGACGGACAATTCATTGCCTCATATGATGTAAAACCGGGTGAACCGGTGCTGGTAAATGATGTTGATTTATCAATTACCGGGCCTGGCAGTCAAAAGCTCATGGGCGGTCTGCAACAGTTTCCGCTCGGGGTTGGCGATGTTCTGGATCAGGCCAAATATGAAAAAGCGAAGAAACAGCTCGTTCGCGCTGCCATCCGCCAGGGATATATGAAGGCGGAGTTCATTGTTCGGGAGATTCGTATAAACCGCAAAGAACGGCGAGCTGATATAAGTCTTACCCTTGATACAGGGCCGCAATACGTTTTCGGTGAAACAATTTTTTATGACGAGAATGTCGATCAGTCGCTGTTGGCAAAGTACCTGCCGTATACAGACGGCGAGCCATACAAACCGATCAAACTCATAAACCTGCAAAGATCTCTGTACAGATCTGATTATTTCAGTCGTGTGGTGGTCGACGGCAAAGTCGATCAGGCTGTGGATAATGTCGTGCCGGTAGAGGTTCGGCTCACTGAGCCTGAGCACTTGAACAGGTATTCCATTGGTCTCGGGTATGCGACTGATACCGGGGTTCGAGGTCGTTTTGAGTGGCGGAACAGGTTGCTCAACCATAAAGGTCACAAATTTCGTTTCGGTGCTCAGTTAAGTGAACTGGATAATAACATAGGTCTGAACTACGAAGTACCCTGGCGTAACCCTATAACCGACAAGATGCTCTATAACGCCTCATACCATGACCAGATATGGGATGATACCGACACCCGTCTTTTCACTCTCGGGGTACAGCTGGAACATCGTGGGGAAATTGTCAGGCACAGTGGCTTGTTCGAAGTTCGTGACGAGCGTTACACCGTTGGGGCGACCTCAGGTGATAGCCTGCTGTTCGTGCCCACCTATACCGGTACGCTGGTCTGGGCCGATGACCTTTTTGATACCCGCTATGGTCTGGAACTTTCCTTGAGCGTGAGTGGTGCCAGTAAAGCCCTGGGATCGGATGCCTCTTTTGTGAAAAGCGTTATCGGCGGAAAATTCATATATCCCTTTGTACCTGGCTGGCGTTTGATCACTCGGGGAAGCCTGGGGGCAACTCTGGTCGATTCTATTGATGACCTGCCGCCCTCACTCCGCTTTTATGCCGGTGGTGACAACTCCATTCGAGGCTATGGCTATAAAGAGATCGGTACCAAAGATTCATCCGGGACAGTGGTTGGCGGCAGGTATCTGGTGATTGGCAGCATTGAGGTTGAAAAGGAAGTTACCCCCACCTGGGGAGTGGCGGCATTCTGGGATGTGGGAACCGCCACCGATGACCTCAGCTTGAGGTTTGAGCAGGGTGTGGGAGTTGGCCTTCGATACCGGCTGCCATTCGGGCAGGTTCGTGTAGATCTGGCGAGTGCCATCCTGGAGGATGGTGCACCTCTGAGGTTGCATCTGACAGTAGGGGCGGATTTATGAAGTCTGTCCTCCGTTTTACAGGAGCACTCCTGCTGCTGATAGCAGCTCTGGTCTTTATCCTTGGTTGGAGTCAGCCCGGTTTGAGATTACTTGCCAGAACAGCCGCGGGGCTGACCGATGGCAACGTTTCGTATCATGCCGTTTATGGAACTCTGGCCTCCTCCTGGGAGGTCGATAATCTGAAAATCCATACCCCGGCCGCGGAAATTGCCATTGGCTCGGTGAAGGCCGACTGGCGACCGTTAGAGATATTCAAGAACAAGCTGCATGTTCTCTCTTTTCGAGTCCAGAGTGTGGATGTTTTCCTGCTGGAACAAGAGCATGTTGCCGAAAAGGAAGAACAGAGCCGGGAACCTGTTATTCTCCCTCACTTGAAGTTGCCGATTGAGGTCTTGCTCGACAGCATCAAAATAGAACATGCCAGAATCTCTTCCGTTTCCTTCCCCGAAATTGCCTATGTTGAGCATCTTTACCTGTCGCTTTCAGGCAAAGAGGACACTGTCCGGCTGAGCCTTCTGGATCTGCAGGCAAAGGGCTATAGCGCCAATTTGACAGGTATGCTCAATACCGCCGATGGCTGGCAGGTTGAGCTGGGCGGCGATGCCACCTTTTCGGGATATGGGGTTGGCCCCCTGGCTGGTACATTGCACCTCGCCGGGCCAATTGAGCAGTTGGCAGCCCATGTGGAGCTGAATGAGCCCACCAGGGCAACAGTGGATGGTGAAATAACAGGCCTGCCGAACAATTTCTTGTGGCGAGCGGACCTGGATATCGAAAGATTTCAGCTGGAGAATGGCCACCGGATTTTGCCGGAAATGATGATCGGGGTGAAAGGACCGGCCCACGGTGATCTGAAAAATTATTCAGGAAAGCTCAAAGGGAATCTGGATTATCTTTTTTTCGATGATGTCGATTTCGAAATTGAGCTTTCCGGCAACTATGATCAGATTGAGTTTCCATACATACACGCTTCGAACAGGAAGGGAGAGGCCGAGCTTGTCGAAGGGCTGCTTTCCTGGGATGAGGAATTGCTCTGGCGAGGAAAGCTGACACTCTCTGATTTTGACCCGTCACAGCTCCACCAGCAGTTTCCCGGCAGGATTGGCCTTGGGCTGATCAGCTCCGGCAGCTATACGGGAGAAGATGGTCTGCAACTGGTTGGTGACTTCAGTGACATCAAGGGGGAACTGCGTGGATTTGATCTGGAAGGTGAAGGACAGATTAAGGTTGCACAATCGACTATTACGCTTGAGGGGGTCAATTTTACCAGTGACGATGCTGAATTGCAGCTCGAGGCGATGGCTCGTATGGCGAATGGCCTCGACAAGCCCGGAGAATCTTTTGAGTGGCAGACCGATCTCTCCGTTAAAGAGCTGAATCCTTCCCTTTTTTTTGCAGACTATCCCGGCAGCTTGAGCGGCAGTTTCACCAGTAACGGTATGCGGGAACAGGAAAGCCTCAGAGGCGTGGTTCAGGTTGAACAGCTTGAGGGAGTGGTACGCGACTACCCGGTAGAGGGACATGGTGAACTTCTGTTAACGCCCGATCGACTCGATATCGACAATGTGATTCTCAAAAGTGGTACATCTGAACTGAGTCTGACAGGGACTGCCGGCGAAGAACTGGATCTTTCGGTGAATCTTGAATCTCCGGATCTCAGTGAATTCCTGGTTGATCTGGGGGGCAGGGTGAACCTGTCCGGAAGCGTGGTAGGTAATCGGCAGCAGCCCGATTTCTCGGCAAAACTGCTAGGCAGTGAAATCCGTTATCAGGAACTGGGGGTAGCCAGTGTCAATGCAGAGATACGGGGCGGAGTAGATCCGGAAAGTGTTGTTTCAGCCACAGTTGAGGCTTATGGCCTGCAGACAGGTTCTCCGGATAGTCTGGTAGTTGAAAAAATCAAACTCAACCTTGAGGGCCTGGTTAAACAACACGAATTAACAGGGTTGTTGCAGGTCAATGAGGGGCTGGCGGATTTTATTCTCAGTGGCGGTTTGTCAGAAGAATATGAGTGGGCTGGTGACTTGCAGCGTTTCCGGGTTACAGGACAGAATATAGGTACCTGGGGACAGAGGGGGGAAGCACCCCTTGCACTGTCGATGGATCAGGCCCTTCTCGACTCTCTATGCGTGTTCGCCGGGAAGGAACGAATCTGTCTGTCGGGCATGTGGGAAAAGGAAAATCAGTCATTCTCCGTGGATTTTGGCTGGCAGGATATGGAATTGTCTCGACTCCAACCCTTTTTGCCGGTGACTGATCCCGTGTGGGGCAAAAGCTCGGCCGATTTCAGCTTTCGAGGGAACCATGGCCGGTTTGAGCTGGGGAGTGGCCTTATGGCGATTGCAAAAGCGGGTATAGGGCACCGAGATGAACAGACTGAAGACGATTGGGAGCGTACAGATCTTGATAATGCTGTTTTGCGAGTGAATCTCGCTGGCGATAATCTGACAGCTCAGATTGATGCTTTTTTTGCCGACCAGTCAAAATTTAGACTGGATTCGGAAATTTCCAATTTGGGCTCTTTGGGCAAAGGGTTGGATGAGCTTCCTCTTCGCGGCGTCGTCGAAGCTGATATTCGTTCCCTTGATTTTGTTGCTCCCTTGACCGATTACCGTGTTCGTCCTTCAGGCTCTTTGTCCGGAACGATGGATTTAAGCGGAACAGTGGCTCAACCGGCCATCACCGGCAAGCTCGATCTGACGGATGGTGTTGTTGACGTACCTAGCCTTGGAATTTCACTCAAAGACCTGAAGTTCACCCTGAGCGGTGCCCAGAACGGGGTCAGTTTGTTAGCCGAGGCGGTCTCTGGCGCCGGTTGGCTTAAGGCCCAGGGGGACCTCGGGGTAGGTGACGGCGGTGTGTTTGGTGATTTTGCATTCACCGGGGACAGTTTCGATGCGGTTATGCTGCCGGAGTACGCTATTCAGGCCTCGCCTGATCTGCGTTTGCAGTTCAACGAGGAGGGAGGGCACCTCAGTGGCAAGCTTCATATTCCGAGTGCTCAGGTCATGCCGAAAAATCTCAAGGCTGCGGTCAGCGAGTCCGGTGACGTGGTATTTATCAATGGCGAGGAGGAACAAAAAGCTGCCAGCTGGCAATTCGGTATATCCATGCTGCTTACCCTTGGGGATGAAGTAAAGCTGAGTGGATACGGCCTGAGCGGCGACCTCGGGGGGAATCTGCAGATTGACATGGTGCCGGGCTCGGTTATGACTGGCAAAGGAGAGTTGTCTCTTGAAGAAGGAGTCTTCTCCATTTATGGTCGTTCCCTGGATCTGGTTCGAAGCAAGCTGCTCTTCAGTGGTGGTCCGATCGACAACCCCGGAATCGATGCACGGGCGGAAAAAGTCGTATCGGAGGGTGATGCAACCAGTGAAGCAGTTAAAGTGGGAGTGGATGTCAGCGGCACGGTTGATAATCTGGAGTTTGTGCTCTATTCAGACCCTCCGATGGATGACACTGATATTCTTGCCTATATGGTGGTAGGACGATCCATGTCAAACACCGGCCAGCAGGATGAAAACCTGCTCAGTTCTGCTGCTCTGGCTTTAGGGCTTGAGACAAGTGTCGGCCTGGTGGACAGGTTGACCAGTCTGCTGCCAATAGATGATATGTATATCGAGGGGACCACCAGTGAAGAAATGTCACTGGTGGTTGGCAAAAAGCTGACTGACGAACTGTATATCGGCTATGACCATAACTTCTTTGACCAGCTTGGTGAATGGCTGTTGCGTTATGACCTTGGTAAAGGTTTTTCGGTGGAGACCAGGTCTTCAACCGAGGCGACTGGCGCCGATATCCTCTATTCCTTTGAGCGTTAGCCGGAACTCCTCAGACGTTCAGGCAGATTGAAGTTGGTCCCGGAGCGGAGAATGTTACCGGAAAGGATGGTAGCAGATGGGGACAAGTCAGCGGGGGCGCATTTCACCCGGTGGGGTTGATCTCCTCGAACATGTTACGTTCGAGATTTTTACGCACATTGTCTGCATTGAATATTGCCCCGTTCATGGCAATATAAATTCCGGGTTCAAGAGATTGTACAGCGCCCAGCGCACAGCCGACATTGAAAATGGCATCGCTGGTCTTGAAGAGGGCTGGTTCCAGGGCTCCAGTCAGTACTATGGTCTTATTCTCAATACCAATGAGTGCCCTGGCTGTTTCGGCCATGGTGTCTGTGCCATGAGTTATGACAATTTTCTGTGATTTTGTTTCCTGTACCGCTTTGCGTATGGTTTGGCGATCCTCGTCAGTGACATCAAGACTGTCTTTGCGAAACAGGGAAACAATTTTATAACTGAGATTCAGATTCAACTCCCCCAGCAAACGCTCAACATTGGGCGGTCCGACCTCATATTCACTCTTGGCATCAAAGTAGATCTTATCGATTGTACCGCCGGTGGTGAGAATTGTAATATCCTTCATTTGATGTTCCTATGGGTTTAGTGGTGATTATTAAGCGGAGTATTGAGTGGTGCCGCCTCGAAATGACCGCTTAGGTATTTCATTATACAACGGATTGGCTCGCCACTGTTTGTACAAGATTTTTTCTTGCATTTCACATGGGATGAGCACATATTTCAAGCCTGAAATATAACTTTTTATATTATACACTAAAACAGCAGCACCCCTTTCCCGGTCAACTGCTCTTTTATAAATGAACTCAAGGGACATCAAGTGGCAAATAGACAGATGACAGTTCTGGTTGTGGATGACGAACAGGTTCACCGTTACATGTTGAGCTCCATGCTGAAAGAGTGGGGGTGGAGGTGTGTTGAGGCGGATGACGGGACCACTGCCGTGGCGGCAGTTGAGCAGAACAGTTATGACGCGGTGCTGATGGATATCCGGATGTTGAAAATGGATGGGCGCGAGGCTTTTCGGCGTATTCGCGAGATTCAGCCAGCCTTGCCGGTTGTCTTGATGACCGCCTATTCTTCTGTAGATGATGCGGTCTTGATGATTCAGGAGGGGGCCCACGATTACCTGACAAAGCCCCTTGATTTCGACCGGCTCAGGCTGGCGCTGGAACGGGCTGTGGATCATCGCCAGGTTACAGAAAAAAGGCAGCAGGCACCCAAGGAGAGGCGGGAGGTTGAAACAGCTATTATAGGTGAGTCACCGAAGATGCTTGAACTTCTCGAGATGATCTCTTATGTGGCGCCAACGGAAGCTACGGTGCTCATTTACGGAGAATCAGGGACAGGTAAGGAACTGGTGGCCGAGGCGCTGCATATCAATAGTGAACGTCGTGATGGACCGTTTATTAAAGTGAACTGTGCCGCGCTCGCCGAAAGTCTCTTGGAATCGGAGCTGTTTGGCCATGAAAAGGGCGCATTTACCGGTGCTGACCGGCAGCGGGACGGTAAGTTTGTCCAGGCGGATGGTGGAACCCTTTTTCTGGATGAGATCGGGGAAACTTCCCAGGCCATGCAGGTAAAGCTGCTGCGTGTGTTGCAGGAGCAGGAGCTGCAGCGGGTGGGCGGTGAGGTGACGGTCAAGGTTGATGTGCGAATTATTGCTGCCACTAACCGCGATCTGGAAGAAGAGGTCAGAAAAGGAAATTTCAGGGAAGATCTCTACTATCGGCTCAACGTGGTGATGCTGACTTCACCGGCACTTCGTGAACGCGACGGGGATATCCCGCTTTTAGTGAATCATTTTGTAGAGAAATTTGCTGCCAAAAACAGAAGAACAGTCTCCCGCGTTATTCCGGCATGTATGGATCTGCTCTGCGGCTATCCCTGGCCCGGCAATGTCCGGGAGCTGGAAAATGCAATAGAACGCGGGGTAATCCTGATGCGGGGCGAAGAGCTGACTGAAAAGAGTCTGCCTTTGTCTGTCCAGAGATTTCACCAGCAGCAAAAGGAAACCACTGTAGCCAAGCAGCCTGCGTCACTCTTTGAGGCAGAGAAAAAACTTATTCTTGAAACGCTCGAAAAGACAGAAGGAAACAAAAGTGAAGCGGCGCGCAGACTGGGGATTACCCGGAAGACTCTGCAGAATAAGTTGAACAAGTATGAAAGTGAGGGGTGAGGTAACAAACGCTGGGCTAAGGGATGTTGGATGAATGACTGAGATCAGTAGGTTGTGTCCCAGGTGTAGCCCTTTTCACTGATAAATTCTCCACCGAGCTTCCAGATGTGAACCTTCTGTCGGTCACTGACTGTGTAGTAAGCGCCTCCGGGAACCCAGTTTAAGATCGATTTGGTATAGAACAGGCCGCCTGCATAGTGATGGATGCTGCTTGTGGTACCATCGGTGCTAAAGGTTCTATATTCCAATTTTTCTGGTGCTGCAAAGTAGTAATAATGCGTATTTTCCGCTTCCAGTGTATACGTACCGCCAGGAAACCTGATGCCCTCGGATTTGAAAATTGAGTCATAAAAGACCATTGATTCGTTTAGAATTATCTGTTTCTGCGGGTCGACGATCGCCTCGACCTCTCGATCTGCATAGGTAACGGGATTCATGGGTGGCAACACCAGGCCACACCCGCCAAGCAACGGGTAGAGAAATAAAACCGGCAACATTGCTTTACAATTGTTCATATGAACTCCGGCTGATCGGCTAAAGTAACTGAACGGGCGAATACTGCGCCTAACAATACAATGGCTTATTCCTGGTGTCGACGGGAAATTTTTCGCCTTTTTATGATGTTGGCATGGATTGAACGAGTAATTTAACTCTATTCAGCCATTTTCTTGTACTACTCATCTCTGTGTTTCTTCGCTACTCTTTTGAGGTGATGCCGTGCCCTCGCCGGATCTGTTCTTTCTCCGGAAAATAATTGACATAATCTGAATATATCTGTCTTGACATTGGCCGAGGCTTACTTATTGTTCGCACAGGTTTTTGAAGTGATTCGAGGGGGTGGCACAATGTAGCACTTTCTCGGTATATAAGTTTATTTCTTGGCAAGAAATTGGAGGAAATGGTGAGCAAAGTTACGAAAGACAATGATCTTCAGGAAGAGAACGAAAAGCTCGAGCAGGAAGATATTGTGTCGTCTGAAGAAGCTGCAGCAGGTAGCACTGAAGAAGAGGCACCGGATTTAGAGAAAGAGCTTGTTGCTGCCAGGGAAGAGATTGCAGAACTTCGTGACAAGATGCTGCGGACGGCCGCTGAGTCAGAAAATTTCAAAAAGCGCATGGAACGTGAGCGAGCTGCAGCCTTAAAATACTCTGGTGAGCAGATCTTCAGAGAAATTCTGCCGGCAGTGGATAACCTGGAACGTGCTATTGGCCACTGCAACGATATGGACGACGCAGAGGCAAATTTCAAAGCATTTCTGGAGGGAGTTCAGCTTACACTGAAGAGTCTGGTCACTGCCCTTGAGAAGTTTGAGGTAAAGGCCGTTGATTCGATTGGGAAACCGTTTGACCCCAATCATCAGGAGGCTCTGACCATGGAGGCCAGCGATTCCGTTCCGGCTAATCATGTAGTCAATGAATTTGAGAAGGGCTATTACTATAAAGACAGGCTGCTCAGGGCTGCGAAAGTTATAGTATCGTCCGGCAAGGTTAATGATTAAGGCGATATAACAGGTCGCTGTCAGCTTATTAAATCTGTAGACATCTCTTGACAATATCCGGAACATGACCACTTTAACAGTCAATGATGAAAGCAGATTTCGACTTAACAGGATTGTCTTCTCTGTAACGGAGTAAACAGTCCGACATAGATTGATATAAGGAGAAAAGAAAACATGGGTAAGATTATCGGAATTGACTTGGGAACCACTAACTCCTGTGTAGCTATCATGGAAGGTGGCGACCCGAAGGTTATCGCAAATGTCGAGGGCAACAGAACAACTCCATCAGTTGTTGCTTTCACGGACAACAAGGAACGCCTGGTTGGCCAGGTAGCAAAACGTCAGGCGGTAACCAACCCCGAGCGTACCCTTCATGCGATCAAGCGCCTTATCGGACGTAAATTTGCTGATGCCGAGGTTAAGCGCTCCATAGAAATCAGCCCTTTCAAGATTGTTGAAGGAACGAACGGCAGCGTATCTGTTGAGGTAGAGGGCAAGGTATACCGCCCGGCAGAGATTTCTGCGATGGTTCTGGCCAAGATGAAGCAGACCGCAGAGGAGTATCTCGGGGAAGAGGTTACCGAGGCAGTGGTAACAGTGCCTGCGTACTTCAACGATTCTCAGCGACAGGCAACCAAGGACGCTGGTAAAATTGCAGGTCTTAACGTTCAGCGCATCATTAACGAGCCTACTGCAGCTTCCCTTGCATACGGACTTGATAAAAAAGGTGAGGAGAAGATCGCGGTATTCGACCTTGGCGGCGGAACCTTCGACGTTTCCATCCTTGAGATCGGTGACGGTGTATTTGAGGTTAAGTCCACCAACGGTGACACTTTCCTCGGTGGCGAAGACTTCGATATGCGTATCGTAAACTGGCTCGCAGATGAGTTCAAGCGCGAGCAGGGTATTGACCTGCGTGGCGACAAAATGGCTCTGCAGCGCCTGAAAGAAGAGGCTGAGAAAGCCAAGATGGAGCTCTCTACTACCAAAGAGACCGACATCAATCTGCCGTTTATTACCGCAGACGCTTCAGGCCCAAAACATCTCAACCTCAAGTTGAGCCGTGCCAAATTCGAGAACCTGGTTGGTGATCTGGTTGAGCGTACTGTTCAACCGTGTGTCACAGCGATCAAAGATGCCGGTCTCTCCGCATCTGAAATCGATGAGGTTATCCTCGTTGGTGGTATGACCCGTATGCCGATGGTTCAGGCAAAAGTTAAAGAGATCTTCGGTAAAGAGCCGAACAAAGGTGTTAACCCGGATGAGGTCGTTGCCATCGGTGCAGCAATTCAGGGTGGTGTACTCCAGGGCGATGTGAAAGACGTTCTGCTGCTTGACGTTACTCCTCTCTCTCTCGGTATTGAGACCCTCGGCGGCATTACCACCAAGCTGATCGAGAAAAACACTACTGTTCCAACCAAGAAGAGCCAGGTATTCTCCACTGCGGCAGATAATCAGCCTGCGGTATCCATCCACGTACTCCAGGGTGAGCGTGAGATGGCTCAGGACAATAAAACCATCGGGCGCTTTGAGCTTTCAGATATTCCGCCGGCACCTCGCGGTGTACCGCAGATTGAAGTAACTTTCGATCTTGATGCCAACGGTATTCTGCATGTTGGCGCTAAGGATCTCGGCACCAATAAAGAGCAGTCCATCCGCATTACCGCTTCTTCCGGACTTACCGAGGAAGAAATTGAGAAGATGACCAAGGATGCTGAGCTGCACGCCGAGGAAGATAAGAAGCGCAAAGAACTGATCGAGACCCGTAACCAGGCAGATGCCATGGTTCACGCCACTGAGAAGAGCCTCACCGATCTTGGTGACAAGGTGGATGCTGAAACCAAGGCCAACGTGGAAAAAGAGATTGAGAACGTCAAGAGCGTCATGGAAAGTGACAATGTTGACACCATCAAGGCAGCTGTTGAGGCACTTACTGCCGCTTCCCATAAACTTGCTGAGCTGATGTATGCGCAGGCTTCCAAGGACAACCCTGAGGGTGGTGCCGGCGGCGCAGGTGCAGCAGGCGGCGCTAAGAAAAAGGATGATGATGACATCGTCGATGCCGACTTCGAAGAAGTGAAGTAATGGCTTTGTGCTGTCACCGGACCGAGTGGCGGCATAGATAGATTGAGGGAGTGGGGATGAATTTTCCCTACTCCCTTTTTTTATTTTTTTAGGGTATGTTACTGCCTTTGTCCAAATCATTCCTATTTCTAATAAATTATAAAAGCAACGTGTTATCATGAAAGTCTTATCAGGTATTCAACCTTCGGGTCAGCTGCACATTGGCAATTACTTTGGCATGATGCAGGAAATGATCTCCAGAATGGACAGCTCCGAGCTGTATGTATTTATTGTTGATCTCCATGCACTCACTTCCGTCCGTGAAGGGAAAAAACTTGCCACCGGTACCCTTGAGGCAGCTGCTGATTTTCTGGCCCTCGGTCTTGATCCGGAAAAGTGCATTTTCTGGGTACAGTCAGATGTACCTGAAGTTTGTGAGCTGACCTGGATACTTTCAACTCTGGCGCCGATGGGGTTGATCGAACGATGTCATTCCTATAAGGACAAAGTTGCTAAAGGTATTGTGCCAAGCCATGGTTTGTTCTCATATCCTGTGCTTATGGCTGCCGACATTCTGCTCTACCAGGCGAATCAGGTACCGGTGGGCAAGGATCAGAAACAGCATCTTGAGGTTGCCCGTGATCTCGCCCAGAAGTTCAATAACGAATACGGCGAAACATTTGTCATCCCTGAGCCTACTATCAGCTCGACCACAGCAATTGTTCCGGGACTTGACGGCCAGAAAATGTCCAAGTCCTATGGCAATACCATTCCGATCTTTATGGAGGGCAAGCAGCTCAAAAAACGAGTCATGGCCATTGAGACTGATGCCACCCCGGTTGAAGACCCCAAAGATCCCGACAGCTGTAATCTTTACGCATTGATGAAACTGTTTGCGACTCCTGAGCGTATGGTTGAGATTCGTGATCTCTATGTCAATGGCGGTGCTGCCTACGGTTACCTGAAACTTGAACTGCTCGATCTGTTGAATGACAAGTTTGGTGAGGCTCGCGCCAAAAAGGCAGAGTATCTGGCTGATCCTGCAGAATTGAGAAAAATTCTTGCCCGTGGAGCCGACAGGGCCAGGGAAAAAGCTACCGTAACTCTGGACCTGGTGCGGGAGAAGGTTGGTCTGAAATACTAATTCGTTTCCGACCTGATACGGTCTATTCGCCTGATATCTTCGTTATGTGTAAAAGTTTATCCCCGGAATATCGATATATGTCTGCGGTAAATTTTTTCACATGCCTCGACCTCAAATGAAGACCCTAGTGTTGGGATGAAAACTCATTGACCTCGGTGTAGTTGCAGGTGAGGTGAGACTTGTGGGAGAAAACGATGTCTGAAATAAATGGATACGGGATAGAGCGCGACGAGGCCCTTGCCCTGGTGCAGGAGCACGTAAAAAGTCAGAACCTCATCAACCACTCCCTTGCAGCCGAAGTTGTTCTGCGGGCTATGGCCGAGCGCCTTGGTGAAGACGTGGAGAAATGGGGGCTGGCCGGTTTATTACACGACCTCGATGTGGAACTTGAGCCTGAACTTGCCACACACACCACCAGAACTGTAGCTATTTTGCAGGAAAAAGGTGTGAGTGCTGAGATTGTTGAGGCTATTAAGCTGCATAATCTCGAAGCACATCCTGGCGAAGTCCGTTCAACGCATTTTCAGCATGCCCTTGCTGCCGGCGAGACCATTACCGGCCTGGTTATTGCCTCAGCGCTGGTGCGACCCGATAAGTCGTTGGCTTCGGTAAAAGTTAAATCGATCCGGAAGCGGTATAAAGAGAAGGCTTTTGCCCGGGGTGCCAACCGGGAAATAATCGCCGAATGCGAGCAGTGTGGTATTCCTCTGGCGGATTTTTGCGAATTGAGCCTTACCGCCATGCAGCAGATTTCCGACCAGCTCGGCTTGTAATTTTTCAGGCTGCCAGCTGATGATCTTATAAAGCGGGATTGTTTCGCCTTTATCGGCACGCATCCCGCTTTTTCTTTTATTCCCCTCCTCTTTGCCTCCTCCCGTTCGTGCCTATACTTTTCTTTAAGGAGGAGTATGGCAGAATCCGACAGGCTCCTGGTACCCGCTTGACCGCTTCGCTATACATCTGATCTTTTCCGCATGGCGTATGGAGTCGAATAGATGAAGAATTCATTTCAGAGTGATATACTTCCCGCAGAAGTATCTGTGGCGGATGCCGCACGATATCTTGGAGTTGGCCGCAAGATAATCTATCAATTGCTTGAGTTTGGTGAACTCAGAGCGGTGCGCGAGGGTGGCAGGATCATAATAGATCCGTGCTCGTTGCGTGAGTTCAGGCAGAGCGGCAAGCATATATAAAAACATCGTGAGTGATATCAAAGACAACACTCAAAAAATACTGGAGTCTCTATGCCTTCAAATGCCTATCCTAAACTTTTGATTCAATTCCAGAAAATTGCCCAGCTTGATCATGCGATAACGTTCCTGCAATGGGACCAGCTTGTGATGATGCCACCTGGAGGAAATAACTCCAGGGCCCAGGCAATTGCTGAACTCGCCTCAATGCGCCACGAAATGCTCATCAGTTCTGAAATCGGTGAGCTGATTGAAATGGCTGATTACCAGGCGACGGATGAGCAGCAAAAGCGGTCGGTTCTCGAAATGAATCGGGCCTATCAGCAGGCTAGTTGTCTGCCGGCCAGTCTGGTGAAGGCACAGTCCTATGCCGGCTCAAAATGCGAACATGGTTGGCGAACCCAGAGGAAGGACAATGATTGGCAAGGTTTTCTGACCAACTTCGAAGAAGTGGTCAAACTGGCCCGCGAGGAGGCACAGCTCAGGCAGGCTGCAGATCCCAAACGATTTACCACACCCTACGACGCCATGCTGGATTTGCATTGCACCGGGGACAGCAGTGAATTTATAGCCGATGTTTTTACAGGTTTAAAAAAGGAGCTTCCCGAGCTTATGCAGCAGGTGCTGCAGAAACAGCAGCAAGCAATCTCTCCGGTGGGTTCATACCCTGTTGAGCAGCAGAAGATTATAAGTCACAAGCTTATGGAATATTTGGGCTTTGATTTTGAAGCAGGCCGGCTTGACGTGAGTTTGCACCCTTTTTCCACAGGTGGAAGAGGGGATCAGCGAATCACAACCCGGTTCAAGGATGACGATTTTATCGATGCGCTTATGGGAACTGCCCATGAGACAGGTCATGCCAGTTATGAGGCTGGTCTGCCGGAAAAATGGGACAATCTACCGGTGGGCGAGGCGCGAAACATGTGTTTGCATGAGAGCCAGAGCCTCTTTTTTGAAAAGCAGATCTTTTTGAGTAAACCATTTCTTACCTTTTTTACCGATGAGATCCATAATGGGCTGGTTGATAGTCGCAAATATTCAGCTGAAGAGATCTGGCGCTCGGCGATTCGGGTTCAGCCGAGCTATATTAGAGTCGACGCAGATGAAGTCAGTTATCCGCTCCATGTTATCCTCCGCTTTGAGATTGAGAGTCAACTGATCAACGGTACGATTGTACCTGGAGATATTCCGGAGCTGTGGGATTTGAAGATGCAGGAGTATCTTGGTCTATCGACCAGGGAGAACTATCGGGATGGCTGCCTGCAGGATATCCACTGGACGGATGGTTCTTTCGGCTATTTTCCTTCTTACACGCTTGGTGCACTCAACGCAGCCCAGCTCAGCAAGACCATGCGCCAGGTCTATCCTGACTGGCAGGACAGGTTTGCAAGAGGGGACGTCGGATTTATCCGTGAATGGCTGCGTGAGAATATCTGGGAAAAAGGAAGTACCATGGATTCGCAAGATCTTATCCGTGAGGCAACGGGTGAGATGACCAACCCGAAGTACTTTCTCGAACATATAAAAGCGCGTTATCTGGATAACAGCTATTAATCGTGGAAATCAAGAGCCGATTAAACACTCTCTAAAATCTTGTTTCAACCTGCGCTATTGTGCACGTAAGCGTCAATTAATCGGTTCTGGCACGGTCTGGGAGTCTGTCAGACTCCTGGGGTAACACAAGGTATTCCCAAAGTACTTTTTTAATATTTATGCAAAGCGATTTTTTCAATTGTGTTTTAGAGGCAACTGGCGCCACTGACATGGAGCTGATAGAAGGAATTCAGGAGCTGTGGAGCGGTTACGGTGCGATCCTGCGCTATGGCTTAACAGGGAGCTCCATTTCCACTGTGGTTGTGAAACATGTGAGTTTTCTGGATGGGAGGGACCACCCTAGGGGATGGAATACTGACCTTGGCCATCAGCGTAAGCTCAGGTCCTATCAGGTGGAGACAGAATGGTACACCAACTGGGCTCAGCATTGTTCTGATGAGTGCCGTGTTCCACATTGCCTGGCTGTAGAACAACATGGCTCAGAGACCGTGATAGTTTTGGAAGACTTAGATTCTGCGGGTTTTCCTGATCGCCGTGGGGACGTCGAAGAAAAGGAGATTACCGCCTGCCTGCACTGGCTCGCCTGGTTTCATGCGACCTGGATGGGCGCCGAGCCTAATGAGTCTGACGGGGCTAAGGGTTTGTGGCCTCAAGGCACCTACTGGCATCTGGAAACCCGACCAGATGAATTGGAGGCGCTGGCTGATCCTGCACTGAAACATGCTGCCGGCAGGATTGATCAATCATTGCGGGAATGTCGGTATCGAACCCTTGTACATGGAGACGCCAAGCTGGCAAATTTTTGCTTTTCCCGTGATGGCGGCAAGGTAGCTGCCGTCGATTTTCAGTACGTTGGCGGTGGATGCGGCATGAAGGATGTCGCCTACTTTATCGGCAGCTGTCTTGGGGAAGAGGATTGCGAGCGTCTTGAAGGCTGGTTGCTGGATATCTATTTCACCGCGCTTCAGAGGGCGCTGATCGTGTGCAAACCAGAAATCGACTTTCAGGCAGTAGAGGCGGAGTGGCGCAAGCTTTATCCTTATGCCTGGGCCGATTTTCACCGCTTCCTCAAAGGCTGGAGTCCCGGCCACTGGAAATTGAACACCTACAGTGAAAGAATTGTTCGGGATGTGGTTCGACAGCTGAGCTAAAGTGGCAACTGTACCTTCAGAAAATTATACCTAACCCGAATTTCCCATCAAGAAAGTTTGTCGCAGATCGAGGCACAGGCCGTGGAGCTGTAGTAATCTACCGCCCATGGCCTGTAACGAAGGTTTTGCGGGAAAAAAATATCTTGGCCCAGGGTGGCCGGTAGTTGTCTTAACCCTAACGGTAAATGGTGTAATTCTGGTGAGGATAAGGCGGGAAGAATTCCGGGGCCAATTTACAGTCTATCCTGTTGAATTATAATCGTTGTATGGAAGTGCTATCAGTGGCTGGTGCCTCCTGTAAGTGCTCGTTTGAATATACCAGGCTACATCAGAAGAAGAAGGATTCGACGTCGTACCGGAATGGTTGGCCACTTTTTCAGATTCATTGGTGGTAAACCCTACGCCTGTAAAAGCGGATCTTGCCTGAAACCTGGCCGACTCACGGGATAAACCTGTATGGGTCAGGGCAACCGTTGCGATACGAGTGACCAGGATGGATGAGGCAAGAACGAGCAGAAGTGATACTATTGATAGCATTGATCACCGCAACAGCTTGAAACCTCCAAACATATTTAACGAGCTGCCATGGATTTTGGCCCAAAGAAGAACCATATCAACAGCCCTATTACTGGGAGAATGAGCACAAGCAATACCCATAGAATTTTCATGCCGGCGGTAGCGCCGCTTTTCACAATATTAACTATGGCCCAAATGTCTGCAATTAATACCAGTAGTCCCAAAATTCCTGACATGCCAGAGTCCATATGGTTCCTCCATGTAAAAGTAATTAAGGCGCTAACTGATAATCCGACTGTGCTATCATCTTTGCAGAGTCTCAATAGATCTCAGTTAAGCTTCTGACTCAGATCGTTGGTCTGCCGTTTGATGCACTTATTGCTGGTGGCTTAAATCTAAAATAATAAACATTCCACTGATTGATTCCAGAGCAAACAGTGTCTGAAGGTGTTGAATCATCGTTCAAAGCAGTATGGAAGATTTCCTGCGGTGTGGTGTAATTGTCTCAAATGATATTTGAAGGTGGGATCAAGGAGCAGCGGGTATGCTGCCTAACGATATGAAGGGGCGGATAAATTCTATTTGCTGCCAGCTTGGGGATGGGACAACAATGATAAGTTCTGTGAGAACTATGAATTAAGCAGGTGTTTGTGTTTGCCTGTAATTTTGTGAGAGACTGGTAGTATCTCAACCACCTCTCACAAAAATCGGTGATATGACCAGAGAAAAAAGATCAGGGCAGAAAAAAAAGCCGGGGGTTGCATCAGGCCAAGCCGGTAGTGACCAGCTAGCAAGCGAAGTACCTCGCACGGAGCGTGGGGTAGAGCGAGAACTGGAAGAGGAAGATTATATACCGGTTATCATTAAACGTAGCGATGAGACTGTCCGGCATCCAGATGATGTTCTGGAAAAAGCAATTGAAGAAGGGATTGAACAGCTGGAACGACCATTTCTCTCTCTCTGTTTATCCTCAGTGGGAGCGGGCCTGATTTTAGGTTTTACCGCCATGGCGGTTGCGGTAATGACTACATTCACACTCTCCCAGGCCCCCTTGGTTACCCGATTGGCTACTGCCCTTGTATACCCGCTTGGGTTCATAATCTGTATTATGAGCGGCACGCAGCTTTTTACAGAGCATACCGCCACAGCAGTCTATCCTCTGCTTGCCGGCAAAGTTAATTTGAAACTCCTGCTCCGTTTATGGCTTGTGGTCATTTTGGGCAATGAAATAGGTGCCTTTTGCAGCGCATGGTTGTTGGTAGGGGCAGATGGTGTAGTCATGGCGAAAGAGGGGTATATCGCAATAGGTCATCACCTGGTGGGTCAGGAGACAGGAACCCTGCTTGTGAGTTCAGTATTAGCAGGATGGCTCATGGCCCTTGGCGGCTGGCTTGTGCTGGTAACCTCTCCATCTATAAGTCAGATGATCTGCATTTATATCGTCACCTTTCTGATAGGGCTGGGTGGATTTCATCATTCCATCGCCGGCTCGGTTGAGATGTTTACGGCTCTTTTCATCAGTGATGAATATACTTTCCAGCAGGGAATACGTTTTGTGGGGCTTGCCATTTTAGGAAACCTCATCGGCGGGAGCGTGTTTGTTGCAGGTTTCAATTACAGCCATATCAGAAAAACCCAACAGATCTAATCCCATTGGCTACATCGCCTTGGGCTTTGATCACGATCAATAATGTCTTCCGGGCCGAAGTGGCGTGTTTGGAAAGATTTAAAGTTATCAGAGGAAAGTTTTGGTGAACCTATGTATATGGGGATCGTTTATCTCTTTTGTGGGCTCGCAGGCATCATCTGTTTACTGCTCTCTCCTTCAAACCTGGGCCGATTGATTTTTGCATGGATTTCAATTCCCTTTCTTGTTGTAAGTTGGGCATATTTTTCCAATCAATCCAAAATCTTCAGAAAAGATGCCAGGGGGAAAATACCATTTTACATCAAAGTTCTATTCATCCCGTTTCTCATTGTAACGCATATATATAATCTCATTGCTCGAAAAAATGATGGTGTGCCGTCCATCCAACGCATCAGTGATGGGCTGTATATCGGTGATAAACTGACAGCCAGCGACCTGTCTGTTATTGCGCAAAAAGAGATACAGGCAATTTTGGATGTTACGGCAGAGTTTGAATCGCTGCGCTGGTCATTGCTGGATACGAAGATGGCATACCTCAACATTCCCATTCTTGATCATGCCGTTCCGAGCGCTGAGGACCTCCAGCAGGCAATTATATGGATAAAGAATCAACAGCGCCTGAATGGGCCGGTCCTGGTGAATTGTGCTCTCGGAAGAGGGCGGTCGGCACTGGTAATTGCAGCCTATCTGATAAGTAATAGAAAAGGTTCGAGTGTGGAACAAACGCTGCAAGATCTAAAAAAAATCAGACGGACTGTAAACCTGAATACAAGGCAACGAAAAAAATTAGAACAGTTCATTGAATCTGAAAAGCTGTTCCGGTTGCCAACGGCGTGGATTATCGCCAACCCTGTCTCTGGGGGAGGAAAATGGGGCGAGTATAAACAGGAGGTATGTTCCGAACTTTCTGTTCAATACCTCATGACCATAAAGGAATCCTCAGAGCATGAGTCGATCTCATCCCTCGCCAAAGAAGGGGTACGCCAAAATCCGGATACGATTATTGCCTGTGGTGGTGATGGCACAGTTTCAGAAGTTGCAGCGCAAGTGGTCAATACAGATATTCGCCTTGGCATCATACCTGCCGGCACTACCAATGCGTTATGCCATGTTCTTATGGGGATTCAGTCCAAGCTGAGTCCTGTGGAAACCGCATGTTCTTACATACTCAAGGGTGACAGTAAAAAAATAGATACCGCTCAATGCAACGGTCGGTTGGTATTGCTGCTTGTAGGTCTGGGGTTTGAGCAGAAGATGATTGAAGCGGCAGACCGGCAGGAAAAAGATGAGTACGGCCAGTTCGCGTATCTAAAAGGATTATGGCAGGCAATTCAGAAAGGAAAAACTATCCACGTTACCCTGAGTCTTGATGATCAGGAACCCTTCTCAATAGAAACCGGCAGCCTGGTTGTAGCTAACGCAGCTCCGATAACTACCTTGCTCGCTTTAGGAAAAGGTAACCCTGACCACGCAGATGGACTACTCGACATTACCTGGTTAGCTCCCGAAGAAAATGAGCTCGGGGTGGTGTCAAGTTTGTTCGAATTGGCTCTCTCAGGCATGTTGAACATCAGCTCGGGAAACACTGTGCAGCATCATCATGCCCGAAAAGTGACTATCATAAACGAAACCGATCCACATTACGTTATAGACGGGGAGGTGTATCAGGATGAACAGCTGCATATAGAAATATTTCCACAATCTTTACGCGTTGTCTGTTGAGTTGGGGTTTAAAATTAGCTCAAAGAAAACGGGGATAGAGTGCCATGCTCCAGGTCATGACGTATGGGAAAGACAAAGATTTATAATTTATGGATCACTCTTCAGACAAGTTTCTGGTTTCTTCCCACCTTGATGATACTTGTACTTTTCTGCATGTCGTTCGTCACTTTGAGATTGGATCAGCTTGTCGATTACCATCAGTCGTTATCGCCTTTTGAGATTAACAGAGATTCGATACTTGATGTCTTGCTTGCAGTCGGGCCGGAGGGAGCGCGGGCTACCTTGATGACTGTAGCAAGCTCAATGATCTCGGTTGCCGGGGTAACATTCTCAATAACTATTGTTGCTCTGACCCTTGCGGCATCTCAGCTAGGTCCGGGGCTGTTAAGAAATTTCATGCAGGATAAGAGCACCCAATTCGTGCTTGGATCGTTTTCCTCAACCTTTGTGTATTGCCTGCTCATTCTCAGGTCTATTCAATCCACGGCCGGCAATATTTTTGTACCGACTTTGTCGGTGACGATTTCGGTGGTTCTAGCGATACTCAATGTTGGCGTGTTGATATTTTTTATCCACCATATTTCGGTATCGCTGAAAGCAGAGTCGGTGATTGTAGCCGTTTACACGAGCCTTATAGCAGACATTGACAGGATTTTTTCTGACATCTCCCCCAATGAGAAAGACAGCCCGGAAAGTGGGAAAACGGAAATTGTTCAGCGCACAAGTGGAGAGTATAGTTTTGAAAAAGCATTCAATACAGAGCGTAGCGGATACATTCAGGCTATTGATCACGAGATACTCATGGAGAGGTGCAGTGAATCGGACTGGGTGATGGAGCTGACAGTCAAAGCCGGAGATTTCACCGTAGCCGGTTCACGGATTGCTACCATATACGCGGCTTCTGAAGTTCAAGACGATGCACTACACGGAATAAGCGATGCTTTCATTCTAGGATATCAGCGGACTCCTGAGCAGGATGTTGAATACGCTATCCATCAGATGGTGGAGATAGGGGTCCGGTCGCTTTCACCGGGAATCAATGATCCATTCACAGCAATATCCTGTATCGATTACTTAAGCTCAACAATGTGCAGTCTGTCGAAGAAACAGTTACCAAGCCCCCATTGTTGTGATTCCAGCGAACAATTGAGGCTTATTCTGAAAACATACACATTTGGAGGTTTGCTTGATTCCGCCTTTAACCAACTGAGGCAACATAGCCGGTCGAGTGTAGCGGTGACGATACGATTGATAGATGCTTTTATCCGGATAGCGGAAGGCTTAAGAGATGATAGCCATAAAGAACAACTGATGCAGCATGCAGAGGTGTTACGCGCAGAGGCTGACAGGTACTTGAAAGAGGAACACGACAGGGCAGATTTTGAAGAACGGTATCAAAAGTGTGTGTCTCTGCTGAGGTGAAATTACAAGAGCATACGGCTCGCGAGGGAACGCTAAGATGCCTCCTTCCAGGTACTTTCAGCGTAATGATAATATTCCCTCAAATGGTTGCCAGCACTGAATTGGTTGAATCGGTTAAAAATCAAAGTGTTTTTCGTTTCAAGTCCCAAAGGTCACCCTGCGGGTCAAGAGATTTTTCAGCAGAGCCATCGTTACAGGGCTTGGGCGGTAAATTATTACAATTCCATGGCCTGTGTATCTCCTCGATCTGCGAAAAACTTTGTTGATGAGAAATTCGGGCTAAGAGTGAAATGGCTACGGGAAAAGGGATGGATTTATTTTCGCAATCCAAGATGATTTCAAACCTCACTATTTTGGAATTGACAAAGCGTATCTCATCAACAGCCTCCTGATCAACGAGAGGAGACCGTCACTCCCGAATTTATCGGACCATTACTGTAAGACACCTTCCCAATCCGCAGTTCGCGCCCTCATCTCCTCTTTTGTCTCCACAGGCAATAAATCGACCGGGTCATTTTGTTGACGTATTTCCCATCCTCCTCCAAGAGCCTTGAAGACCTGAATAAGATCGGTAGCCGTCGAACCGCGAACCTCTGCGAGCAGATCCTGCTGCTGCAGATTTTCGTCGAGGATGCTTATCAGCCAGTTGAAGGTGATTTCTCCCTCTCTGTATTGGATGGTCGCCGTGCTGACCGCCTGTTGCGATGCCTTAGCTGCTGCACGGTAATATATTAGCTGTTCATGGGATTTCAGGTAGGCGATAATGGCATTCTCTGCATCACCCTGCGCCTCCAGCACTGTATTCCGGTAATCGACTAATAGCTGCTGAAAAAGGGCATCCTGCAATCGGACATTGCTCTTTAAGCGACCATAATTAAATATGTTCCATTCGAACATGCCGAACAGACTCCAGGTTTGGGCATCGTTGGTGAAGAGATCACTGCTGTTCATGGCAGTGGTGCCGATTGCCCCACCAATAGTGAGATGCGGATAAAGCTCCGTCATGGCAAAGCCGATCTCGGCACTCTGCGCTGCAAGTTGTCGTTCCGCAAGACGGATATCCGGCCGACGCCGTACGAGGTCCTGTGGCATGCCAATAGCTATGATTGATGAAGTATGTGGGATATCGCGCTCTTCGTTGAGTAACATGTTGAACTTGGCAGGCGGTACACCAAGTAGAATTGCCAGACCATTCTTCAGTTGCTGCAGGCTTGCTTCAAAAGCCGGTACAGAAGCCTTGGTGTTATTCAAAAGGCTTTCGGCCTGGTCCACGTCGAGTCTGCTAACCTCACCTGCCTCAAACTTGGCTTTAGCAATGCGCCAGCTTTTGTCCTGCAGCAAAATATTCTGTCTGGCAACCTGCAAGCGTTGCTGATAGGTTCTAATAAGAATGTAATTCTGTGCGACCTGTGAGACGAGAGAAACCAGAGCTCCGTCATAACCGGCGACACTCGCATCAAGCCCCGCCGAAGCCGAGTCGACCTGATCACTGAATCGGCCCCAGAGATCTGCTTCCCATCCTATGTTGAAACCGATACTGTAATCGTCAAACGTTAAACCCGTCTCTTTCTGGCGGGAAGCGGAACCGGTAACCTGTTGCTGCTGTGGAAACTGGGAGCCAATGGCTATTGCCAACTGCTGTTGCGCCTGCAACACCCGCAGAGCCGCTGAACGCAGGGTGAGGTTCTGCTCCAGGGCCATGGCGACCAAGCGATCCAGTTCTGGATCTCCGAAAGCCTCTGACCACCACCGTGCGCCTGCTTGCTGAGCGCTGTTCAGTTGCCCGCTGTCCTCCTCTATCCAGGTGTTTTCGATCGCAGCATCAGGAGGAGTATATTTCGGTCCGATGTTGTAACAGCCACCAAGCAGCAAAGCCAAGAGCAGAGTGCTGCAAGTAAACATGGAATTACGTATCATTGTTCTCCCTCTGCTGTGCCGGCAGAACGTGTTCGCACCAGTACCGAGGCAGTTGTGCCTACACGCAATTGTATATTATCCGGAACCTCGCCAAGACGTATACGAACCGGCACCCTCTGGGCCAATCGAATCCATTCGAAAGTTGGGCTGACGTTGGGCAGCAACTCGAAACCGGTACTGCCATTCTGCTGGGATATACCCCAGCCGATGCTATCAACAGTTCCCTTGATGGGCTGGTCAGGGTAGGTCATCAAAGTGACTATGGCCTCATTTCCTGCCTGGATATCACCCACCAGCGTTTCTTTGAAGAATCCCTGCACCCAATAGCTGTTCACATCCAATAACGCCAATATCGGCTGGTTAGCCACGGCATGACTGCCAAGCCGCAGATTCAGGTTGGTGACATAGCCATCCAGCGGTGCCTTGACAGTAGTGAACTCAAGATTCAATTCCGCCTGACGGAGCGCAGCACGTGCCGCCCGAATGCCGGCGTTGGCATCGCCAAGCTGGCCAAGATTTGCCTGAACTTCAGCCAGGGAGGCTTCTGCCTTACCTAAAGCGGCCTTGGACTGGGCTAAGGCAGCCACAGCACCTTTATGCTCCTCCATCGAGACCTCATAGCTGGCCTTTGTTCGCTCCACTGCTTTTAGGGAAGTCGCCTGCTGTGGTAACAGCTCCTGTTGTCGCAAATATTCCGCCTTGTTTTTCTCAATCACGGAGTCTAGTTGACGCACTTTGCTGGCAGCCTGCAGAACTGAGGCTCTGGCAGCTTCGACCTGAGCTTGTGCTACTTCAACCTGTCGGACTCCGGCCTCATAGGTATCCCGGGTCCTCTCAAATGATGCCTTCGCCTGCTCGTAGCTTGCCTCAAAGGTTCGTGGGTCAATGACAAACAGTACGTCGCCTGCTTTTACAAACTGGTTGTCTTTTATGGGGAGTGAGACAATTGGCCCTGAAACCCGAGAGGTTAACTGGATAATCTCAGCCCGCACCTGCCCATCACGCGTCCATGGATTTTGAATGTATTCTCGATATTTAAAAAAGACAAAGGCTACGGCTGTCAGAACAAGGATTGAGGTTGTCAATTTCTTCAGCGATGCCTTCATTATTCACACCTTTATAAAGAAAGTACCTATTAAAATCGTATAAATAACAGTCAATGCCAGAGAGGCAAGAGGAGGATAGGCAATAAAACGGGAGAGACGATAGCGATTCAGCAGCAGTGTGGTCACGCTGCTTGCAGCTAATCCTAAAATAGCGTCAACCAGTAAGGGCGGCATATAGATCCCTCCTAACACAAATTCATGGGCTACAGAACTCATAATTTATCCTTGTTGGTGTTTAAAATCGTTCTTCATACCAGGGCTGCCAGTCAATTGCTGCGGCATTGGAGATATAGCGGAGCAGCGCATCAGAAAGCCCACGGCACGCTCCAAGTAATCGATAAAAAATGATTTTGTCTTCTTCGCTGTATTGTATCTCATCACTATTATCGAACAAATATTGGAGACGTTCTTCGAAGCGGTTGACGACCTCAGCGATTTCTTTACCCTGTTCCTCCCGAATTGTGCCTGGTACTGCAGTCAGCGTTTTGAATTCCTGTAGAATCACCTGATGCCAGGCGTAAAGCTCCTCATTTGCCTGTTGCTCGAGACCAGATGTAGATGTCTGTGGGATTTGCCGTTCTTCAAGCAGTTCTTGCATACGGTAACTGAGAGCCAGTACACTGATCTGCACAGCTTGAATCTGCTGCGGTGTGGTGCCCGGCAGATTTCCGGGGTCGATGAACGGTATCCAGCTGGAAATCTTACGTGGCAGTGTATCGATTTCGCGGAGATGATAGCTATAGAGTATTCGCTGAAACCATGACTGCTGTGCGGATGGGTTCTGGCTGAATTCGGATGTCAATACACAGCAGCTTCGAAAATATCGGCAAAGTAAGCGGAGAAATACTTTCTCTGGCCGATTCGAGAAGGGAAAATGTAGACTGTATGTCAGCATAAGAATTGGCATGCAAAACGACAGGCTGATGGTAGTTACGGCCAGAAAATGGTAGCTCTGCTGATTTGTAATGGATGTCATGGAAAGGAACAGGGCCAGCCCGGCAGACTTGCCGAGTATCTGTTTTGGTGCAGAGAACACGTAACAGTAACCAAAGACGCCCGCAAAAATGAGGATGGCCAGACCAGAAAAAGTGGAAAGATGCGGCATGATGACGACATAGCTCACTGCGCCAACGGGAAGAGCTATAGCTACAGGCAGATAGAGGTATTTTACCGGTAGCTGAGGCAGCATCACCACACCCAGGGTCAATGACGCTGTAATTGAGAGAACACTAAAACCACCAGGAAGCCCATCGATATAAATGACAGCTAGAAAGACCAGCCAACTGTTCAGCATTACGAAGAATGAACACTTGAGACCTTCGATATCGGGAAGAACACAGTTGTAGGTATTCATCGCTTCAGGTATCTCCACCACCTGATTTTCACCACGGATATTGCTGACGATATCATAAAGGCTTTGGGTGAGCTGGACTAACTCAGTGAGTCGGGCATGGGTACTGATCAGGGCCGCTTTCTGTAAAGGCGGCAAGGCGCGCACCATGTCGGCCGCCGGGCTGATAGTCATAGGTAATGGCTTCTGCTCGGACATCTGGCAGGCAAGCATGCGCTGAATCTGGCTGAGGCGCATGTTCAACTCGCCGGTAACAGCATCAAGATTTAATACCAGCCTGTTGAGATCAATATCCTGTAAAGCGTCCAGGCTTTCCCAGAGACGTTCCATGGACTCAGTCAGCTTTCCGGAAAAAGCTGCGTATCTCCGCCATTGATGACGAACTTCCCAAACCTCGTAGGTATCGCCGATTGCCCCCTCCATAATTTGGTTAAACTGTGCCTGAGCCTGCAGCATTTGCGTTCTCAATGTCTTAATTTTTTCAGTCTCATCCTCTCCGTTCAGCGATTTGAGCAGAACCGCCAGCATTTGCTGCTGGGTTGCGGCAACCGTATCCGTTGCCTGCGCGAACTGTGACTTCGAGCTGACCGGCCAGAGCAGCAGGGTGACCACACTATAGACAAGTATGCCAAGACCGGTCTCCTGGGTACGGGTCATTGCCACATGGAAAGCATGGGCCGGGTCGGGACCGGCAGATGACACGATAATGGCACAGACAAAACCGCTCACCATCCAGAAATACTTATGCCTGCTTTGGGTCATTCTATAGGCGCAGAAGCCGAGATACATGGAGTATACCGTCATAAACAGCCATCGTTCCTGGGGGTAAAGCCCTAGAAGGAAGAGAGAAAATACTGCAGCCACCAGTGTACCCAGCATGCGCATGGCAGCCTTGGTGAATGACTGACCGATCGTTGCCAGACTCACAAATGCCACGGCAAAACCAGCCCATTTCGGGTTGTCCCAGTTCAGGGATACCGCTATGCCAATGGCGATAATTGCCGCCAGAGCGGTCTTGATAGCTTCTTTTGCCTTTCTGGAAAGATTCATTGTATTGGTATCAGCTTAATCTCATTGCTTTCTTGTACCAGGCTGTTTACGCACACTTTGGCACATGAGGAGCACAGTTGTAGATGAACAGCGCAAACATTATCGACTTGACAACAGGATTAACGGGAACATCAACCCGGCCTGTTACTACCTTAACAAAGAGACATCCAGACATGCCGCCGAGTTCAAAGTTTCCCAGTTTGAACCTGCCTGCCCCGAAGGCGATTGCCAAGAACGGAAAGAGCGCAGCCATGGGCATAGTACTGAAAAAAATATGCAGGACTTCCATGGTAATTCTCCCTGGAATGCCCGAAATGGTGACAAACCCTGATATCAATTACCAACGAAATGGTTGTGCCAGTTCCCTGAGAACCATCCCTGGCTCAGTAACGAACGAACCAGATTTAATTTCGATAAGACCTGCCTGGGCGTTTACCCAGGAAAGCAAGAGAAGTATAAGAAAATAACCAATTCCAAGACTCAGGTTTATTGTCAGGGAGAACGGTGAACGCATTAACGACACTAGTGGACCAAGGTACATGGCCAGGAACCAGGCGATACCACCCGCGATCAAAACGGCCTCCTGAAGGATCAAGGTCTGCGCCGGATGGCCTGGAAGGTTCATGGCAACATTTCGTATAGAAGCTGCCAGTGGTGCAAAAAAACCGGCAATCGTATATGCCAGGGCCAAATACATGAGCAGATCTCCAGCGATCAGTGACCAGTGCGTACATATCCCGACCTCATCAAGCCCGCAGCTCATGATAAAGGCAATCATGGCAATAAGCGACAGGGCCAGGGCCATATAGAGCTCAACACCAGCCGTGAGATGCAGAGGGTGATCTATCCCTGGGACGCTCACTCCACCAGTAATCCCAGGCAACTGGGCTATTTGAAAGGATACAATGGCAATATTGAAACCGATCACGGTCAACCGCGTCCGCATGACATTGACGGCAATCCGTATCGGCTTTCGCACTTCTGGCATCGTTTGTCTCATTACAAGATAATGGAAAATCAGTAATGCTGTTACTTACACCATAAAAGTCCTTTATATATCTCATGGGCTATGAACAAAATGGCCAGCAACCCGATCGGCAACTCTGTCGATCGGGTTGTACACTTCCATTATTGATATTCGCCCATAGTGATCACCCCGTGTTTTGAACGTCAGGAAAATACCATGGCAAGATACCCGAGAATCAGTACGAGCGCCGAAGTCAAGGCATACGGCACCGGGTAGGCCACCGCCGAAATAGCGCTCTGGCTGACATCCTGAACGCCGTTCAAGGTTGGCGTACTATTGCGCGCACCGGCGCAGGCACCGGCCAGGATTATCGGGTTCATCTTGCGTAAGTAGAGACCGTAGAGCCAGCCTATGAATGGCGGCACCAGAGCACCGAGCAGACCCAGGACAGCGAGCCAGATCACCACGGTTCCCTGAAACGAGGTCATAATTTTCGGCCCGACGCCGGCCGCCAGAACGGCAACAAACATGCTCAGACCTATGTCATTTAAGAACGCACGGGCGCCTTCACTGGTTGGTCCACCGAACTCCGGGTTGCGTGTGCGCAGCCAGGAAATAAGGATTCCCATCATCATACAGCCGGCCGAGGTGCCGAGCGCAAATGGGATGCCGCTGATCGTCACGCTGGCATGGCCGATAATAAATCCAACAAGCAGTGCCACCGCCATGAAGGAAACCTCGGTGTAGGCGCTTTCCACGATCGGTACGCTTTTGAGCGCCTTGGCGGCCTGGTTGACACACCATGTCGGTCCGGCCAGACGCAGCACGTCACCTTTTTCGACCACAGTCCCGGGGAGATGGGGGATCGCTACGCCGGCACGGAACAGTGACTTGAGGTAAACGCCGAAACCGATCTGGCGGCCAAGTTCTTCCAGAGTCCTGCCAGCATATTCGGATTTGCCCATGTGGATGTCGGCGACCTCGATATCAACTTTCCGGGCCCGCGGTTCGTCGACTTCGGTCCCCACAACCTCGGTACCTTTGCTGACCAGATCGCCGTAGCGGCCCATAACCCCGATCACATCACCCATCTGCAGAGTCGGGTTGTCCTTGGCTTCAATAACCTCGTCTCCCCTGACAACCATGAGTACCGCTGCATGCGGGTACTTCTGGAAAAGGTTCTGGACGGACTGCCCAACCAGTTCCTGGTGTTCGACCGTGTAGGAACGGATCTGCTCACCGGTAAAACCGAGGATCGATGCTCCAGCCGTGCCGGGTAAGGCACCGCTGTCCTCGCCGCTCTGGAAGGAAGCCTCGGCCTCTTTCGCAGATTTTACCGGATCATAGCCAAACATCGAAGGCAGGTATTTGACGAACAGGATGGTGAAGAGCGACGACAGCACATAGCTGATAGCATAGCCTGCGGCCATATTGGCCATAACACTGTCCGCAGTCATGCCCTCAGGCAACTTGAACGCCCCGCTGGTAACCGCTGAACCGGCGACCCCCATCACTGCAGTGACCGTATAACTTCCCGAGATGAGACCTGCCGCATAGCCAGGTGGGAGGCCAACAAGCTTGGCGCCGAAGAAACAGATCAGGACAAGCGAAACACAGGTGATCACCGCGATTACGACAAAATCCAAACCACCCCTGGCCAGCCCTGAGAAGAATTGCGGGCCGACTCTCATGCCGAGGGCGTACATAAACATCATCAGGAAGATGTCTTCCACCAGCCCAGGGATCGCGTATGTGATGCCAAACACCGCGCTGGATGCCAGGGCGATGGCGATGCCGGTCACCAAAGTTCCTGCGGTTGTCCCGAGGCTGAGCCCTTTGATCGTGATACGGCCGAGTGGGTAACCGACGGCCAGGGCCAGGAACAGGTATGCAAACGGATTTTGGGCCAGATAGCTAAGGATAAAACCGATCGGCCCGTATTCGGGTTGTGTTGTGCTGTCGGCAGCATAGACACTGCCCGCCAGGAGCACCATCACGCAGGCCATGCCGAGGATTTTCGGTATTCGCCATGACCGGTTCGGGGCGCATGTCAACTTGGCTGTATGTGGGACATTATTATGGTTCATGAGCATTTCTCCAGTGTTAAAAACATCGGGTGCTGCGGCTCCTAACCGTAATTCGCAGCACCGCTCATCCTAAGTTGTCGCCCCAGACTATCAGGAGTGCTTGAAACCACCGGAGTCATCTTCGTTACCTTTGTTGACCACCGGGTTTCGCTGGTAATAGTCGATGCAGCGCTTCAGGTCTTCGATCAGGAGATCTGCCAAATCACGGCTGAAGCCATGGCGGACAAGAATACGCATGATGACGAGATCTTCCCTTTTGGGTGGCATGCTGTAGGCGGCGATCTGCCAGCCGCGACTGCGAATTCGATCAGAGAGATCGAAGAGATTGAAGCCGGGATCAACGCCCTCTTTCAGAGACCAGCTCATGGCCGGAATACCGCCACGACCATTATAGATGATCGAAAACAGCTCAAGTTTTTCTATTTCATCGGCCAGATAGTGGGCGGTGTCATAACAGGCCTGGTGGACCTTCCGGTATCCTTCGATTCCCAGCCGCAGAAAGTTATAGTACTGGGCAATGATCTGACCGCCCGGACGTGAGAAGTTCAAAGCAAAAGTTGGCATATTGCCGCCCAGGTAATTGACCCAGAAAATCAAATCATCAGGCAGGTCCTCCTTATCTCTCCAGACAACCCAGCCTACCCCGAGAGGGGCCAGACCGAACTTATGGCCCGAAGTGTTGATTGACTTGACCCGTGGTAGGCGGAAGTCCCACTCCAGCTCCGGCTCGACAAAAGGTGCAAGGAAACCACCACTGGCCCCGTCGACATGGATAGGGATATCGTGACCGGTATCTTTCTGCAGCTTATCAAGCGCGTCACTCACCGCCTTGACCGGTTCGTACTGGCAGGTAAAGGTGACACCGAGGGTTGGCACTACCCCGATGGTGTTCTCATCACAGCGCTTAATCACTTCTTCCGGTGTCATGATCAGCCGGTCACCTTCCAACGGGATTTCCCGAAGCTCCACATCCCAATACCGGGCAAACTTGTGCCAGCACACTTGAACCGGCCCGCAGACCATATTGGGTTTGTCGGTCGGTTTGCCGGCGGCTTTCATCTTGGCGCGCCAACGCCATTTCATCGCCATGCCGCCAAGCATCGCAGCCTCACTGGAACCGGTGGTTGAACAGCCCAAGGTGTTGGCTGCATCAGGTGAGTTCCACAGATCCGCCAGCATATGAACGCAACGCCCCTCAATTTCCGCAGATTGGGGATACTCGTCCTTATCGATCATGTTCTTGTCGATACATTCATCCATGAGCTGGTGGATTTCCGGTTCTACCCAGGTCTGGCAAAAGGTGGCGAGATTCTGCCGGGAGTTACCGTCAAGCATCAGCTCGTCGTGCAGCACCTGATAGGCGTGCCGTGCGGCATGTTCTTTTTTGGGGAACTTGTATTTTGGCATGACAAGTGAGAGATCGCTCGAGGCATACACATCGTCCAACAGCTCACCCCGCACGTTGTCTTTTTCGTGGATCGGCATAGTAAATCTCCTTTTCAGTATTCAGTGTTTCAGTAAGCGTTCAGGTCATAAGCTTTTATGCTCACGTCCAGCTCACTATCCATATGGAATCCTTTACTGTCACTGGTATCTAGTCAAAGATGGCAGTGGAATTGAGGCACTTCATTATTTTGTGAGGGCCATTAAATCAATTCGCGCGCACTCAGGCTTGTAGCGGCAGACACCTGATGAGACTTACTACGAGACTTACTACGTAATGTTGCCAACGAAGGATTTGATGGCGTAATCCAGAGAGAGGGCTCTACGTAAAACGGTAAGACCTGTTCAAATGATCAGAGCCACACCTCCCTTGGTATGAAGTATAGCTCTTTATGTTTGAACCAATCAAGTGGCTTCAAGGGGTATATATTAAAGGTACAAACGCTGCTGGCTTCGACCTCGGTGCCGGCAGTTGTGAACTATTTGAGATTATTCTTGTAGATCTATAAAAAGATGGGTTGCCAGGTTTGATTGATACCAGGGCCTAAGGGGGGCGCATCCAGCTTTTTATAATCCGATACTGTTGCCTGCGGCGATGTCTCAGGCTATCTCGATGTTGAGGGCGTTAAAAATGGTCAGAGTGGGGCAGAGTCAAATGAAACAAGATGACCGCCTGATATCACTCTGATCCTTTTAGTGCATAGCATTAACTGTGTCTGCTATATGGCTGAACTTGTGTGTTAAGTGATGCGGATAACATTTCCGGGCGAAGAAATGACTTCCTGCTTGACAATGAAATTGAGCTTGTTTACACTAGCCCACCTACAACAAATGAATAAAACAATCACATGACTGGCGGAAGTGGATAACCACATGGGAGTGTGATTGAAGATATGCCGACCGCCTGGGCAACAGTCCAGGCGGTTTTGTGTTTTTTATGCCTGGCTGTAAACCATTGGAATTGAAGAATTATGAACAATTCATGGAATGGTTTTGTGCCGGGAATTTGGCAGCAAACCGTAGACGTCCGCTCATTTATCCAGCTCAATTATTTCCCATATTCGGGGGATAGTTCCTTTCTCGTTTCAGCCACCGAGCAATCTGAGAAACTTTGGGGCCAGTGCCAGGCTCTTCTCAAAAAAGAACTGCAGCAGGGTGTTCTTGATATCGATACGACACGCATCTCGGGAATAGACAATTTTGAACCGGGATACATCGATGCAGAGAATGAACTCATTGTCGGTCTGCAGACCGATGCACCGCTCAAGCGAATACTCAACCCCTTTGGTGGTATGCGTATGGCAGCAGGGGCCTGTGAGGCTTATGGCTATACTCCTTCAAAAGAAATTTCCTCAATTTTTCAGTATAGAAAGACCCATAACGAGGCCGTTTTTGCGGCCTATACCCCAGCTATGCGACGGGCCAGAAGTGCCGGTCTGCTGACGGGCTTGCCTGATGCCTACGGGCGAGGCCGGATTATTGGGGATTATCGCCGGGTACCGCTCTATGGTACGGATTTTCTGATTGCCGAGAAAAAGCGTGATCTGGATAATCACGAAGGCCCAATGGATGGCTCCAGGGTGGTGGAGCGCGAAGAACTCTCCGCACAGATAAGTGCCTTAAAGGAGCTGGCACAGATGGCCGCTCGATATGATTGCGATATCAAGAGGCCTGCGTCCACTGCCAAAGAGGCGGTGCAGTGGCTCTATTTGGCCTATCTTGCAGCCGTGAAGGAGAATAACGGCGCGGCAATGTCCCTGGGGCGTGTGAGTACTTTTCTGGATATCTATATTGAAAGGGATCTCAAAGCCGGTCTGATTACCGAAACCTTTGCCCAGGAACTCATCGATCAGCTTGTCATGAAGCTGCGGTTGGTTCGCCATTTACGAACACCGGAGTATAACCAGCTTTTCGCAGGAGATCCAAACTGGATAACCGAGGCAATCGGCGGCATAGGAAATGATGGCCGCACTCTGGTAACCAAAACATCCTACCGGTTTCTGCATACTCTGGATACTTTGGGCCCCAGCCCGGAACCGAATATGACCGTCTTGTGGTCAAAACATCTGCCTGCGGAGTTTAAGCAATATTGTTCGGAACTCTCTATCCGCACGGATGCACTGCAGTATGAAAGCGATGAACTGATGCGGCCACTTTATGGTGATGATTACGCTATTGCCTGTTGTGTCTCAGGGATGACGATCGGTAAAAACATGCAATTCTTCGGTGCTCGCTGCAACCTGGTAAAGGTGCTGCTTTACGCCATAAATGGTGGTGTTGATGAGGTGAGCGGCAAAAAGGTGGTCGAGGGACTGGAACCCATCGAAGGTGACTATCTCGATTTTGAGACGGTATGGGACAAGCTTTGCCTCTCCATTGAAAAGATTGCCGAGCTCTATGTTGATACCATGAACATCATTCACACCATGCATGACCGGTATGCCTATGAAGCAAGTCAGATGGCACTGCATGACACCAAAGTCGACAGGCTGATGGCATTTGGCGTTGCTGGATTGTCCATCGTCGCAGATTCCCTGAGTGCTATGAAGTATGGCAAGGTGAAGGTTATAAGGGAAGGCTCGCTTGCCAAAGGGTATGAGGTAAGCGGTGAGTTCCCGTTTTTTGGCAACGACGACGATCGGGTGGATGATCTGGCTGTCAAGCTGGTGGAAAAAATGTCGGCAGCGTTAAAGAAGCGGCCTACCTATCGCGGCGCAAAACATACCCTTTCCGTTCTCACCATTACTTCAAATCTGGTGTATGGCAAGATAACAGGTGCTACGCCGGACGGCAGAAAGGCAGGAGAGCCTTTTGCCCCGGGTGCCAATTCCATGCATGGCAGGGAACTGAACGGTTCGCTGGCCTCTCTCAATTCTGTGGCAAAACTTCCCTATACAGACGTGTGTGAGGATGGCATCTCCAACACCTTTACCATTGTACCGCAGACACTGGGCAAAGATCTGCAGGCCAGAAAAGCGCATCTTACCGCCATTCTTGACGGATATTTCGAGCAGGGCGGACATCATATCAATGTCAATGTGCTGGACAGGGATACGCTGAAAAAGGCCATGGACAACCCCGATGAGTACCCGAATCTGACAATACGGGTTTCAGGGTATGCGGTGCATTTTAACCGGTTGACCCGGGAACAGCAGCTTGAAGTGCTGCAGAGAACCTTTCATACAGCAATGTGACCCCATGAACGGCTACATTCATTCCATAGAGACCATGGCGCTCCATGACGGGCCGGGAATTCGCTTTGCGGTGTTTTTCCAGGGGTGCGGCTTGCGCTGCATCTATTGCCATAATCCGGATACCTGGCAGTTCAGCAAAGAGAACATGGTCTCGGCCGAGGATCTGTATGCGAAAACCCTTCGCTACAGATCCTACATGGAACATTCCTCTGGCGGGGTGACCTGCACCGGTGGGGAGCCATTGCTGCAGCCTGAATTTTTATTGAACTATCTTCGTCTTTGCCGGGATGGAGGGTTGCATACTGCCATAGATACTTCAGGCGTGGGGTTTGGCGCTTATGAAGAGATTTTAAAAGTGACGGATCTGGTGCTACTTGATGTGAAGGCGGTCTCAGCTGACGGTTTTCAGCAGCTCACAGGAGTTCCAATGGCCAAGGCCGAACCTTTTTACAGGGCTCTTGCCAATAGCGGGACTTCAGTAAGAATACGGCATGTTCTTGTACCGGGTGTAAATGACAGTGAGGAGAATATTGAAGAGCTGCAAAAGTTTATCCAAAGGTTCCCGGCTGTGGAGCAGGTTGAGCTTCTTGCATATCACACCCTGGGTGTTTCCAAGTACGAGCATATGAAACGTCCCTATCCTCTTGAGGGTGTCGAGCCGTTATCGAAAGAAAGACTGAAGTACTTCCAGTCCTTTTTTGATTGAATAATGAGGCTTCGGGTGGGGCTGTATGGTGGCTCATAAGACATTTAAGGAAAATCTCAAAAGCACTGTGAAGTTGGCAGAAAAAGAAGATTGAGCAAGTTTTTGTCGTGGTATTTTGGGTTTGATCAAAAATGCAAGCATGTGCAAGGGATGAGCTGGCCGAGGCCACCTCATCCCTTAACTGCTTTTTAGTTCGGAATTATTAGAGTATCACAAGTGTCAACGGCTACTCCTCTCCCATAAATGGATAGGCGAAACTTTCAGGAGGAACGAAGGTTTCCTTCACGGTCCGTACTGACACCCAGCGAAGCAGGTTGGCCATGGAGCCAGCCTTGTCGTTGGTGCCTGAAGCCCTGCCACCGCCAAAAGGCTGTTGGCCAACCACTGCGCCGGTAGGCTTGTCGTTAATGTAGAAATTGCCTGCTGTGTGTTCGAGTTGGTGCATGGCGGTACTGACAGCTGCACGGTCTTGCGAGAAGATCGCCCCGGTCAAAGCATACGGTGAGGAACTGTCACAGAGCTTGAGGGTTTCTATGAAAGCGTCGTCTTCATAAACATAGATGGTCAGTACGGGGCCAAAAATCTCTTCGACCATGGTTTTGAAATGTGGGTCTGTAGCGAGAATTACCGTTGGTTCGATGAAATAGCCCACGGATTTATCGCATTTCCCACCGATGATGATTTCGCCTCCCTGACTGTCACGGGCAAAATCGATGTATGAGCAAATGGTATCAAAGGCTCCCTCATCGATGACCGCCCCTGTGAAATTGCGGAAATCTGTAGGTGGCCCCATCTTGATTTGTGACATCTCTTCACGAAGACCTGCCTCGACAGCAGGCCAGAGTGAGCTAGGAATATAGGCCCGGCTGGCTGCAGAGCACTTCTGTCCCTGATATTCAAAAGCACCACGCACAAGGGCGGTAACAAGCGATTTAACCTCGGCGCTTTTATGAGCGAATACGAAATCTTTACCACCGGTTTCGCCTACCAGGCGGGGATAGGACTTGTAGCTGGCGATATTTTCACCGATGGTTCGCCACATTCCCTGGAAAACCTTGGTGGAACCGGTGAAATGCACCCCGGCAAGATTGGGGTCGGCAAGCACAGGGTCGCCGACGGTTGCCCCGGAGCCTGGGACGAAATTGATAACTCCCGGTGGTAAACCAGCCTCTTCAAGAATTTCCATGATCAGGTAAGGGGTATAAACAAGAGACGATGCCGGTTTCCAGACTACGGTGTTGCCCATTATTGCCGGGGCGGTCGGTAGGTTACCGGCGATGGCGGTGAAGTTGAAGGGGGTGACGGCGAAGACAAAACCCTCCAGTGGGCGGTATTGGCAGTAGTTCCAAACTCCTGATGAGGATTCCGGCTGCTTTTCATATATCTCCTGGGCAAAAGCAACGTTAAAGCGGAGGAAATCGATGAACTCGCAGGCGGCATCAATTTCAGCCTGAAAGGCATTCTTGCCACCGGCGAGCATGGCACCTGCGTTAAGTTTTGCTCTGTACTTACCGGCAATAAGTTCAGCCGCTTTCAAAAAGATGGCGCATCGTTCTTCCCAGCGGAAGGCCTGCCATTTTTTTTGGGCTGCGAGAGCGGCATCAATAGCCATCTTTACCTCTTTTGTTCTGGCCTTATGGTAGGTTGCGAGCAGATGGTTGTGGTCATGGGGCATTACTACTTTCCCTGTATTGCCGGTGGTGATGCGTTTTCCGTCGATGATCAGTGGGATCTCAAGTTGCTGTGAGCTGGCATCTGCGAGGGCTTCTTTAAGTCTCATCCTCTCCGGACTGCCAGGGGCGTAATCTAAAATAGGTTCGTTTATCGCTGTTGGAATATTGATCACTGCATTATTTAGTAGGGTCATTACTGCTTGCCTCCGTGGAAAGGTGTGCTCGCCGTTCGATGACGGCAGGGAAGGTGGATTTCATGATTGTATACACATGTTGGATGCAACATTTTGATACAACTACATCTTTGGTTAGAGATAGTCAAACTCTGGATGAAAACTTCCTAGGAATAACCTTAAATACCTAGCATTTTTGGTGGAAAGGTGGGGGCTATGCCGGGGGGAGAATAGGGGAGGTGCCACGATTTCCGCTCTGATCGCCTGCAAGTCAGAAAACGGCTTTCCGGCAGTAGAGGCGGTGTGGCGCAAGCTTTACCCCCATGCCTGGATTGATTTTCACCGTTTCCTTAAAAGCTGGAGTCCAGGCTACTGGAAATTGAACACATACAGTGAACGAATTGCTCGGGATGTAGTTCGATTGTTGAATTGAAAAGGCGATGGGTCGTGTGCTTATCTTTTATAAGAACAATTACCCTGAGTATCGAAAATATAATATGTGCTGGAATAAGCTGAACATAGCAATTCTATTTTTGGCTCGGACTTGCCAGTGAACATCTTGGCCCTACCAACAGGTTCAGACAAGGTCCAAGATAGTTGGCAAGTGTCCTGTTTGTAGAATCAATCGTGGTCTGCCCCGAATGGCGCTAACTTCATGTTCTCCTGGATCTGCAGCACAGTTTCTTCATCACTCAGGGGCAACTTGTGCTTGATGATCTTGGCACCTATCACCAGTCGCGCATCCTTGCCTGGTCGGCCCCTCTAGGGACCCATCGTTTGGTACTAGCATCTGGCCAGGTCATCCCAAGGGATGATCCGGCTCCATTTCACCCATCGACTCTCCGGATTCAACTTGCCGCCAAAGGGCAGAATGAAACCATCCAGACTGAGTTGTTTGCTGCTCGTATATCGGATCATGCGCAAACCTTATGTGGAATATGTGGTTGTATTCCTGCACATTATATCCAGAAAATCGTTTTATTTACTATCAATTACAGTTAGTTATCTTTTTTATGAGGAGAATCTAAATATTTCCAGCCCTGTAAGAGGAGGTATCTTGCAGCATACAGGGCCGGGTAGGATTAAAGGTTGGTCTTCTATATGTAAAGTTATCGATCAGCAACATGCTGCTCTGTCACCGATGACAACGAAATTATGAAAGTGAGCCCAGTGCCTGAATGCGTTTCCCAAGGGGCGGATGGCTGCGGCACAGCGTTTTCAGCCTGCCTTCACCGGAGCCATTCTGCTATCGGCGCTATAACGCAGTCGTGTCACCTCGCGGATATCTATCTCGGCTGGCATCTGAATGACAGCGTATGTCCGATCTCAATGATTAAAGAAATTCTACTTTTCCGGACATAAGATCGTAGTAGGCGGGTACGATTTTCACTGCTCCGTTTTGCACCAATTCTGCAACAATTGGTTCTGACTGGGCTATTTTTACTGAAATCTGTCTGGCCAGTTCTTTGGATGCGTTGTTCACCAAGTCTCCTTCGGCCTCTTTTATATTCTTGATGGCAGTCTGGATAGCTGGGCCGAGTGTGGCAATGTGACCCTCAAGGGCTACGCCGCTGGCAACTGCCGAAATTGCCCCACAGCTCGAATGCCCCATGACGACAACAACAGGGGTGTGCAGGTGCTTGACCGCATACTCTATAGATCCCAGGGAATGATCTCCGATCACATTGCCTGCAACCCGTACGACGAAAAGATCACCCAAGCCCTGGTCAAAGATATCCACAGGGGGGACACGGGAGTCGGCACAGGTGAGGACGGTTGCTATCGGCTCCTGGCCTGCAGCCAGACTCTTACGGCTTTCTTCACAGTGGTTTGGATGTTCAAGTTTACCGGATATAAAACGTTTGTTACCATCTTTGAGGATCTGGAGAACCTCTTCAGCGGTGGGGCGTCCTGATTGTTTTTTTGTCATTTTCTTCATCGGTTTGAATATGGTTAATAAACGGTCTAAGCTGGAGACTTGTTTCTATCCGCTCCCATACGCTACCATGTTGCCTGAGCAGCATGGTAAGGCAGCTAAGCACCCTATGATTTTGAAGGATCTTCCTGTGATGCTATTAGGTTGGAGGCCAGCAACTCCTGAGTCAGCTGTTCGGATTGCTTTTTGAGGGATCTCCGCGTGTTTTCCCTGAAATCCTCTAACCTTCCTTTTAATTCCGGATACTTAATCGAGAGGATGGAACATGCAAGATAGGCGCTGTTTTTGGCGCCGTCAACAGCTACTGTGGCCACAGGGATGCCTGGCGGCATCTGTACCGTTGAGTAGAGCGCGTCCTCACCATCCAAAGCTCCGGATGCCAGTGGCACACCGATTACGGGCAGGGTTGTATGGGCAGCGATGACACCGGCGAGATGGGCAGCCATGCCGGCACCGGCGATGATTACCTCGATACCGCGTTCTCTGGCGCTCCTCGCATATTCCGCTGTTTTATCGGGAAGGCGGTGAGCGGAGCTGATATCCATTTCAAACGGAACCCCCATCTCCTTTAAGACTTCAGCGGCTTTTTTCATGACGGGCACGTCCGATCCGCTGCCCAAAACGATTCCAACAATTGGTTCTTCTTTCATGGTTTATGGTCACTTATGATAATTTCGATGAATCGGTTGTAGTTGCGTACAACCTGTTAAGAGTGAGTCGTAGCAGATTACCCTCTACTTGATACAGGTTACCATTTCTCTCTGCTGACATGAAACCTGGCAGGGAAAAAGCTTCGCCGGGGGTACCGGCTCCATTGAGGTTGCTCTTTCCTGCCAGGAGGGAGCTTGGAGTACGCATGCCAGAAAAAATCCATTATGCTTGCTGCATATGTTTGCCATGTATCAGAAAATGGGCTTGGATACTCATGGCATAGCCAACAGTTATGGAAGCCTGAATGCTCCGAATGCATTGACCGTAACAGATCCGAGATCGAGATACGCGAACTTGGAAACCATCGCCAGATACCCCTCAAGTAAAAGTCGAGAGCTCCGACACAGGGAATAATGCCGCAGGAGAAGCCCAGCGTATCCCATTTGGCCCGCGCCACCTTGGTGAAGATATCGAACGACACAAGCTGGCCGATGCATTCTATGTGAAAAATAAATCCCAAACCGATTTCGGTCAAATAGATAAATGTGTTATCATAATTCGTAAAAACCGAACTGTTGAGGTCTACATGGAATGGCTAAATTATCATCATCTGTTTTACTACTGGACTGTTATGCGTGAGGGAAGCATAACTGCAGCCAGTGAAAAACTCCGTCTGGCGCAGTCCACAATTAGCGCGCAGTTGGCAAAACTGGAAGAAAGCCTTGATGTCAAATTGACACGAAAAGTGGGGCGGAACCTGGAGCCTACAGATGCAGGACTGCTCGTTTTGAGATATGCAGATGAGATATTTCCACTGGGCCGGGAAATGATGGATTCGTTGAAAGGAGTCCCAGTCACTGGGCCATGGTCCTTAAGAGTTGGGGTCGTTGATGTGGTGCCAAAGCTTGTTGCCCAAAAGTTACTGGCGCCAATAAACAACTTGCCGGAAAAAGTCCGGTTGATCTGCCATGAAGGGAAAGACGAAAATCTTCTGGCCGAGCTGGCAATGCACAACCTTGATGTGGTCCTGACAGACACCCCCTTACGAACGGGGCTGAGCATTAAGGCCTACAATCACCTCTTGGGGGAGTGCGGTGTTTCTTTTTTGGGAACGCAAGAACTGGTAGAGCAACTACATGAGAAATTTCCATATTGCCTCAACAATGCCCCGATGCTGTTTCCCATGGCCATGAGCACCTTGCGGGGGATTCTTGACCAATGGCTAGACAAAATGGAGATCCAGCCTCTCATAGTTGGGGAGTTTGACGACAGTGCCCTCCTGAAGGTTTTTGGTCAAGCAGGTGATGGGATTTTTGTTGCCCCGACAGTTATCGAGAAGGAGGTGGTTCAACAGTACCAAGTTAAGCTCATTGGTCGGACGCGTGATATCAAAGAAAGATTTTATGCGATTTCAGTAGAACGAATTATCAAACATCCAGCAGTTGCAGCTATTTCGGAGGCTGCACAGCAAAAACTATTTTTTGATATCAAGCGAAAAAGAACAAAATGATATTGGCAGGTCGACCCTCTCAAGAGAATCCGTTACGGATATAGGCTGCTCATCTCAGGTCTCCGCGTATCGACATAACTGTAGTCGTACACTGAGAGTGGGGTCGGGCCACGATAACACCCCAATATAGCGTCCTTGTCTCTTGAAAGAACATCGTAATTCAGGTTAATATCTTGTTTTTGAGTCGAGAGTGGGGTCGGGCCACGATAACACCCCGATATAGCGTCTTTGTCTCTTGAAAGAACATCGTGATTCAGGTTAATGTCTTGTTTTTCCGGGGAGAAAATCAAGATATTGAACTTCTTAGGACGAGACAAATTATGGCAAGAGCCAAAAGGCACTATCTACCTGAGCAGAAAGTCCTTCTTATGGCACATCACTCATAGATGCCATAAGAAGGACTTTCTGCTCAAACTGAAAATGGATCGGCAGAGATGGCTCCACTGGCTTTACGAAGCCCGAAAGCGGTATGGTTTGACTATTCTAGATTATACAGTTAC
>NZ_JBLXGE010000008.1:0-266362 GCF_048381775.1 Desulfosediminicola sp. | reverse complement strand
GGGACGTGGGACGTGGGACGTGGGACGTGGGACGTGGGACGTGGGACGTGGGACGTGGGACGTGGGACGTGGGACGTATAAAGATGATTGAGTGCAGATTTCCTGTCAATAAAAATCGACCGAAAAATGTACTTTTCCCTTTTTTATAAGCATTTAAGCCATAAAGCAAAAGGCCGATCCAAAAGAATCGGCCTTCCACCTACCTGAAGTTCACATCCAACGTCCAACGTCTACCCTGCTGTTACACCCGCAGTTCACGTCCAACGTCCAACTTCCAACGCCCATCCTGCTGTTACACCCGCAGTTCACGTCCAACGTCCAACTTCCAACTTCCATCCTGCTGTTACACCTGCAGTTCACGTCCAACATCCAACTTCCAACGTCCATCCTACTGTTACACCCGCAGTTCACGTCCAACATCCAACATCCAACGTCCATCCTGCTGTTACGTCCTACTGTTTCTCAGTCCTCAAGCCCAGCAACAAACTCACACACATTGCCAGAAGGACCACAGTAAACGGCAGAGCGGTGGAAATTGCTCCGGCCTGCAGGGCCTGGATCGCCTCAGTGCCACCGATGTAAAGCAGGGCTGCGGCAATCGCACCCTCGATGGTCGCCCAGAACACACGCTGGGGAACCGGAGCGTCCAGCTTTCCACCCGCAGTAATTGAATCAATGACCAACGAGCCGGAATCTGAAGAGGTGATGAAAAATACCAGGACCAATATGACCGCGATCACAGAGAGCACAGTTGCAAAGGGAAGCGCCTCAAACATCTGAAACATCGCCAGCGGCACTTCAGTCAGCCCTTTCTCTCCCAACACACCAACTTTCTTGGTTACCTGATCAATAGCAAGGCCGCCAAACACGGACATCCAGACCACGGTAACCAGGGTGGGAACGATCAGTACCGCAGTGATAAACTGCCTGATGGTACGACCCTTGGAAACCCTGGCGATAAACATACCAACAAAAGGGGACCACGAAATCCACCATGCCCAATAAAACACAGTCCAGCCCTGGAACCATGCCTCATCCTCACGTCCGTGGGGATTGGAAAGCGGAATAAAGTTCTCGACGTAGGCACCGATGGTTGTGGGAATAGTACCCATTGCAACGGCAATACCGAGAAAACCAACAAAAATGAGCAGGGCAAAAGCCACAACCATGTTGATATTACTGAGCACCTTTACGCCGCGCTCAATACCGCGCACAACAGAAAGAACAGCCAGTGCCGTAACGCCTGCAATCACGCCAATCTGAAGACCGACACCGCCGTTTAGACCAAAAACATGATTTATACCGCTCGCTGCCTGCTGGGCGCCAAGTCCCAATGACGTTGCCAGACCAAACAGCGTTGCGAGAACTGCGAGGATATCGACAATGTGACCAGCCCAGCCCCAGGCACGATCACCAAGAATCGGATAAAATATGGAACGGATAGAAAGCGGCAGCCCCTTGTTGTACGCAAAAAATGCCAGTGAAAGCGCTACTACACCATACATAGCCCAGGGATGTAATCCCCAGTGATACATTGTTGCGCCCATGGCCATTCGCGCTGCTTCCGGAGTATTGGGAGTAACGCCCAGCGGGGTTTCATACCAACCGGTATAGTAGGCCACCGGTTCCGCCACACTCCAGAACATCAACCCGATACCCATACCTGCTGCAAAAAGCATTGCCAGCCAGCTGAGCATCGAGTGCTCCGCAACTGCATCTTTGCCTCCCAACCGAATCTTACCGTATGGCGAAACGATCAGGGCCAGGCAAAACAGCACCATGATGTTGCCAGTCCAGATAAAAAGTGAATCGAAAGCACCAATGATATTCCATTTTAAGCCGTCAAGCATGGCTTTGGCTGAATGTGCATCCGATAGCAGGGTCGCCAAAAGAAACAGACCGATCAGCCCGGCGCTTGTACCAAATACAGGGTTATGGACGTCAAATCCCCATTTCTGGATATTATCCTGTCCCACCGTGTAATCGGTATTATCAATGCTGTACTTGTCTGGGTTGTTCTTCATTAAAATCCTCTTTTTTGGGCAAGCTCCCGTTACTGTCAATCATCTGCCCTAAAATAGCCACACCCTGAAGCAGCACTGCCACATCATCATGCACATAACTTTTAAAGCCCGTTCCAACCAACGATTTCATCAGCCTGCCAATTCATCTTCTATTAAGAAATACCGGATGAACATAACAACTCACCTGCAAACCACAATCAAATTTCGCTGAAACATTTCATCAGCATTATTCATACAAGCTCGAAATACAGACGTGTCGGGCGATAGCTGGAAATGGCTGAGCAAAGGACGTAACTCACCACACTCACAACTGATCTACACTGATAATTCAAGATAATCACACTTGAATTCAACCGGGCACCACCATCACGAAATGGCGGAGAAAGAATGCCGGTGGTCAAGAACCCCTCTTAACCACCGGCCAGGTATTGCGAAACTTATTCTTTGATAAACTCTATGTACTCTTCGGCCGTTGGCAACTGGCCATAGAGAGCCGCATAAACAGTCAGTTCGGTAGAGCCAAGGAAAACCTTAGTGTTATCGCCAAGGCGGTTGTCGAAATTGCGGGTGGAGGTAGACATTACCGTCACACCCGGTCGCACTCTGGCCTGGTTGCCCATACAGAGACTGCAGCCAGGTATTTCCACCCTGGCGCCAACCTGGGAAAAATTGCTCAGGCTGCCTTCTGCCAGCAGGGTATCCCTGGCCATACGGGTTGGCGGTGCAACCCAGAGCTGCCCTTTCGAGTACTCCTTACCTGCCACCAGCCTGGAGGCGGTTCGCAAATGACCGATATGCACCATGCAGGAGCCGATAAACGCTTCATCTATAACAGTACCCGCAACTTCACTCAGTGGTCGTACGTCGTCGGGATCATTTGGACAAGCCAGTAAAGGTTCCTTCAACTCATTGAGATCGATCTCGATCACAGTGAGATACTCAGCAGTCGCATCCGCTTCGAGTAGAGACGGGTCAGCAAGCCAGCCTTCAAGTGTGGCGATGCGCCTTTCGATGCACTCTTTATCAGAGTAACCATCTGCCACCATTGATTTCAGCAGCGCGACATTCCCGCGTACATTTTCTATCACAGCTTCCAAGGGTAATTTCAGGGTAGCTGCCGCGGCGCTACGTTCTGCAGAAGCATCGCTCAACTCGAATGCCTCTTCAACGCTCAGATCTTCAATACCCTCTATTTCCAGGACAGTGCCGGCGAAGATGTTCTTTTTGCCTTTCTTGTCCACAGTCAACAAGCCCTGTTTAATCGCTTGGTACGGGATGGCGTTAACCATATCGCGTACGGTGATTCCCGGCTGTCGCTGCCCCTTAAACCGGACCAGTACCGACTGCGGCATCTCCAGTGGCATAAAACCCAACGCTCCGGCAAATGCAACAAGACCGGAACCTGCCGGAAAGGAAATACCCAGAGGATAACGGGTATGGGAGTCGCCACCGGTGCCAACGGTATCAGGCACAAGCATTCTGTTCAGCCAGGAATGGATGACTCCATCTCCCGGTTTCAACACAACTCCGCCGCAACTCTCGGTGGTTTCTTTCATAATCTGCCAACGCACCGGGTCCGAAGCCTTGGGATATGCGGCTGTATGGCAAAATGACTGCATAAAGAGATCAGCTTTGAAACGGAGACAAGCCAGCTCAGCGATCTCCTGCATAGTCATCGGCCCGGTTGTATCCTGGGAGCCAACCGTGGTGATCTTCGGCTCACAGACTGTACCGGGCAACACACCTTCTAAACCACAGGCACGCCCGACCATCTTCTGGGCCAGAGTGTAGCCCTGGTCTGCTGCAGGCTTAGGGTTATCCACCTTCCTGAATTCAGGATACTCAATCCCCAGTGCATCACAGGCTGCCCGGGTCAGGTTGCGACCGATAATCAGGTTCAGCCTCCCCCCGGCACGATATTCATCAAGCAAAGTCGCCGGAGGTGGCACCAGTTCAACTGACTCACCATTTTCACGCGTCATTGTCCAGGTTTTCAGGTTCAATGTGACCTGCTCACCGATGGCAAGAGAACTCACGTCCGCCTGGATAGGCAAAACTCCCGCATCTCTGGCGGTCGCATAAAAAATCGGTGCAATGATGGAGCCAACAACCACGCCGCCACAGCGCTTATTGGGCACTCCCGGAATATCTTCGCCCACATGCCAGACCAGTGAGTTGATGGCAGATTTTCTGGAAGAACCTGTGCCCACCACATCACCTGCAAAACCGATAGATTTTCCGGCTTTACGAAAATTACGGATTGCCTCCACGCCACCGGGAAAACGTTTGGTTCCAAAATGTGTGGCGTGCAGAGGTATGTCAGCACGGGACTGGGCCTGGTTGCCAGGAGAGAAATCATCGGTGTTGATCTCACCTTCCACCTTGTAAATGGTCAGTTCCACCGACGCAGGTATTTCCGGACTGTTATAGAACCATTCCGCCTTTGCCCATGACTCAAGCACCCCTCTGGCATGTTCATTGTCCACGGCCAGTTCCTTTACCCTGTCAAAGGCCTCATACACCTTGATCAGCTTCTTGAGACCCTCGGCTGCAGGGCCTGCGACCGCCTCGACACTCAGTAAACGTATCAGGGCTTCGACATTGTAGCCGCCACCCATACGGGATAGCTGGCCTATGGCAGAATCAGGGGTGAACCCCTCGACTTCCACTCTGCCTTCGGCAACTTTCAGTAACCACTCAGCTTTCACCTTTGCGGCTTTGCCCACACCGGGCTCCACGCGTTCACCCAGGAGTTCGACAAGCAGACCGGTCTTCTCCTCCTGTTCGAGCAGACATACCAGATCACGGGTCTGACCTGCTGTGAGGGGCAGCGGCGGCAAGCCCGCGGCCTGCCTCTCCTCGACATGTTTTTGATATTCAGCAAGCATTATTCAATCCTTATTCGCAAACATATTGATAAGATATGAGATTGCCTGTTATCACAAGACTCTCTGGCTGACAGCGCATCTCAATCCTTTACTCATATGGGATAATTGAGGGGAGAAATAATAAAAGACGACAACCGGGGCAGGTTCAATACGGCTTTTCCCGCCCCGGTTGCGTTATGGTGGACTGATCCGATCAGGCAAGAGCTTTTTGCAGATTTTCGTCCAGCTTGGCCAAAAACTCTTCGGTGGTCAGAAAGGTCTGACCTTCACCTACCAGAAGTGCCAGGTCCTTGGTCATAAAACCCGATTCAACGGTCTCGACACAGACATTTTCCAGAGTTTCGGCAAACTTCACGACCTCTGGAGTCTCGTCAAATTTGCCACGATAGGCCAGGCCCCTGGTCCAGGCAAAGATAGAAGCTATAGGGTTGGTCGAGGTCTTGTTGCCCTTCTGGTGCTCGCGATAGTGGCGGGTTACGGTACCATGGGCCGCCTCTGCTTCAATGGTTTTGCCATCCTCGGTCATAAGCACCGAAGTCATCAGACCGAGTGAGCCGAAGCCCTGGGCAACGGTATCGGATTGTACATCGCCGTCGTAGTTCTTGCAGGCCCAGACAAAACCGCCATCCCACTTGAGTGCGGCGGCAACCATATCATCGATCAGACGATGCTCATAGGTAATGCCGGCCGCCTTGAATTTTTCTGTAAATTCATTCTCGTATACCTCCTGAAAGATGTCCTTGAAGCGGCCATCATATTTTTTCAGGATGGTATTTTTGGTGGAGAGATACACCGGCCAACCGAGATTCAACCCGTAATTCATGCATGATCGGGCAAAACCGCGAATCGACTCATCGAGGTTATACATACCCATTGCACAGCCACTAGCAGGAAAATCGAACACCTCGTATTCGATGGGCTCGCCACCGTCTGCAGGCTCGAATTTCATGGTCAGTTTCCCTGCTCCGGGTACCAGAAAATCCGTCGCACGGTACTGGTCACCGAATGCGTGACGGCCTATGACGATAGGTCTTTTCCAACCCGGCACCAGGCGGGGGATATTTTCACAGATGATCGGCTGACGAAAAACGGTGCCACCGATAATGTTGCGGATAGTGCCGTTGGGGGATTTCCACATCTTCTTTAAACCAAACTCCTCGACACGGGCCTCGTCCGGGGTGATGGTGGCACACTTCACGCCCACACCAAACTCCTTGATGGCATTGGCCGCCTCGACAGTAACCTGGTCATCTGTCTGATCGCGATTTTCCATGGAAAGATCGTAATACTTCAGATCAATATCCAGATATGGCAGGATAAGTTTACTTTTAATAAACTCCCATATGATCCGGGTCATCTCATCACCATCGAGTTCAACGACCGGATTTTTCACCTTAATTTTCTGCATCTACGACCTCCATTTTCAGTTTCTTTAACACCGATATCTCTAAAATCGAACAACAAAGATGAGAGTATAAAACGACGAATGATCAAAAGATATCTACCGGTAGTAGACAGGATAGGTACACGAGACGATCTGCTGTTCAAATCATCTGCATAATCAGGGCGTGATTGTAACGTACACCCAGAGGAAGGAAGGGACTCAACCCCTATGTACAGACATCCGGGAAAACTCAACTGGCGATACCCGACCACGTTGGCAGGATGCTCCTGTCACCATCCGCTGCCGGGTCTCAGGCAACATCTGGACTGACCCGAGCTTTCAAGGGGAAAATTGCTGCCCAAAACATCTGAAGGCTTGCAAAAAGCTCATGGAAAATTCGGGTTAGAGGAGACATTATACCAAAAAAATCAAATCAGCCAAGAAATGGCGACGCTACATGAATTATTTTCCTGGCCACCCCCTTCCGAAGAAACCCGCTATTACAATATTGTAGCGCACTACAGTGCATTTTCACCATAGCGACAACGTAGTAGCACCACTCGCAATTCCATCAATCTGCGAGAATTGGCTCAGTACGACAGAAACTATTTCAGCAGGCAGCTTGTTTTCCAGACAAAGATATTTTTTGCAATTTCAGGGTCAAGCGCCAGTTCAGTGTTTTCAAACTTTACACAAAAGGCGGGCGATGTTCGATGCACAGTTACCGTCACCCCCGGGCTGAGACCGAATGAAAGTAATTGATGCAGGTTGGAGTGACTGCCGGGTTTTACATAGGTTATGCGTCCCTGTTCTCCCGGCGAAAGTTCAATTAAGCTGGTAACCGTGTTTTCAACCCTGGTGGAATTGTTTTTACAGCACACACCGGGAGGAATCGACTTACCGTCAGGACACACCTCAGGATGCCCTAAAAGAGTACAAATCGACTCTTCAACCTCCGCCTGCAGGGAATGCTCGAACTCACAGGCTATCTCGTGCATTTTATGCTTCTTTACTTTCAGAATGGAAGTAACCAGCACCTCGGCCAGGCGATGCCGCCTGATTATAACCTTACCGAGTTTTTCGCCCTCGTGGGTGAAATGCACCTCATCGCCATTCAACAACACCATTTTGTTTCGTTCTAGCGCTTTAAGCTCAGACCCTGAGAACTGTATTGCACAGTTCTCACGTATAGCAGCGAGAGAACTCTGCTTCTTTTCCCTGGCGACCCATATCGCCTCTAAAATTTCCTCAAGTCGTTCATTGAGCATATCGTTTCACCGGTAAAAAGCAGGTTCTGCTTTCAGGTAAAGGTTACACCAAAGGTGAGACACAGATAATTCACAATACTTCCCAGCAGTATCGCATAAAGAAACACCGCAACATTTATCCCCATCCCGGTCTTTAATCCCCGCTCCTTGAACAGCACGATAAATGAGTTGATACAAGGAGCCACAAAGGTCATCACCAGAAGGTTCACCACCAGTTGCAGGTTGGTGTAGATCATATGCAGATGCTCCAGCTCCGCAGCACCGCTCTCACGGCGAATCATGGTCTTAATGAAAACCTGCACACTTTTTTCCGGCAACCCCATCAGGTGGTGGATCATGGGGCCTAAGGTATGTTCCAGTAACCGGAGTCCCCCCGCCCGCTCAAAAAGAAACACCGCCATGGAAGCAATGATAAATACCGGCAATGCCTCAAGCATGAAGAACCAGGTTTTGGCCAGAGCCATTTTGATTACGGCAAGTGGCTTCGGCAACCTCATGGGAGGGATTTCCAGAAACAACGGTGAACGCTGGCCCGGCAGAAGTTTATTGAGCAGATAACCGGCAATCAGGATCTGGCTGCCAAGCACCCCGAAAACAGTCAAGGTCGCAGAAAATGGCATTTTGTCGAGAATAACAAGCATCACTGCAATAAGCGGTGCGCATGGCAGGCACAGATAGAGCAGAAAGGAAGCAATGATTTTCTCTTTTTCCGTATTCAGTACCCTGGTGGTCAAAAGCGCCATGGTCACACAGGAAAAGCCCATTACCAATGGAATGACACCCTTGCCGTTCAGGCCAAGCTTCTGGAAGATCTTGTCGAGCAATATGGAAATTCTCGGCAGATACCCAGAATCCTCCAACACTCCAAAAGCTATATAAAAACAGAATATTACCGGCAAAACCAAGCCCATGGCCAAAAAAACACCGGTGGGCAGAATACCGAAATCCGGGTCCATGATCATATCACGCAGGAACTCGTTGGAGAGCCGGTCCGTCACCTGCCCCACCGCAGGAAGAAGAATACCCTGAAAAAAAGTAACGTTGAGGGTATCTACAAGATAGGTAGCCCCAAATGCACCGATAAAGAAATACATAAGGGTGAGCACCAGCATGGCGATGGGAATCCCCGTGAGGTACGAGGTACACATATCACCAAAGGTCGCCAGACGTGAGTTACCTGAGACAGGTTCCCTTCGTTGCACGTCATCTGCCACATTACGGGCAAGACCATTATAATGATCAACAAGTATGTCACGATTATGGGTGGGGTTGTTTCTCCTGAAACGCTCGACAAGATGAAGAATCGAAGTCAATACCTCCTCACCTTTGAGCTCACGAACATATTTCCTGGCGTCCAGGTCATCATGGATCAATAGCAGTCCTATTGCCCTGGCTGAAACCCGGCTTTCGCCGAGCAGTTCGTCGATATCCGTCAGCAACTCATCCATGGCAGGAGTGTAGCTGATACCGAAGTTCGCAGGTCGCAATTGTGAAAATTTGCCAACCAGATCGCGAAGACCCATCCCTTCCGGGGCAATACTGGTAGTCACCTCGATTCCCAGTATCTCCGAGAGCTTCCTGGTATCTATTTCAATACCGCGCGAGACCGCCTCATCCATCATATTGATGTTGAGAATCATCGGCAGACCGAACTCGCTGTACTGCAGGGCAATCGCCAGAGATCTGGAGAGATTTTTAGCATCAGCAATCAACACAATGCCGTTTATCTCACCGGTATATTTACTGGAAAGCAGTATCTCACGTACTGCGCTCTCATCTTCATTGTCTGAGAAAATGGAGACGTTGCCCGGAGTATCATAGAGGCATCCCCGGGCTCCGCGTATGGGTGCACCCTGAATGGAAACCGTTGAACCAGGCAGATTGATCGATTTGACTTTCTTTGTTGAGAGCTTTGAAAAGATAACAGTCTTCCCGACATTCATATTCCCTATCAGGGCATAATTATATCTATCAGGTCTGTTCTCTGAGCCAACAACTGGTTGTGCAGCGTCTTTCATAAAAACTGATACAGATGAAAGTTGAATAGCCGTAATATGTTAAACATTGCTAAAAATTCTTCGTCATCATTAGCACATTTTCCAGGAAATGCAATTTGTCCTTAGCCTTCCCCGGTGACATTTGCACTTTTTTCCCACCATGTTCAACGAGAATCTGCTCAAATAAAGAAAATCTATAAGCAAGTTTGACATTTCAGGCACATACGGCAATGATAATAAGGAGCAGCCACTTTATCTGCCAGGAACAGATCGTCGTGCAAAATTAATGACTGATTAGATTTTCTCTAATAGGGAGAGGTACCTATTTACATCCGGCAGCAGGCTCTCTATACTGCTTTCTCTTTTCGGGAACAATTTTCAGAGCCCAAAAGAAGCTTATACATTCAAGACAGTTACACGACATTCATTGCGAATTCACGTATCAAAACAATAAAACACTGATCTGCCTATGAAAATTACAAAAGCGATATTCCCCGTTGCAGGACTTGGCACACGATTTCTCCCCGCCACCAAGGCTATGCCGAAAGAGATGCTGCCTGTGGTAGACAAACCCATCATCCAGTACGCTGTCGAAGAAGCTCTGGCCTCCGGTATTGAGCAATTGATCTTTGTAACCGGAGCCGGCAAGACTCCCCTTGAAAACCACTTCGATCGAAGCTATGAGCTGGAAGACACCTTGAGAAAACGCGGTAAAGATGATCTGCTGCAGACCATCGAATCACTGGTACCGCCTTCCGGCACCATCGTCTATACCAGGCAGAGTGAACCCCTCGGTCTCGGACATGCCATCTGGTGCGCGCGCCACATCGTTGGCGATGAACCTTTTGCTGTGCTGCTGGCGGATGACCTTATTCAAAGTGAAGTACCTGCACTCCACCAGATGATCAAGGAGTTTGACAGATTACGGGCCTCGATGGTGGCTGTCATAGAAGTACCCACAGAAGACACCTCCAAATACGGTATCTTAGAGGCGGAAGATGAGCATAACGGCACCGTTCGCGTCAAATCGATGGTCGAAAAACCTAATCCGGAAGACGCCCCTTCCAACCTGGCAGCGATCGGCCGTTATATTTTTACTCCGAGAATATTCGATTTTCTCGGTGCCCATAAGAAAGGTGCGGGCGGAGAAATACAGCTCACCGACTCCATGGTAACCTTGCTTGAAGAACAACCCATTTTTGGCTATCGGTTCAAGGGCACGCGTTTTGATTGTGGTGACAAGGCAGGTTTTCAGATGGCAAATCTGGCCTTCGCCCTCGACCACCCGGAGTTAGGACCGACCATGAAAGAGTATATCAAAACCCTGTAGAGAGTTCTGTGCCTACATAGCAAAAAGCCCTGGTTGTGATTTCACAAACAGGGCTTTTCGAGTTTCGGCAGAGACTATTCTACCCCCGATTTCTGATCAGGGCAGGCAGGGTCAGGTTCGAAGTTTTCGGGAGTAAGCCACAGCAATCTATGCCTACTCTCGAAATACTGAAGAGGATGGCGCTAAAGGATTTGACCTTCGACAGACATTTTTTGCCAAACAATTCAGTATATTCAAAATATTGCTACACCTGCATATAAGATATTTCTTCTCTATTTCTATTTATTGCTCATGGGAAATCCGGGTTAACGTTCTGCCAGCTTCACAAACAAATCCCCCCTGCCCCCGGAATCGGCAAAACCTTTCCCTCTGATACGAAGTTTCTGGCCGGCTTTACTGCCGGCGGGCACCTTGATACGCAACTTCTCCTGACCATTCGGCCCCATCGTAATCATATCCAGAGTCTTGCCATCCCGTAATTCGGCGGAACTCAGGTTCACGGTATAGGTCATATCCAGCTGCGGGGGATGATGCGAAACCTGCTCGGGCTCCTTCGCTTTCTGTTTAGAACCGCCAAGCAGAGAACCCACCGCATGGCCAATGGATCTCATCAATGACTTTTTCGTAGGCAGCTTTTTTTTCGCCTCCCGCATGATTGCAGGCCCCGCAATAGAGCCGATCATGAAAATTCCTCCGATAAACATCCCGCCCCGACCGCCAAAAAACGATTTATTGACGAATTGCTGGTTGGAACGAAAACCTTTGCGGGCAAACTCCTGCAAGAGACCATTGAACATCTGTTGAAAACGAGGGTCCTTGAACAGGTCGCGCAAGATATCTTCCTGGGAGTAATTGAAACCACCCGCCTGTCCGTTACCATTTGGAGAGAAAGTTCCGCCCATCTTACGGGCCATATCATACTGCTTGCGCTTAGCCGGGTCTGTCAATACCCCATAGGCCTCGGCTACTTCTTTAAACCGTTCTTCGGCACCCGGGTTGTTCGGATTGCGATCCGGGTGATATTGCATGGCCAGCTTCCGGTAACGTTTACGAATTTCATCGTCCGTAAATTCGGGTGTGACCTCAAGTATCTGGTAGTAATCTTTCATATCTTCAGTTAGTTGGGGACGACAGGAGAATCACCTGCCAGGCCGTAATTGAAAAACTCAGCCTCGTATAATATGCCCTTCACTCTATTTTGTATAGCAAAAGCGTACACCAGATACGGTGGCGACACGCTTCGACAAAATTCCTTTGACAACCGGGCCACCAATTATTCTTATTATAAAAATTGTCTGCCCAGCTTTTTTTATTTATTGTACACCATCGTTTGGCAACAAACGCACCAGGAGCCTGGCGGACTATTGCGATTTTCACTCAAATCGAGGCATCGAAGGAAAAATAGGCGGAGCCATATGATTGATATCGAAGTCTCACTTCGTTCGCTTATCTGCGAGTATTATTTTTCTTTCGATAACGATGAGTTGGTTGAAAAAGGCCTAGTCCGACAGACTCCTAGCACGAATTAAAGGTAATATTATGACTCCTTATGATGAAGCACATCTTTTTATCGCCGCCACCCGTATCCTTGCCCACCAGAAACGATGTGCCCCGGCAATTGAGGATATCTGCGAACTGATTGGTATCTCGGTTGAAGCCGGTCATTCTCTGTGCAGAAAACTTGAACAAAAGGGCATTGTTGAGCTTTTTGAAGATCCTTTCACTGTTAAAGTGTCTGTGGCGAATCATCTGGAAATTGAAAATCTCCCTAAAAAAGAAGCCGGCAATACACTGGCGGCAGAGCTTGATCAATTCATGTCTAAGAAAAAGGATATGGATAAAAAGGTTGAAACCATTCAGGCCGAGCTGGATGCCAAAAAGAAGAAAATGTTCAGTGAGTTGGAAAAACAGTTCAAAAAGAATATGAATAAATCCGAAAAGTAACCGGGGGAAGATTATGCTCGGGCAGAGCATCGGGCTTCAGCAAATTTTCTAACTGCTAACAGTCAGTGAACTCGCTAAAAAACGATATTGGATTGAACAGCGATTCCAGACTATAAATTTTACAGCACCTGGCTACAGAACCGAGCGAGAACCGAGAACTCCCACTATGGCTAGAGTTTGTATAGCTAAAACCCACCACTACCCTTTTTCTTTGTTGAAATACCGACCTGTGCCAGATACCGATATACGCTTGCCACGCTCAACTCCGACAATTCGCTTACCCTGCGCACATCAAAATCCGCTGCAACCATCAATTTTTCAAAGTAGTTACGATCACTTTCTGCCTTATAACGTGAATACGACTGTAACTCGAAATGCGACAGTGGTGATATATCCTTCTGATCCTCGGCAGAGGCATCTCCCTGCCGAGCTGATTCACGGAGAAAGGCGAGTCGTACATGGCTTGGAAGATGCCTGGGGTAGATCACGGAAACGCTTCCCGCCTGAATAACTGATGCCTCAAGAACATTCATCAATTCCCGAACATTCCCCGGCCAATCATAGAGATGAACAACTTTGCTCAACTCCTCAGAGGCCGCCTTCAGCTCAAGACCGTAACGATCACAGCTCTGCCTGATAAAATGGGACGTTAACGTTTCAATATCGCTTTCACGCTCCCTTAAGGGAGGTAAAACTATTTCTACTGTCCGTAAGCGAAAGAGCAGATCACTTCGAAAGCTCCCAGCATCACACATTTTTACGAGATCCCGGTTTGTTGCTGCAACCAGTCTGAAATCACTTTTCAATTCTTTTGAAGAGCCGACTGGTCGGTACCGCCTTTCCTGCAACACCCGCAAAAGAGATTTCTGCAAATCTATTGGTAATTCGCCGACCTCATCCAAAAACAAGGTACCGCCGTCTGCCTCTGCCACCAGTCCCTCTTTGGTTGACTGTGCTCCAGTATAGGCACCTTTTACATGGCCGTACAGGGTTGATTCAATAAGCGATTCAGCAAGATTAGAGCAGTCTACAACAACAAACGGCTTGTGCTTTCTAGCACTGTTCACGTGTATTGCTCTGGCAGCCAATTCCTTACCGACACCAGTCTCACCACGAACCAGGACAGACGCATTACTGGCAGCAGCCTGACCAAGCACAGCAAAGGCTCGTGACATGGCAAAGCTCTCTCCAACCATCCCACACGAATCAAAAACTATTTTTGACCCTCTACTTATCTTTTTCTCAGCTCTGTAGGCTAACGCACCTTCAAGAGACTCCAACACTTGCTGGGGTGAAGCGGGTTTTTGGATATAGTCCCAGACGCTGCTATCCATGGATTTTTCAGCCCCATACATAGAGCCCTTACCGGTAATGACGATTATCTCCGGTCGTGAACCCACTGAGGCGAGCTGATCTATAGCCTTCAGGCCATCTCCGTCTGGCAGACCAAGATCGAGATAGATTACATCAACGCCATCCTCAGCCGCCTGTACCCCTTGATGAAGTGTCGAGGCCTCAACCACCTCGTGACCAGAGTCTTTAAACAGCCTTATGAGGCTTCTCCGGATTAATTGATCATCATCAACCACAAGTATTCTTGCCATATTCGACCCTTCCTAATACCTGCAGTGACGCTTAACTGTTTCTATAAGATTCTTTGACATCATTGGTTTTCTCGCAAAACCGGCAATTCCTGTTTGTCGGGCCTGCACCTCCAGGGCCGGTTCAATATGACCAGTACAGATGACAACTTTTGTATCCTTACGGAATTCAAAAATTTTCGTTGCCATTTCCAGTCCGGTCATTTCCGGCATTGATTGATCGACCAGTACCAGATTATATTTTTCAGGATTGAGTTGAAACAGGGACAACCCCTCCTGGCCACAGACAGCCGTATCAACCTGAAAACCTGCTTCGACCAGCACTCGACTCATCGCAGATAAAGCCCCGGCATCATCATCCACAAGCAAAATTTGTATATTTTCCCCTTCGTGAAAACAAAGCTCCCCAGACAACATCCCAACTACTTCCTCAACCTGAGGCAGGTAGATGGTGAATACCGACCCCAGCCCCGGTGTACTCTGAACGTCTATTCCACCACCACTTCCGGCAACTATTGAATGGACAACGGCAAGCCCCATTCCTGTGCCACCGCTAGACTTTCGCTGGGTGAAAAACGGTTCAAAAATTCTCTCACGGTCCTCTTTTCGAATCCCTATCCCGGTGTCCTGCACTTCCAGCACAACGTAATTCCCTGGAGGCAAGTCCCCGGTCACCATTGACCTTTTTTCACCCAAGACCTCACTGGTCAGAGATACAAAAATATCTCCGCCACCCGGCATGGCATGCTCTGCATTGCGGACGAGATTATGAACAATCTGCTCTATCTGTGTCGTATTTGCGCAAACACAATCACCCCCACCTACGACATCGAGCTGAAGCTTTACAAGAGGACCGATGTTCAATTCAAGCTCTCGTATGCACCCACGCACCAGGGGCCTCAACCGGATGGGTTCTGTACTTACATCCTGCTGTCGTGAATATTCGAGAACCTGAGCGACGAGTTTTGCCGCTCGCTGGGCTGCCTGCAAGGCATCGTCCAGAGGTTCAACGATAGCAGAATTCGCTATTTTACTCCTGGCATATTCAATGTTGAAAATAATGGGTACCAGATTGTTATTTAAATCATGGGCAATCCCCCCGGCAAGCACACCGATTGCCCTCAGCTTCTGAGCCTTGAAGAGTTCTTTTTCTACATTCTTCAAATCGGTTATATCAACGCCCATCTCCATAACAAGTGGTTCACCTGTTTCATCCTCAAAGGGATAATCGTAGATAAGAAATGTGCGCCCATTATTATCAATAAACTCCCACTCGGTCGACTGACCTGTATCAAATACCTCAAAGGTCGGACACACAGGACACGGGCTTGTTCTGCCTGCAAAAACCTCATAGCATAGGCGTCCCTCGGGTTCCCCGTATAATTTCTTCACTTTCTTGTTGGCAAAGGCAACTGTGTAATCACGGCGTTGCAGATAGACGAAGGTAGGTAAATCATCTAAAAGCCCGAAAAACAGCTCCCGTCGTCGCCTCATCAATAGTTCTTCCTGCCTGCGCGACATTCTGTCTGCGGAAACTAAACGCCTGAGGAGTGTAAGCTCACTGACATCTTTTATCTCAAGAATGAAACCACTTTCCTGCTCCAAGGTAATAACCCTACAGGACAATTCACGTTCACCATCAGCGAGAGTTTCCACGCAGAGGAATTCACCTTCGCCTGTTTTTTTGTTGAACCCCTTAAAGGCCTGAAGAATTTTCCCCTGTAACACCGGATATTCCTCAAACACATCGGCACAAAGGCAATCAGTTCCAACTCTTTTGCCAATCAATTTTGAGAAGCTGACGTTAGAAAATGTACAACGCCCCTTGCCATCAAAATGTGCCAGTGCTTCAGAGCTGTTTTTCGCTAATCGGGTAAAAAACGTATCCATTTTTCTCACATTTGATAATCACTTAAAAGCCCCCTACCATCTCAAAAGAACCTTATATTACACCACATATTTGCGCAACAGATTGTCCGGAAACTTCCCGTTTTTTCACTCCCAACGTGGTGAAAAGAGTGTTTCGTTTTTTTCTCATTTCTGAGAATTGCGAATCGTTTTTAATAAAATTCGCAAAGAGGAGACCACGTTGGCATTGAATTCAAATTACCCCACCCACCCTTATCAGCGATTTTACGGCCACTTAGATACCCCCCTCAAAGATGGCACAGATTCTGCTTTATGTTCGGGAAATTAAACTGATCGTGCTCACCCGGATAGCAGGTGAGAAATTGTCTAACTCATAATTCAGGGGCTGGAAGAATGACTGCAAAGATTCCACAAAGCAATATTTTAGACTCAATAAAAAAAACCATAAAGGACAACGACATACAATTTGTACGCTTTGAACAGGCAGACCTTTACGGTGTCTCAAGAAGTAAAACTGTACCGGTTGGCAGCTTCATGGATTACGTGGATAACGGCCTCAACTTCTATGGAGGACTTCTTGGGCTGGACATACAATCTCAGGTTCCAACGGGAACCGGTTATGCCGAAGAAGTTGCTTTCGAAGACCACTGCACAGTACCGGACCTTTCCACCTTTAAAGTGCTGCCATGGGTGCCCAACACAGCAAACGTGACTGTCGATCCGTTCTGGTATGACGGTCGTCCCGCTATGGCATCGCCGCGCCTTTTACTCAAAAAGCTGATCGATGAATTTGACAAGCTCGGCTACATCTGCCGCCTCGGTTATGAGTTTGAATTTTATGTGGTCGATCGGGAAACACGGAAACCTGTCTACGATGGGCAGCCGATCTTCGTTACACTTAAAAACAATTTCGACATCGATTTCACCTATGATTTGATGCGGAAGATGGAGCAAGCCGGAATAAAAATAATCACCCAGAATTCCGAGCACGGACCAGGACAGCAGGAGATCAATCTTTACTACAAGGATGGTATTGCTGCGGCTGATACAGCCTTTATGTACAAAATGGGTACTAAGGAAATTGCTCTGCAGCATGGCTATATCGCAACCTGGATGACCAAGCCGTTTATCGATTCCAGTGCTTCAGGAGCGCATTTCCATATCAGCCTGATTGACAAGAAAACAGGTAAAAACGCGTTTAACGATCCTGACGATGAATATGGCCTCACCGATTTGGCCAAGAATTTTCTGGCAGGTCTTTTAAAGCACGCTAAAGCCAACACAATATTCACCGCACCAACCATCAACTGCTATAAACGCTATCGTATCAATTCTTTTGCCCCGGATAGCGCCACCTGGGGAATGGAAAACAGAACCGTAGGTATTCGTATTAAAGGTGACCGTGGCGAATCAACCCATTTCGAAAATCGCCTGGCCTGCGGAGGTGCCAACCCGTACCTGCAGGCACTCTCCACTCTGGCAGCTGGTCTTGAAGGAATAAAATCCAAGCCGGAACTCCCCGAACCAGTACAGGATATCGCCTACGAACGCGATGACATCCCCGCACTACCAGCCAGCCTGGAAGAAGCAATTGCAGAATTTGAGAAAGCCACCGATCTTCATGAAATGCTTCACCCCGAATTCGTCAAACTCGTCCTTGCCGTCAAGAAATTTGAGGTGGAAAACGCCAAAGCCCAGTTCGATGATTATGGCACTCCGGAATTTAACAACCGCGTCGATCCATGGGAATGGGACTATTACATGGAACTCATCTAGCCATAACATTATCGTTCTTAACCAATAACATCGAAACACACGTTGCCAGTATGCCACAGACTATACCCGTTCTCGAACTTTCAGGAAATCCGTATGACAGAGGTGTCATTCACGGAAAAGCACAAAAAGATCTGATTCTCGATTTCATAGAATCCGTCGTTCAGGTTCATCAGGAGAACAACTCGCTTCTCAAAGTCGACAGGTCATCTCTCAATAGATTTTGCCTTCGAAACCTCGGCTTCCTGCAACGCTTCTCACCTGATCTTGTAGAAGAAATGTATGGTATTGCAGCAGGGAGCGGTGCCGATTTTGAAGACATCCTCCTGCTCAACTGCTTTCTTGAACTTGAAGATCTCAGAGCACCGGCACTCGGTGGCAGTATTATGCCGGATCAACTTTGGGGGTGTACCTCCTTCAACGTACCGGCGGAAGTCACTGAAACAGGGTTACCATACATTGGCCAGACCTATGATATGGAGAAATATTACCAGAAATATCTTACCCTGCTCAGGATCAGCAACGAGAACGGGCCAGAAATGCTGGTGGTAACGCTGGCAGGTATTCTTGGGCTGAACGGCATTAATAGTGCCGGTGTCGGTGCGGTAATCAATAAGGTTGTCGCCACCGATGCCCGGCCCGGTGTCATCTACCCCTTCATCATGCGCAGCGCATTGGCATCCGAGCGCATAGGCGATGCATTGGGAGCAGCAATTTTCACCCCGCGGGCCAGTGGTCTCAATTATCAATTTTCCGGTGACAGTATCGCCTTCTGTGCCGAAACCTCCGCTGCCCGCTACCAGCTGCTTGATTGCAGTAAAGGACTCGCCCATACAAATCACTTCGTCGGCTCAGAAATGGGCCAGTTCGAGACGGCCAACTGGCTCAGCCACGGTGGTTCAATGGTCCGCAAACAGGTGGCCGACACCTTCCTTGAGAAAAACAGAGGAAGGCTGACACCCGATCTCTTGAAAGAGTTGAGCGGTAACCACATAAATCATCCGCGATCGATTTGCGCCCATGGCTTTGATGGTGAACCTGAAACCACTGCTTTTCATACCATCTTCGGGGTAATTATCTCACCATCACAAGGCTGGCTGGAACTCTGCCCGGGAAACCCATGTCAAAACGAATATGTCCGCTATGAGCTATAAAATTCCACTTGGCAATAGAGCCGTCGTTACACAGGACAGCATAACATCCCAATTTTTTCCTTCAGCAGAGATAGAGCCGTGTCCATATGGGGAACAGCAGTTCGTCTAACCAGTTTTGAGCAATCTATGATCAACATTTTCATCACATACAGATGCAATCTTTCTTGCCCATACTGCTTTGCCAGGGATTTACAAAAAGATTTCCCGCAGGATATGTCTGGAGAAACCTTCAGGTTGCTTCTTAACTGGATGCGTCGGGCAGGAGTCAATACCGCTGCTTTCATCGGAGGAGAGCCGACCCTTCATCCGGGTCTGGTACAAATGGTTCAGGAAACTGCCGCCAGCGGGATCGCGGTAACACTGTTCACCAACGGCCTGTCCCCGGCTGAGCTTACTGAGCAGCTTATTCCGCATATCGACAATTTCGTTATCAATTGCAACAGTCGATCCATATACCCTTCAGAAAGCACGTTTGAACGTTTTCACGATAATCTTCGACTGCTTCAGGCAAAAGGGGCACGGGTCACGCTCTCCAAAAATTTCGCCCCTGACGATCTTGACCACGATTATCTGCTCGAAACAGCACAGAGTTATCAAATCAAGGCCATCCGCTACGATTTTTCACGGCCTGCCAGCAGCGCCACCAACACATTCTTCCCAGCGGAGAAAACCGGAACGTTGATGGCCTCCACTCTGTCGTTTGTACGTAAGTGCGAAGAACTTGACATTAAAACCGGTCTCGATTGCTGTATGAAATTTTGTGATGTATCGCCTGAAGAACTCAGCTATCTGCGAAAAGTTTCCATGAAGCTTACGGGAATCTGCCACCCCTCGGTGGATATACATCCTGATCTCAGCGCTTCGTACTGCCTGCCAATGCGCCATATTACAGTGGATGACGTCACTGAATTTAGTGGTGTGGACTGGCTTATCTATCATTTTTCCAATGCTGTACGTGAAATGCGGTTCAAAAATACAGACCAGAAATGCAACACCTGCCCAGATTTCATGCGTAAATGCCAGGGCGGCTGTCTCGCCTCCAGACAGCCTGCTCCAACTTCCAATTGCAACTCAACACCAACCATCGCCTGACCCATAAACGCTATGACTTCGAAAACAATTACAACCACATGCACCCGCGATTGCCCAAACACCTGCGGCCTTGTCGCTACTGTTGAAGACGGTATAATCACACGCCTCCATGGCTCACCGGACCACCCCCTTACCCGTGGACTCTCCTGCCACAAGACCTCCCGTTATCTCAAAAGGGTCTACAGCGATGAACGAGTCACCACCCCTATGATCCGGAAGGGCTCTGAATGGCATGAAGCATCATGGAATGAAGTGCTCGATCTCATCGCCGGGAAGATGAAGACAATCTGCAGGGAAAGCGGTCCGGAAGGCATTCTTTACTACCAGGGCTATGGTGAACGGACTGCCTTAAAACTACTGAACGGTTATTTCTTCAATCTTCTGGGGGGAGTTACCACCTTACGGGGTTCCCTCTGTGGCGGTACAGGGCAGGCATCGCAGAATCTCGATTTTGGCCGACGAATATCCCACGACCCTCTCGACCACCAGAATAGTAAAGCAATGATCCTCTGGGCACGCAACCCGGCTTCGACCAATATGAGCCTTGTGCCGATCGCCAGGAAAATTCGAAAAAACGGTGGCCGGGTCATTACCATCGATCCCTATAAAAACCGTTCATCCGCATTCTCCGACCGACATATTTCCCCCGCTCCCGGCAAGGATATATGGCTTGCCATGGCCTGTGCGAAAAGTATTCTCGACCAGGGCCAGGCCGACGACGACTTTTTAGAAAATAACAGTGTCGGGTTTGAGGCATACAAAGAGTTACTCGCGCAAAAATCCATAACTGAATTAGCACATCTGGCAGAAGTTAACGTTGAAGATATTAACTATCTGGCCCAAACGCTGACCGAATTCAAACCAACCTCCATTTTACTGGGCTGGGGTCTCCATCGCCATAAAGATGCTCATTTCTCAATCAGGGCCATAGATGCACTGGCTGCGATCGCAGGTATTATCGGCATACCGGGAGGCGGAGTAAGTCAGGGGTTTGAAGAGTATGGCCCTTACGACCAGCAGTACTGGGGAACTGAGCTCAACCCACCACGCAGAACGTTACTCATGCCTTCGATCGGGCAGGAGATCCTTGATGCTGACAAACCGAAAATTCGCATGATTTTCACCACAGCGTCAAACCCCGTCTGCATGGCCGCAAACTCAAACCTTGTTGCAAAGGCATTTCGTGAAACAGAATTTGTCGTCTACTCCGGTCACTGCATTGATGACACTGCCGACTTGGCTGATGTTTTTTTGCCAGCGACCACCTTCCTCGAAGAAAACGATGTGATGGCAAGCTATGGCCACAATTATGTCGGCCCGGTCAACAAGGTTATCGATCCCATTGGGGATTGCCTAACTGATTATCAAATGTTTGCAAAGCTGGCAGACCGCTTCGATTTCAAAGACCTCTTCTGTCGGGCGGAAAGTGACTGGCTCAACGACATATGTGCACCTATCTTCGGTTACGGCTGCAGTATGGAGGAACTCAAAACCGGTCCTTTCCGTATTCCGGAACCGATGGTCCCTTACCTTGACAGGGTCTTTCCCACACCATCGGGCAAATTCCAATTCATGACACAAATTGATGAGCAGCGAATAGACAACAGGCAACCAGGTTTTCCACTCAAACTCCTTACCGTTGCTGCCCATGATTTTATCTGTTCTGAGAGAACCATCAATGATCACACACCATTCCCGCAGGTTTTGCTTCATCCTGAAACAGCTGCTAAGTCAGGGATAAAAGACAATACCGTGGTCAGAATCGAAAGCCCGTCGGGGACCATCAAAGGTCTTGTACAAACAACCACAGATGCTCGACCTGATTGCCTGGTAACAGAACGAGGCGGGTGGATCAAAGCGGGGCACGGTTTAAACATCCTTACCGCAGACGGTGCATCCACGATCGGTGCTGGAACACCCTATTACGAGACCTGTGTCAGGATCTCAGTCATTGAAGAGGATTGAGATGTCCACCAGGCAACAGACGAGTTCGAACATTCTGGTCGTACATCATAGCGACGAGGCACCCTGTGGAATTTTCTGTGCGGAGTTAGCTGATAAAGGCGCGATCCTTAATACAATCTGCCCCTCCAAGGGAGAGCAAATCCCCACCTCTGCCCACCATTTTGATGGTCTTGTAGTGCTTGGCGGCCCGCAACACGCAACCGACGATGATAATTGGCCACATTTCACTCAACTCCTTGAGCTAATGAGAGTGTTTGAGCGTGCCCAAAAACCTGTTGCCGGAATCTGTCTCGGTTGCCAGCTCCTTGCTCGAGCCCACGGCGGTGAGCCGTTTCAACTCGGGTTTCTGGAATTTGGCCCGATTCAGCATCAGATTACCGAGGCAGGCCAGGCAGACCCTCTTTTTGCGGGTATCAATCTGCCACCAGTAATGGAGTTCCATGAGGATACTTTCACACTTCCGAAAAGCGGTGTGCTGCTTGTAGACGGGAGGCAATGCAGCAACCAGTGCTTCAAAGTCGGTCAGCACTCTTACGGGTTTCAATTTCATCTCGAAGTGGACCTCAAACAGGCGTATCAGTGGCTTGAACTCTTTGAACATGGTGCCATTCAAACGTATCAGAAGTACCTAGACGACTTTGAGAGCCAATACCTGAAAGAACTCTATACACAACTACCTGCGCATTTCGAAAAGTCCGAGATCTTTTCGAGAGAAATAGCCAGGCGATGGCTCAAACTCACACAGCAGCAATAGATCATTTACCAAACGACTTCAAATAGTATCGAAAATCTGTACCCGATCTGTACTACCCACGTATACGGCAGTTCTTCACCACAGATGTCTGCCGAAACACATCCCAACACGAGAGGAGAGGAGAAAATGACAACCCAGAAGCATGAGATTGAAAACGTTATAGACAGCTTTGAAGCCGGCACCATGACCCGTCGCAGCTTTATGGTCCGCCTTGGCGCCCTTGGTGTCTCCGCAGCCGTTGCGAATGCTATCAGCATTTCACCTCTTGGTGCCAGCAAGGCATTCGCGGCTATCCAGGGAGCTGAAGCGCGGGCCTGGGACCTCGCCAAAGCAGCTGCCGCCAAAGCGACAAAAAAGAAGCTTACCCTTCTTATACCAACCGGTTCCATTGGCAACATGACACCATACGCTGACAAGTGGAAAAATGAACTTGGCATTGAACTGGAGTTTATCGAAGAACCTGATGAGGTAATTCACACTAAGGGAATGCAGGAGGCTGTTGCCAAAACAGGTCGTTACGACATAATGATGCCTACTGCCATGTCGTATCCTGACTGGATTGATTCAGGTGTGATTTACGACCTTACCGAGTGGGTGGAAAAATATGATCCGGAAATTTTCCATGAGGAGTGGGGTGTAGTATTTCCGGCAAGCCACCACGCCCAGCTTTACAATGGCCGTGTAGCCGGTCTGCTCAATGACGGTGATCAGATTACCCTGCTCTGCCGTAATGACCACCTTACAGACAGCAAAAAGATTAAAGCATTCGAAGACAAGTTCGGCTATGCACTGGCCACCCCTAAAACCTGGCAGGAATATTACAACCTCGCCCAATTCATGCATGATCCTGCAAACGGATTTTACGGCAGTCTGGAATATCGCTCCCCTTATTACGTTAAATGGATGTTCATGCAACGTCTTATATCCAAAGGCCGCCTCTACTTCGATGGCGACATGAACCCGGCCTTTAACTCCGACGAGGGTATTGCTGCACTTGAAGACATGCTGGCGATGAACCAGTATCTCCACCCGGATGCATTCAGTTTCACCTGGTCCTCTAACTACAACGCCTTCGGCCGAGGTGAAGGTTTCATGAATATCGCCTGGCCATCAGGCTACAAATACTCAAAAGCACCTTCCACCGGTCCAGCCACAAGCGGCAACATCAAGGCAACAGTCATGCCGGCAGACACCTTGAAGGATGGTTCACTTCTCTATGCCGGAATGTTCTGTTGGGGCTACGGTTATGCAGTTTCAAAATACTCTGAGAATCCTGAACTCGCTTATGCCTATGCGCAGTGGATGACATCTCCAACCATTTCTTCAGATGCTATTCCTTATCTTGGCGGATACTCCGATCCATACAGAAAGAACCACATGCTCAAACCGACCAAACGACTTGTTGACACCTATTCTCCTGACTATCTCGATACGTTGTACAACAACATGGTCAATACCGTACCTGACTTCTGTATACCAGGCGGCTTCGAATACCAGGATGCCCTCGACAAGGAAGTTCATGCATGTATGACAGGAGCCAAATCCCCCAAGAAAGCTCTTGATAATGCCGCCCGCAAGTTTGACCGCATTACGAGACGAATCGGCAAAGACAAGGTTAAGAAGTCCTGGCTGGCCCTCGCTCAGAACCTTGCGGAACCGATCAAGAAGGCCAGTGGAGCGGATAGCTGGAAATAAGTATCTCAACTCCTGCGCCACAGATATCCTGAACAGCCTTGCAGGGCATCCATGATATCCCTCTTGCACCAACAGTTTTCACCTGCCTCAGAATGGATGTACATCAGCATTCATTCTGAGCTTAGGCACAGATACTCTATGAATAAACAAATAGATTCCATACAAACAACAGAAGCGTCCCTATCTTCTGGTGCTCCAGAACACGTTGCCGGTAAACCTCCCGGAAAGAAACTGCAACTGGGTACGACCTTGATGTTACCAGGGCAGGTAGTCTCACTGCTTGTTCTGGTGATGCCTCTGCTTGTCGCACTCTATATGAGCTTTACAGACTGGTCCCCCACCCGAGGTTCACTTTTTGATGCAAGTTTTGTCGGCTTTGAAAACTACAGCGAACTGCTCATATGGGATACCCGCTTTCTCTTCGCGGTATTGCGTACACTGATAATTTCAGTCATCTGCCTTTCACTGGAATTTCTTTTCGGGCTCGGCCTTGCTGTACTTTTTTTAAGAGATTTTAAAGGAAAATCTATTCTGTTCTCTGCTTTTTTGACTCCAATGATGATCCTGCCAGTGGTTGTCGGTTACACCTTCTGGATGCTCTTTCAGTCAAACGGACCCATAAATCAGATTATTGAAATGGTAGCCGGACAAGGAGCAACTATTGACTGGTTCAAAACCGCTCCCTGTGCTCTTCTCGCAGTAATCATCACCGAAGTCTGGCACTGGACTCCGCTCTTTTTCCTCATTCTTCTTTCCGGCTTGAATGCCGTACCGGAAAATCCGGTTCGTGCTGCAGTAATTCTTGGAGCAAACCCCCGTCAGGTATTCTGGCGTGTGGTACTGCCGATGCTGAAACCTGTTATTACCGTTGCTTTCGTTATTCGTTCAATGGAAATCATAAAGCTATTTGACGAAGTCTACATGCTCACACGCGGTGGCCCAGGCTCTAGCACTGAAACGATCAGTCTGTATATATACAAACTCGCTTTCAACGACTTTCAGCTCGCTTACGGCGCCGCCGCCGCCTTTCTTGTGTTGATCGGCTCACTCCTGCTGGTTCATATGCTGTTAGCACCTGTGCGCAACCAACTTCTTGAGGTAGACCGCTGATGCTTACCAAAAAACTTACCCTTCTCCAGGCATCCCTGATGGGAATAGCCCTGGTCATTGTATTATTTCCGGTTTTCTGGATTGTTATGACTGCAATCAAACCCCCGATAGACTGGAATGCCTCCCCCGCGATATGGATTCCATCAGATCCTACTGTTGCCAATTTCCAGACCCTTTTCGATCCCGGTGCACTGGGTTCCTATGGTGTGGGCGGGGTGAGTCAAACCGCAACAAACGCGGTATTTGGCTCAATCTTTGCGACTGTCATCTCCACCGCTCTCTCTGTAATCATCGGTCTGTGTTCAGCGATCGGCATCTCGAGATACAGCAATGGCAGTAAAGCAACGCCGCTGGTGATACTTTCCGGAAGAATGTTCCCACCTGCAGCCATCGCTGTACCTTTTGTCATTATTTTCTCGAATGTCGGCCTTATCGACAGCTATGCAGGCCTCATCGCTATCTACGTTGCTGTCACCCTTCCGTTCTCGACATGGATGTTGAAATCATTTGTAGATGATATGCCAAGAGAAATTGAGGAAGCTGCGATGATTGACGGTAAATCAAAGGTTATGGCGCATCTGACCGTTACAATTCCCCTCATCAAAGGCGGGATCTTCGCTACGACCATGTTCATCTTCATCCTCAACTGGTCAGAGTTTATGTTTGCACTGGTATTATCCTACACACATATCAACACCATACCGGTACAGCTTGCCAAATATGTTACTGCGACCGCCGGTACTCTCTACGGCGTGCAGGCCGCGCTGGCAGTATTGGCTATGGTTCCTCTTGTTCTGGCCGGATATCTGATTCAATCCCACCTGGCACGTGGAATGACATTTGGAGCAATTAAACAATGAGCAGAGCAAAACTGGAACTGGTCGCACTCAAAAAAGAATATGACAACGGCAACGTTGTAGCCGTTGATGAAATTGACCTGCATATCCAACAGGGCGAAACACTCGCTTTACTTGGCTCCTCGGGCTGTGGCAAGTCCACAACGCTGAACATGATCGTCGGCCTGGAATATCCTACCTCCGGAGATATTCTCATTGATGGGCAATCGATTATTTCTACCCCTCCTGGTCAGCGTAATGTTGGTCTGGTCTTTCAGGACTATGCTGTATTTTCCTCTATGACGGTGCGAAAAAATCTGGCGTTCGGTCTTGAAGTACGAAATAAGCGCAAAGACATCGTTGCCAGGGCCGTAGATGAAGTCGCAGAATTGCTGGATATGAAGGACAAACTTGATGTCAGTGCCCGTGAACTTGGCGGCTCTGAACTTCAGAGAGTGGCAATAGGCAGAACTCTTGTCACCAAACCCGAAATTCTTCTGCTCGATGAGCCGCTCTCTAACCTCGAAGCAGCTGCACGGCTGGCAATGCGTAAAGAATTGCGACGGCTACAGAGCGAAATCGGCTTGACAATTATTTATGTCACCCACGATCAGGTCGAAGCTCTCTCACTCGCCAATCGCATTGCGGTAATGAATAACGGTAAAATTCTGCAAGCAGAGGAAACCACCAAAATTTGTGAAAGACCAGATCACACCTTCGTCGCTGGTTTTCTCGGTTCCCCCCCGATGAATCTCATCCAGGGGAATTTTCGCACCGGCGACAGCACCATTCTCTTTGAAAAAAATTCTTTTGAAATTCCTGTTACATTTGCAACTACAACGCCCTCGTTCCCAGATGGCCGTTTTACACTGGGTATTCGCCCTGAAGAGATCAAGCTTGTCGATCCGACCACGGCACAAACTCATGGCACAGTTGTACTCACAGAGCCTCGTGGTCCTGAAACCATTGTTACGATCAGAAGCAACTCTGTAGACCTCAAAGCTGTTGCCCCATCCACCACCGAAGTTATAGAAGGCGACAAAGTCGGCATCCATGTTGATCCGCAAACTTTGGTCTATTTTAATAATGATACCAATCGCTGTGTTGATCTCAGCTTTTAAGGAGAATAGGTGAAATGAACTGCGCACTTTCTCAAGATGGCTATCGCCCTCCAACACTCGATATTGCCCATTTGTCGAAATCCTTCCGCAACAAACAGGCTCTCACTGATGTTGAGTTTTCTGTTCCTTCCGGGTCGCTGACCGTCATCCTCGGCCCGGCCGGTGCCGGCAAAACAACTATGCTTCGATTGATTGCTGGGCTGGAAACACCTGACTGCGGCTCAATTACTCTATCGGGAAAAGATGCGCTGGGCTTACAGCCTAAAGACCGCGATGTGGCAATGATTTTTGACAATATTGCCCTTTATCCAAACAAAACAGGATACGAAAACATCGCCAGTCCCCTTCAGATACGCAAAGAACAAAAGGATGAGATAGAACAAAAAGTCACGGAAGTTTCTAACACCTTGAAAATTTCTCATATTCTCAACAGGCTGCCCAAAACCATGAGTGGCGGCGAAAGACAGAGAATTGCTCTAGGTCGTGCCTTGATTCGTTCTCCCCAGATCTTTTTGCTTGATGAACCACTCTCCAGCCTTGATGCCAAACTACGGATAGAATTACGGGCTGAGTTGCGGCGTCTCCAGCAGGAGCTTGGTTATACGTTTCTGCTGACCACACCGGATTTTCAGGAAGCAATGGCCATTGCCGACACAGTCATAATGCTGCGGGAAGGCCGAATTGTTCAAATAGCCTCACCTCAGGAACTTTACGACAACCCGGTAGATCTTGAAGTAGCACGCTTCATCGGTGCACCACAAATCAATGTCTGCAAGGCCACAATTGTGGCTGGTTGCAATAAACTCCAGCTTATTGATTCCGATCTGGAAGTTGATCTGCCATCCCATCTTGAACATCTCAGCGTAGCCGGACCTGAAACATTTCAAGTCGGAATTCGTCCTGAAAACATAGAGGTTGTTTCAAGAGATAATGGCCAGTTCACAGCGAGAATAGTCGATATTGAACCACTCGGCCTCAAGGCTATTCTAACTCTATATAACAGCGGCATTGAGTTTCGGGCTATCGTCTCGAATTCAACCACTCAGGCTATAACACTCGGTGAGGACTTAGGTGTAATTATTCATCCCGAGAAAATGCTCGCCTTTGACACCACAGCAACGACTCGTCTATAAGTGCATACCGCCAATTCCCTCTCCCCGGTGAGCCGCCACCTTTTCCCTCTTCGGCTTACCGGGGTTCCCTCTATCTCAAGAAACAGATTTTCCCTTATCACGGGAGCATAAGTAGAGCAATACCTGTGGCATTATAGGCACCAGCTATCGCGCGCCACGCAAGCTGCGGCCCACCTCCCACAATCTCTTCACCACATCAACAGGCCAACTCCCGCCACCGCAACGAAAGCACCACAAATAGCTCTGAGAGATACTTTTTCCTTATGCAGGAAAATTGCGAAAGGAATAATGGTGACCGGCACCAGTGACAACAGGGTCGACGCCACACCGGTTGACAGGTAATGCAACGTTAACAGTGACAATGACACTCCCAGAAACGGGCCGACAAAGGTACCGCCAATAATAATCGCCATCACCCGCCTGTTTTTCAGTACTGAACCGAAGCCACGCCACTTACCTCTTACGGTAAATAACAGGATAAAGCAGAAGAAGGCCGCAATCGCCCGGATCTGGGTTGCTGAAAAGGCATCGAGATAACCGTCTGCAGTCTGCATCCCCGCCTTGCTGAGCACAAATCCACCCGCCTGCCCCAGCAACCCACCAAGGCTGAACATCAGGGCCTTGGCCGTTACCTGGTTGCCTTTCACAGTGGCCGGACTCTGGGCAGGCTGCCGCTCTAAAATGACAATGGCTACACCGGCAAGCGTCACCAGAATACCTGCCCACTGCTGCAGATTGTAATTCTCGCTCAAAAACATCCAGCCGATAATCGCTGCGGCCGGGGCACTGAGGCTTTGCAGCAGCATGGCAATTCGTGGGCCCATCATGACCAGGGCCTTAAACAGGCAGTAGTCGCCTATGAAAAAACCGACCACTCCGGAAAGTAAAAGATAGTTCCACGCTTCGGGTGGAAAGTGGGTAGGGATCGGAGAACCGTCACGAATGGTCAAAAAGACCGAGAAGATCAGCAGCGCAACTGTAATGCGAACGATATTGACCGCTGTGGCTCCCACCTCTTTTGAGGCGGTGCCGAAGCATTGCACGCTGATAGTCCAGCAAAGTACGGTGACGATGGCAATCGTCTCTCCAAAAAATGGCATGGATACACTCGGAACAAGATCGAAAAAAGCACCGTATAGCTCTAATAATTCGAGATTATACAGAATAAAGGGAGAGCCCCCGCACTGCCCCCAATTAACCGACTGGATACTCAGGCATGTTCTATACCGAGAGCGAACATGGGCAAAACCACGGCAATTGTCAATTCATATCGCGTTATCGGCACCAATGTCAGAACATGTGGTGGCTATTGACTTTGTCATGATTCTGGAAGCACAATCAGTGAAGAACCCTCTATTACGGGGGCATTCCTTTCTATGCTTCAGTATCTCCAACTGACCGATCGTGATATTCGACAATTGCGTCGATTCGTTTTGGCCTAATTTGGGCCCCAATGCTATCAAAAAGGAGAGCAAGCCGTCATGAATATCAAAAAAGGAGCGTTTCAAGTCATAATCAGCTGGACATTCACCCTTTCGCTCTGCTTTTCTGGTCAGCTCATGGCGGAAGAGTCCCCCTGCGCGGCATCACTGCTCTACCTGCAAACGCGATATTATTCAGACCAGGCAACCAGAGAGGCTTTCGATACGATCTATGGCGGTCTGACAGACCTCCCGGCGGGTTATTCGTACAACGGTTCCACAGAAAATCCCTGGAAGGCTGCCGGCAGCGGCAAGGGAATGTACCAGATGATGATCGAGATGTTCGGAAACTGGTGTACTGCCCTTCCCGAAATCACCGGAAATTCCGACAATGCCCTCGACCCGATTTTGTTTTTTGCCTGGGTATACTACAAGAATCCTGCAGGACGGGACTTTGTTCAGGGAAGAAATCCTTTGCAACCCGGTACCTCATTAGAGACATGCACCGCATTCCTCTCCAGCTGGAATGAAGAGTACCTCGGGTATATGAACCACGAGAATTCTGCAAAGCTTGTCTCGGAGTGGGTAGCTGATCCGCGCATTGAGATCAATGACTACAAAAAAACTCAGGCAGAAGACTACACAAGCTGGAACGATTTCTTTGCCAGAAATCTCAAGAGTAACGAGGACGGCTCCTATCCCAGCCGACCAGTCACAATGGTGGATCGTGACTATGTGATCGTCTCCCCCACTGACTGCATCATGAACCCTTTAGTGCAGCAGATTGAACAGTCTCCGGGTGTTTACGACCGTCGCTACATTGAAAATCCGCTCCAACTTGATACGGTGCTTGACGTCAAGAACATTCCGATTTCAGTAAATGATCTGCTCGGGACGGTTCCTGACGACATCAAGGCTGAATTCGTTGACGGAAGCGGTCTCACCTGCGTCTTGATGCCGAATACCTACCATCATTTCCATTCACCGGTGGACGGAACTGTCCTCCATGCGGAAGTGGTCGAAACAGGCACTCTTGGGACACCCGGAACTTTCGGCTATCCTGATTTTCCCAATTGGGTGCCCCTTGACGGCAATGTGGGACGTCCAGGCACGGATTACAGTCAGTTTCAGGCATTCCAGCGCGGGGTTATCATTATCAGGGTGGAATATGACAATCTCCCGAATCAGACACCGGAGAAACTCACCGGCTATGTGGCCTCGATCCCGGTCGGGCTGAACTCCGTCGGATCAGTGGTTCTCAATACCTGCGACAGCGAACAAACCGACCATGTGAACTGTTTCAAAGTGGGCGGAACGGTGCAAAAAGGCAAAACGAAATTCGGCAACTTCTATTTCGGTGGCTCTCTCAATATCCTTCTTTTTTCACAGGGAATGATTTCTCCAGCCGTACAAACCAGGATGGGCAACCAGATCGGGGTAATCAATATCGGAACAGCACCCAAATCCCCCTGGTCTCTGGACTGAATTGAAATAGAGACAGATCTTTTTTGGGGAGTGGCGTACTGTTACAGCTGATCGTGCATACAATGCGTCTCTTCAGGGGGGAACTCCCCCCTGTTTACTTGATTCAGCCGGCCAACCTTACAGGAAACTTTTTTGAGTTTGATGACGATGGGGTGAAAAAAACAATTTCGCCGACACACTACCGCGCAGTCAGCAATGTTTTACCCAAAGAAGCATTCCTGCTATCTTCAACATACAAATAGCGCCAGCGATATTTGTACATCAGACCAATCGCCACAGCTGATGCACCTAACTCAGCCAATGGTACCGCCATCCATATACCTGAGACCCCGAAAATTTCCGGCAGAAACATGATGAACGTTATCGACAGCACGAACGAGTTGAGAAACGAGATCATTGCCGAAATCTTGCCATTACCTACCGCTGTAAAAAATGCAGAAGCCAGGATAGAGATACAGTTCAGAAGCAATCCCCACTTAAAAATCTGCAGGCCCGTATTGGCGAGCGTCACCACCTCGTCCTGCCCTTTGGCATAAATATCTATGAGATGATGCCCGGCAAACCAGACCAGACTGAAAAAACTTAATGCGGCAATCCCAGCGGTGGTGATGGTCAAAGAGGCTAGTCTACGAATCTGGGCGAAGTCACGCGCACCAAAGCAGTAACTGATCACGGGAGCCACGCCCATACTAAGGCCGATCTGGAAAGAAGAGAGGAGCCAGTAGCTGTAGAGCAGAATCGACACCGCAGCCACTCCGGTCTCCCCCACATAACTGAGCAACACGATATTGAAAGCAAGTGCTTTGGCCCCTGCCGACAACTCCGTCACCATCTCTGAAGAGCCGTTGGCCATGCTACGGCCTAAAAACTTCCAATCCAGTTTGGGTTTCCTGAATTTCAGATGCTCCGCCTTGAACAGAAAATAGTAGAATCCAACAGTAACGGCGGTAAAAATGCCTGCTGTGGTCGCAATTCCCGCGCCCATGATCCCCATATCAAGTTTGGCAATGAGCAGGTAATCGAGCAGCAAATTGACCGATCCGCCAAGCAGGGCAAGATACAGCGCCCATAGAGGTTTACCATCCAGACGTATGAAAAATTCAAAAAACAGCTGCATGCCTATCATCGCAAGACCGATAATGAGCACATTAAGATAGCTGATACAGTAAGGGATCAACAGCTCGGACGCCCCCAGCAAACCAGGAACTTTTTCAATGCCAAATATCTGCCAGAACGCCAGAACAAACAGCATGAGAACTACCAGCGTAAAGAAGACCAGCGTAAAATGCTGCTGCGCCTGCGTATTTTTCCCTTCGCCAAGTTCTATGCCGATCAACGCACTGGCACCCGCCGCCACCATCAGCCCTACCCCGAGCATCAGCCCGAAAAATGGCATAATAATATTGACCGCCGCCAAGGCCAGATGGCCTGCGAACCTGGATATAAATATCGAATCAACTACATAGTAGAGTGAAATCGAGACAATACTGAGGATTGATGGGGTGACAAACCTGGCAAAATCAATGACCGACCATCTTTTGTTAAATACGTTTTCCATTCTCCGGCCTCCTGCGCCGTAAATTTTGCTATTACGGGAGAAGACCCTAGGGTATATAGCAGCTATATGGTCAAGCAAAAACGGAGTGAAAAATGAAAATTCGTATCATGGCCGGGGAAATGGCCAGGTTGCATAATATAAACAAACAGACCCTGATCTACTACGACAAGATCGGACTTTTCCGCCCCGAAAGCACAGACGAAGAAACCGGTTACCGTTATTACGCGCTCGAACAAACACAAATTCTGGAAGTTATTCTGATCCTCAAACAATTTGGCATGCCGCTCAAGGAAATCCGTGAATTTCTAGATAAAGCCAAGACAGAGGATCGCATCTCACTTCTGCAGCAACAGCTGAAAATGATGGAGGAAAAAATCAATCAACTGCAGAAGAATAAAACCAGGATCAGCGCAACCATCACCAGCCTGCAAAAGCGTATGGAAGTTCTTCCGCTTGAGATGTCTATAAAGCAGCTTGAAAAGCGATACATCCTGACTGAAGCGGTTGCTGCACCATACGACGACTATCAGTTGGAAATTTCAGTACGCCATCTTCTTGGTGAGGAAAACACAGATGAGGAAAACTCCTACTTTTTTCTGTATGGTTTTCCAACCGGGCTCAACGATAACATCATTACCTATGAGAGAGTCTCTCTGCCGCTCCCCGAAACCTGGGCAGATAAACACCAAAACAGCGAAATCATACCTGAGGGCTGGTACGCCTGTTACAATCATCAGGGACCATACCCTTCCATAGGCGACTCCTGGCGGAAACTTCTTAACCACATTGAGCGTTCGGAGTATGTGGTGGCCGGTGATCCACTGGAAAAATGGTATCTCGATGCCATGGCCGTACGGGAATCAGATGATTATCTGGTCGAGCTTCAGATAGCGGTGAAAAAACAATGAGTACAAAGAGCAAACCTGACATCTTCTACATCCACCTGCTGCGGGCCATCGCCGCCACAGCCGTTATAGCGATCCATGTACTTGGTCCATTCAGGGAGATGTATCAACAGATTCCTTTCGATGCCTGGTACTCGGCCGTGGCCATCAACAGCCTCAGCCGCTGGGCTGTACCGATCTTTATAATGATTACCGGTGCCCTGTTAATTCGGCCAGACCAGCCGCTCAACCTCTCCCGGTTTTTCAGCAAACGACTGCTTAAAGTTGTTGTGCCCTTTGTAGCCTGGAGCCTCATCTACATTGGTATAACCGGCATTCAGGCAGGCCCGGAGGCTGCCCGTACCGCACTCATCGAATCACCCACTGAACCGGTATGGTATCATTTGTGGTTCTTCTATGACTTTATCCCGCTCTACCTGGTGGTGTTGTTATTGACACCGGTGATAGCAAAATTAAATGAGCGACAGCTCCTCATCCTCATCGCTGCCTGGTTGACACTCACCCTGGCACATCTGCTGAAGATCCCGACGCCGCTGAGGCAGGCCACCATTCTTTATTCCGGGTATCTGGTACTGGGCTGTTATCTCTTCCAGCAAAAAGACAGAAAACAGCTCTGGATGTGGGTCGGGCTTGGAGTTGCAGCCGTTTGCGTAAACCTTGTCGGCAGCTGGTGGGCTGCTGAAGCAAAAGGTGCATACAGCTCAAAATATATGGGATACAAAACGCTCAATACGGTGCTGATCGCAGCTATGCTTTTTGTGCTGGCCCAACACTACGGCGGGAAAATTCACGGCAGACTGAAAGCTCTCATCATCTCTTTGTCAAAATACAGTCTCGGGATCTACCTGCTGCACCCTATTCTTTTGATCCCGATCCGAAGCCGGCTTGAAACAGCACCGTTTACCTTCGGCCACCCTGCCTTCGCAATTCCGATGCTTACCTTCGTAATCCTGCTGCTGGCCTGGGCCTGTACTGCTTTGCTTGCACGAATACCGGTGGCACGCAAGCTGGTGCCCTGATTTACACTCCCGGCCAAACCCTTTTCATTTATGGGGTCAATTTTTGCCAAAAACCCGCTTTTGTTCAAAGCGATTAAAACCTGCCTGCAGCTCGGCTTCAATGGTGCCCGCCTCGTCACCAAAATAGTCTCGGCCGAGCTGTTTCAGTTGCTGAGTCTGCTCCGCGCCTTGATAATCTGCGACGATTCTCTGCCGCTCCTGCAGGTACTGCTGCCCTGCACTCCACCTCTCATCGCGAATCACATCAAGTTCGGTCAACCGCGAAATCGCCGCATCGTCGTAGCCTATCGCTCTGCGAAGCTCCAGCAAACTGTCAGCACGCTCCGCCGCACTGGCTGCGTGTAAATCCACCTGCACGCCGTCAAGGCCTAGAAACACATTCAGCAAGCTGAGCCTGAGATCTTCCCCAATCAGATCTACACCCTCGTCATAGACCGAATCGATAGACTCCAGCAGATAATCCATTTTTTCATGAAGGGAAGTCCCCTCCAACTGACCAATCCTCTTCATTGCATCGGTTATTGTCTCATTTCTCAATTCATGGTTCCAGATCTCTTCTGCGGCTTCAACGCCAAATATCTCCATTCTCATCTGCCAGATAAGTTCCCGACGCTCCGGGCCTGAGAATCCTGAAAAATCCTGCTGGTCTTCAAACCACTGCCTGTACTCCCCGAGTTTTTTGGCAAGATCCAGCAATTCTTCCGCCCGCGCTGGATACGCAGAGCGGATTATCGCTTCCAGCGCGTCCCAACTCTCGCCAGGATATTGGTGCTTGAGGTAGGCGAACAGCTTATCGAGCATCTCCACCTGCCTGTCCAATTCGACAATATCCACGCCGAAATAATCATGCAGTGTGCTGATAAGCTGGACGTCCTGATCTGGGATCAGTTTTGAGAAAGAAACCTGCCTGCCTATTATTGCAACGGTTTCAGCTTCTGCCGTCTGACCCTCCCGGGCTTCGGCCTGTACCTCTTCGGTGGTACCTGAATCGGACTGTTTTTCATTTCCAACAATCAACCAGTCAGACACATCCCACCCCTCCTGGGGACCTTTCAGCACCATATACAAGACAGGCAGCAGTATCAGCAACGATGCCATTGCCCCCAGACGGGCAGGTGCGAAGAAAAACCGGCGGAGATTTTTCAATATATGCATAGACACCCTCCTCGCTCACCTTTTCACTTAGTTCTACTCGTTTATGTAAGGAGTCTGTTTCAGGAGGCTGTCTGACTATCGCGATTTTCACTCAAATCGAGGCATCGAAAGAAAATGAAGCGGAGCTATATACATAATATCGAAGTCTCACTTCGTTCGCTTATCTGCGAGCATTAATTTTCTCTCGATAACGATGAGTTGGCTGAAAAGGGCTTAGTCCGACAGGCTCCTAGTCCCAGTAATCAATGTAATCGATCAGCGCCGCATAAAAATCCATCTCATCGAAGGTGTCGGGGCCTACCCCAATGACATCCAGGTGGTCCTGGTTTATCACGTTACTGTGTGACGTCATCTGGATTGAAGATGGTGAGTTCAGGTCCGCAACATAGCCCCGATCATAATCGGTCCAGACTTCTTCAAAAAAGAGCAGGTAATTGTCATCATAGTCGAGCCGATAGCCCATTTGCTGGGAATTGATGCCGACCAGACCATCGTCATCGGTGTCGCCCGAATAGCCATCGCCGCAACCACCGGCACCATCGCCATCACCGTCATCGACACAATACCCATCGCCATCGATGTCATAAAACAGCTCCCGGGCTATCCACAACGCCGGGTTTACACTTATCCCTTCCTGGGCCGTTAAAAAGGACACATATCGTTCAGCATAACTGCTGCTCACCGGGTACGTTATGTTAAAGGCTTTCATCCCAGTGATAATCCCATCTGCGGCATCATAATCGTCGTACACCAGTTGCTTGAGAGAGGCCTCAAGGTCGTTGCCGCTGCCATACACAACATTGCCAAACATCTCAGCCAAGGCAGAGGCGATGCTTTGCACCCCTGCCCCCATTTCCAGCACATGTTGTGCGATAGGCGATCCCCGATGCGGTGAGGATATTGAACAGAGTACCTTGACGACCCGGTATCCTTTTCGCTCCCGTAACAGTTTTGCGGCTTTACGTGCATCGAGGCCGCCCTGGGAGTGCCCGATGATATTGACGTAGGTTGCCCCGACCGACGCCATATACGTCTCTATTTCATTGGCCAACTGATAACCGCGCACTTCTGAGCTCGCAAAAGGGGTGACCTGCGCTGCATATGACTGTTGCCAGATACTGAGACCACCATTGGTATAGCCGCTGCCGACAAAAGCCCCGTAATCGTTGCCCCAGTAATCATAGCCGAGAATGTCGTCGAATCCCGCCATACCATGGGCAAAGATTACCGGATGATCCGACTCGACAGCATATGCAGCGGTAACCGCAAACAGCGATATGGCCATAAAAATTATCCCCAGCCTGCAGCTCTTCATAATGTTCTCCTTCAAATAATTATCAGGTTTTCTGGTGCACTTTCATTACAGGACAACCAACAACTGCAAGTGGTAAAACAACAAAAATGACGTGTTCCAGGTACAGGTCTCCCGGGTTACAGACACTCTACAACCGGGACGATTGTGATTGAAGAAAGAGATAACGGTAGTTCACGCAAACCATGCCACCCCTAAACTTCAACGACAACGGCTTGCGCTTCAAAAGGAATATATCAGATATACAAATATTTAACTAAAAGAAAATTGATTTACAGACTCATCAGGACAGCAAACGTACACAGAGAAAAGATCATCATAATCTCTCTAAACCGAGCTGCGACTTCCACAATAGATTTCGAAAACCTACAAGCAACACCCTAACACCCTGGTGACTCCTTAACGTTTTCGCTTAACAGGGGAGTAATAACGTTTTTGGCTTTGCTATGATCGCACATTTTTATTCGACCACCTAACCAATATCCAGTACTGTATATCAATCATTTGCGTCTGTTGTGGTGTGTCTATGCTTCATTAAATGATATACACGCTCCGGACATACCAACGTTAAGCAAATCCAGTACGAACTCATCATTACCGTCTCAGAGTTGTAAAACACCGACACGTCAAACCAACGGAGAATACTATGAGCTTTGCAAGATCTGGTTCTGTGTTGCTATGTTGTATGACTTTGGTTTCGATTTCCGGTTGCGGGGGAGGCTCGAGCAGTGGCACGGTCAATGCTTTAGCTCCTTTTCAAATGGAGGCCAACGGAACGACAATCACCGCTAGCGGTCAATCAATCAATACCGACTGGAGTTTAGATGAATACGGCCACACTACCGATATCATTGCCCAAAACTCCATCAACTCATCCGCAACTCTCAATTATGATTCCCAGGGGAAGATAACATCCATTGCAGTTACAACTCCATATTCCAGTGCCTCATGGTCTGCCGGTAACGGTGAGATTTATCATGATTCGCTGGTAGCTATAGGAAATAGTGATTCAGACTTCTGCATTTTTATCGATCCGCTAAATGTGGATATAGACTTCGGATATCAAACGTTTGGCGTATGGCAAACCGGGCTGGACCCCTATCAAGGACCCGGCGGCGCAATCTCTTTCGGGAAACAGACCCCAGACAGCGCCGTACCCGCAACCGGTCTCGCTGAGTTCTATGGTTTAACTGCAGGTACCTATGTCGATGAAGACGGTTCACGCCTCTACCTGACAATAAGTGGCCTCTACGTTGAAGCAGACTTCAGCGACAGATCTTTATGGTTTGCCAGCTACGACACAGAGAAGTTCAACATGCTGTCTCTCACTGAAAATGGTCTGGCCCCCGAGCTGGATATGAGGGGAACCCTGAGCTACGACTCCGGTAACAATGCGTTCACAGGAGATGTATCCACCGCTAATGAAATGTCAGGAACAGCCTCCGGCACTTTTTATGGGCCAAACGCCGAGGAGCTTGGTGGAGTGTTCGCCCTCTCTGGCCCAGGTGAAGCACAATATACCGGTTCATTTGGCGCGGTAAGCGGCATGTAATTCAATATAAACAGATCCTCACCACTGCTTCCGGGTAGTATCCACTCTCGGGAGCAGAAACATATCATTGCTGATCGGGACCCGGTCTCAATAGGCCAATTACAAAAAAAAACAACAAACACGTAACCACACCTACCGTTTCATACCGCTGTACACTATAAAGCTATAATTCTTGTACCAGCAGGTAACCTCTGCGAATCCAGCCTCCCTGAGCCATTGTAATTGGTCATCAAGGGGTGCCATCCTGTCCTCTCGCATACGCTCCAGCGATGCTGCCAGCTCCTGTTCGGTCGCGCCGAGCGCCCTGGCCTGCTCCAGCCATTTGTTGTGGTTCACCTTCTCGATGGCTTCAGTCTCACCCAGGGCCTGATCGGCGTTTACAAAAACTCCGCCCGGCTTCAGGTTGGCAAAAATCTTTCTGAACAGGTTACTTTTGGTCTCATCTTCCAGGTGATGGATGGAAAGTGAGGAGATAATCAGATCAAACCCTCTCTCTACAGGCCCAAAGCTCTCACCGGCGACATAATCTGCGGTTACAAACTCGAAATTATTATCATAGCCGGCCAGCGCATTTCTAGCCTTGGCCAGCATCTCACCGGCGATATCGACAAGGGTAATCCTTGCTCCCGGGTAATTATCTGCCACCAGACCTGCGACAAGCCCGGTGCCCGCCCCTAGATCGAGCACCTCCAGAGCACTATCCTGCCCAAACGGAATCACTTCGAGCATGGTCTGATAGTAGTCGTCAAAACAGGGGATAAGCTTCTTCCGGGACTGGTCATACTGGCCGGCGTACTTGTTAAAAACAGATTGGACGGACATAATATTTTTTCTCTATTAATCTTCACCAGCATTACACATCATCAACATGTGCGATCTCAGCAAACAAAATCGGTACATTTTCCACTTCGCTCGTACAAGCTACTCTATACTCTGCAATCACATCAAAATATTAACTAAAAGGTGAAAGCCTGAATATCGGATCGTAGAAAACGAAAGATAGATTAAAATCTATAATCATTCAGAATAATTATGTTTTGAAAATACTCATAACACAAAAATGACTAGGAGGCTGTCGGGGTTGAGACATTTTAGGTCAAATCGAGGGATTGCCAGGAAAGCAAGCGGAGCCATATCGTTAATATTGCGAGCATCAATTTCCTGCCAATAGCGAAGATATGGGAGGGAAAGGGTCTAGCCCGACAGTCCTTTGGATTCAATCAATGAGCGTAACAGAGGCTACCGGCACAAGGAATACCTACCAGTGTGCCGGTGGCAGTAGAGCTTAAAATCGATATCTCAAACCAACAAATATCTCCTGAACATCGAGATCTGCCGTGAGGTTGCCGTCTGGGCCTCTTACATTAACAACAACAGAATCTATCTCGCCAAGGTCAATATAACGAAAGCCGCCATACAGGGTTATATTTTGTGCTATCAGATACTCAATTCCGGTTTCGATCTGCCAAGAGAAAAGAGTATCAGATTCAGAACTATACCAGCCTGTGGGTTCGCCAGAACCTGTCCAATACTCCAAAGCATCAAAATCAACGAATGAGGCTCCAATCCCTGCCCCAATATATAAATTAACCTTTTTGAATTGAGCATAATCATAATATGCTGCAAGCATTACCGTATGTATCTCAGCCTCACTTTGCCAGAGATACCCACCTTCTAGAGGGTCACTCTTAGTCGTAAAATCATTCTCGCCGTAATACGCATAGCCTAGATCCATCCTGAAGCGCTCACCAAGGTGCATACCCACCTTCACCCCTATAGAGCCTCCATTGTCATCGTCACTGCCTGTATTTAGCCAAGGCGCCCCATCGTATACTATCTCTCCGGCATATCCACCTGTTGAGTTCTCAACCTTTCCGTAGCCCCCCTCAGCAGCGACATAAAATCGGCCGTTACTCTTTTCCAACCCCGCCGCCTGACTGCTGATTGCCGTAAATGCTACTATCCCTGCCGCCAACATAAAAGTTCTCATAGTCCCCTATCCTTGCATAGTATTTCAACACACTTCGTCCTCTAACATTTCAGGGATACTAAATCGTTACGACTTCTTTGTAAACCATTGATACTATGTCACATATTTCCATAAACCTTCATCTTATTGCTAGGCTGCCATCTAAAGACCCTGTAATACAACACACTGCATCCCTCTTAACTTTTTTCGCTGTTATTCCGAGAAATTATTTTTACCTCCGTACAATCATTCCTTATGCAGGAATAGTCCCCAGCAGGCCGACGACAACCATAAGTAAATAGATAGATCGTAACAAAGGGCTACACATACTCGACGACATTGCCTCACTAGTGAAAGAGGCAGAAACTGCAATAGACAAAAAGACTTTGAGATCATTGATATAAAATCGAAAATACAGCATTTTCATGTTACAACAATTTCTATTAACCTCAATATCACGTCTACAACCGACACCTTCAGGCCACAGAATGTGGTGTCATTGTCTGCCCTGAAATACCTTAAACCGACAACAAAGCCATGCCTCAAAGAACTCAACCAGCCATGAACAACTCCAGAACCGAACAAACCATCAAAGCGTATAACCTGAATGCGAAAAAGTATGACGCAAAATTTACAGACTACTCAGTCTATAAAAATACGATTCTCGATTTTCAGAAAAAGCATATTTCTCAAGGGGCGACCCTTCTTGATCTGGGCTGCGGGCCGGGACAAAATATCAAAGCCATCACAGCGCGTGATCAATCAATCCGCGCCACCGGTATCGATCTGTCAGAGGAGTTCGTAAAAATTGCCAGGCAGTACAACCCGACTGCGACCTTTGTCCAGGCCAACATCTGCGAGCTGAAGGCAGAGCGAAAATACGACGTCATTCTCGCCTCATTCTGCATAGTCCACCTAAACAATGAAGAGACTGAAAACCTCATCAAGTTCATCGCCGACAGCCTGGTTGCCAACGGCACACTGTATCTGAGCTTTATGGAGGGAGCTGGTTCCGGCTTTGAGACCACCAGCTTTTCTGATGAAGAGATATTCTTTAATTATTACAACCGAATCGACATTGAGCATCTGTTGAAAACAAATGGCCTGAACTTGATGGAATTACAAACTGAGGACTACCCCGAGCCGGACGGCTCAGTTACTACGGATGTATTTGTTTATGCGGCAAAGGAAGGCTGAAAAGAATACTGATTCACATTTGCTATTCCCCAATATCATGTTGCAAACAAAAGAATCCCCCTGACCGATCTGTTATTGTACAGATCGGCAGGGGGATACGTTTTTATCCAGATTGTATAGCCTTTAAAAAGTATTACTTCGGATATGAAGTATTATCCGTCATGCCTTTTCTTGCATCAGGATCGAGATACCCGTTCTTGATTGCCGATTCAGTCCACTCTTTAAAAAGAGTGTTACGGAACTGGATTTTCGCTTTGATCTCTTTTTCCAGATCAACACCGGCAAGGGCCTGTGCTTTCTCCTTGGTTGAGTAATCCGGGGCCTCGTAGTTCATGACACCATGCTTGGCCAGGATTCCGGCAAGCTTGATTCGCGCATCTGAACCTTTATTAATAGCCACCCCAAGGACCCTCAATGACTCTTCCGGGGCATGGATATACCCGCCATGACTGGCGATGGCGTAATCCCAGAACCACTGACCGGAGCGGAGCAGTTGCAGCACCTCTGCCATCTCGGCCTCGGTTGCCCCGGCTTCCCAGGCTTTTCCTGCTTCCAGATGAGCCGTAGCCAGGGTGTTCATTGCCATCTGATTCAACTGCTCTCTGCGATTGTACTTTGTCTCAAGTGTCGCCTTGAGCTCTTCTTCGGTCGCATCGTGGCAATTCAGGCAGCTGTTTTTAATATTTGTCATGGGGTTACTCACCGCATGATCAGCTTCGCCATCAGCCGTCTCAGGCATATGACAATCAGCACAGGACACCCCGCGCTTAAAATGAAGGCCGGTGGTATAGAGCTCATAATCGGGATGTTGTGCTTTCAGCATCGGGGCCTTGCTGATACTGTGGGTCCAGTCGGCAAAGTCAATGCCATCGTAGTACGCCTCCGCCTCTTCGGCGAGGAATCCTTCTGACCACGGCAAGGTAACAACCATCGCTTTCTGATCCGCTCCCGCCGTGTCTTTATACTCAGTTGCCTTAAAGTAGTATTCGACATGGCATCCGGCACAGACCAGAGAGTGCATCTGGGTATCATCAACTTTGCTATAATCTACCGGGCTTGCCTCCAATCCGCGCGCCAGATAATCTCTGGATATTGTCAATTCGTAGGACTCGCTGTCATGACAATCGGCACAACCAATTGTATTGACAATCTGATCCCCCAGTCGGGCCCACTTACCGGTGAAATATTCATTTTCACCATCTTCGTCAATTACGCGCTGAACATCAGGTGACTTACAGGTCCAGCAGGCCGTTGGCATCGGGCCGTCTGTGGGGCCTGTCGGTGCTCCGGTACGTAGCGAATTGACATTGCTGACCAGACCATACATATGCCCACGAGCCTTGTTATAGTCTTTAGCAAAACCATAGCCAGCCCAAAGAATGACCATCTGCGGGTTTTTCTTGAGCATATCTACGATTTCATCACTTTTGCTTGTTCCCCTCCAGGACTCGTAATAGTCTGGAAACTCCGCTTTCCAGTCTTCGTTCTTGGCTTTTACAGCCGATTTCCCTTTCGTCCCCCCATGACTGTCGCCAATGGCAGAAGAGAACATCCCCAATGCCATCAAAGCAATCAGTGAAACTCCAAGTAACAGCGCATATTTTTTCACGGTTTCCTCCACACATTAGAATTCTCGTACACCCAGATTAGAGTGAGCATTAAGCCGGTTTCTCTCCCAACCATGCGGTACTGCATGGTGTCACTCAAGCAACTGCTCTCTATCCACTGGTCCTCGTAAAGCTTCGTGCTGACATTTCTCGTATACTGTTACGTTCGATACCAAACCGGACTGGCGACTTTGCCAATATCTGCAATCGTCCCGACGACTGTCGCCCCAGGACAATTACAGGGTTTTCATGAACACAACCTGCACTCGTTTGAAAGGAGACCGTGTCCCTGACGTTTACTCCTGCCAAACGCTGCCTTTGTATTCATAGAGAGTATTATCTGGATAGGTTTCAACTGAATTCCGGAAGGTTTACCACCTCTCATGCAGGGATTAACTCTCTTTAAAGCACGAACGAAATGATCATTGTCATGACAAACAAATACTCTTTCTATAGTTATACTTAGCGAGCTTGCGATGTCAAAAAATCGAGGTGTGATAATCTTTAATCTGTTCTAAATTTCACTCCTGATCGCCGCTCTCCGGCAAGCAGTCTCACAAAGCCCGCAATCACTGCAGCGGGATACATCAAATATTGGGACATCGCCTTCAGTTGAACAAACCAAGGCTGAATTACGGCACATCTTTGAACAAAGACCGCAGCCGTTGCACAGTTCGTGATCAATGATACGACTATGGGGGGAGATCCTGACTTCACCTTTTCCGCCGGTCAGATCACGATACCTCCTGAGCTCCCGGAGGTATAACCTGTGCTTGGTCTGTTCAGGGTCAAAGGGTCGTGGGGCGTCTCTTTCCGCCGGACCGCCACGGATCGTCGTTTCAACAATCCGTCCGCTCAGTGCTGCTACCTGTTTCAGGAGGGTTCTGCGGTCCGGCTCACGGATGTTATTCCCCAATGCATTATTCACATTACCTGGATCACCTGAATCATGATGCATCGAACAGGTAATAACGGACTCCTGTTTCCGGATATCGACAGGAGGGAGCCCGTTTAAATACAGTGTTCTCTGCAGGCTGTTCAGACAAATTTCCACATGCTCCCAGCCACCACCATAAAGGCAGGAGTTACAGTTCCCGAAGCTCAGCTCCAGCCGGCATACGCCATGGGTACCTAAAAACACAATCGCTCCGGCATGGAGACTGGCAAGACATGGCAGCAGGACACCACTTTCCTTTCTGCTCTTTTCGTTAAGATTGCCGCAATAGAGAGTAAGCTCTCCATGCACGACACCCGTGAGCAATGTTTCCAGCCACTGTTGTTCTGTTCCGGATTCGCGTTGAAACACATCAACCGGGCAGGCCGCGACACACCTCTCACACTGCACGCATTCATCACCAACCATTACGGATGTGCCTGGTTTGCCGATACAAACAGCACTGGTGGGGCAAACATCAAGGCAGTTGCGGCACCCTGCCCTTTTGTGGTAGAGGCGTATGCAACGCCGAGGATGAATAGCAGGTTGCCCTGTCCGTAACTCACAAAGCTTTGCCAGGAACGAAGGTACTGACCACATACCATTCAAGCCATCTCGACCTGAAGAAATCGATCCAGCAATCGCGGTTCAGCCTGGATGTAGCCACTCAGCAAGCTGGCGATGGAACTGTAAACACTTCCCCTGCCTGCAACTTCATGCAACTCTTCACAAAATTGCGGTAGCCAGATCAACAGATGCTTCTGCAGAAAGCGCTGCTGAGCGTTAAACGCCTCTCTTCGTTTCTCACCGGCAAAATCATCAAGCTGGTCTATCAGCAGCGAATAGAAGGCCATCTCAGTGACGATACTGTCTTCATAAAGCGGTGAGCCTTCAACGAGTCGCAAACCATGTTCGTAATAGAAGCGCCGGACTTTGCGCCACGGTTCCCTCTTATGCACCCTTTGAGATGACAAAACAGCTGAGGCTGTGGTAACAACACCTCGTCCCAGACAAAACAGGCCGGTGTAGTTTTTCTCCATCATGAGTTGCTGTTCTGCTTCGGTGAGATTTCCCACCCCGGCCTGCCACTCTTCAAACTCGACCAGCCCTCTGGCGTATAAGCCATTTGCATCCAGCTCATGTTCGTAATACCGATCCAGCAAATAGAGCAGAGACTCAAACTGCACTGACTTGGGATAATTAAAAAATATATCCGAGAACAGGCTCGCCAACTGAGATCTTATCCGATGCAGGATTTTACCGTTTATCATCTCGCTCATATCGATCTCCTCTCGTCTGGTAACACTTGGTTATCGCCCTCACTACAGGCCGAATGGATCAAATGTCTGTGGATCTATCTGTTCCATATGCACCTCACGGACAACAGTGAGTCCCTCCGCTTTTTCATTTTCAGCAACAGCGTATGTCAACACGGCTTCACGTATATCGCTGGTTTTGAGATGAAGCAGGTCTTCAGGATGACATTCAAGAGTCCTCTGTTCAATATCCCTGATAAGTCGTCGAACCCCGCAATTACGCAAAATTCGATACGCTTTGTCAGCATCCGTTCCCAGAAAACGCACCGATTTCAGAAAATGATCCTCTTGCGAGGCCAGCTCGGTAGGGGCGGGATGAACTGCCTTGTTTTGCTGGTAAATCTGAGATGTTAGCTTATTCTCAAGGCTGCAGTAGTGTACACCGACCCGAAATTCATGCCTGCTCGCATGCAACAGGCAACGCAAAGCTTCCGTTTCACTGCCGTCGATAGGCAGGCCCCCTGCATAATCGTAATTGTAAAGGACCTTGTACGGCCTCTTTTTGATGCGGTAGCCCTGCTTTTGGTACCAATCGGCATGGTGCCAGGGAAAAAGAAATTCCAGCAGGTTAACACTGAAAATATCAAGCGTATTGCAAAGCTCGAGAAGCGCCACCATATTGGCGAAACTGTTCGGCATAACCGGTACTTCAACAGTGACCTGGGAGATATGTCTTGCACAGCAACTGAGCACATCCCCGATTGGCTGTAGCAAAAACTCACCATACATATCGGGCTTGAGACCCAGCCGAATCTCGTTTAGCCAGGGCGACAGACTCGACAGCATATCGTCTGTTACCAGGTCTCCATTGCTGTACAGACGGGTATGAATTCTGGCATCGTGTGCTTTCACATGATGAAAGAAATCCCTGCACATATCAGGATGGAGCAATGGCTCTCCACCAGTCAACGCCACTGCCTGGACTGTCTTTTGCCTTTGGGCAAAATTGTCGAATTGGCTGATTACATCATTGGTTGTCCTGCTCAACTGTTCATAGTTATGCTGATTACGATTGGTACAGAAAAAACAGTCCCTGTTACAGGCAAGGGTAAGGATAAAAGTCGTGGAACCCTCTGCTCTATTACAATATTTACAGGCTGGCGAGAGGCGGTTTAAAAACAGGCTATGCGCATTATTTCTTTGTTTGAGATCGAAAGCGGTAAGCTGCCGTTTCAGCGCCGAGATCTCTTCAAATCTATTCGGGCCGAACTCAAGTCCTAGCCGGTGCACCGCTTCGCGCAATCGTCTTAACTTGTTCTCAATTGGCTGACAATACGCTTGATAACGTGGGTCGACAAAACTATGTGAGTCGATAATCGCCCCCTCATGAATAGTTCTGGGTTGATATACAGGTGAGCAGAGCATTGTCTGCCCAGCCTCAGTCAGGTCTTTTGCTTAAAAATAAACGACGGCACCGTGGGGTCGATTTTTTCCCCTTCCATAGAAACATTATCGGCGGGCAGCCCCAGAACCGTTTTCACTGTCTTTTCATACTTTTTCTCCAGTTCCTCCAGCGGCCCGAAATCAAGAGCGCGCTGGAGACAGGCACCGACACAGGCAGGGGCCAGCCCCACCTCCCTCCTGTCCCAGCAGCTGGTACACTTCTGCATGGGGTGCGCCTCTTCCCAGTCTTCACCTGATACCGGTTCGCTGTCATCATTCCCGAATTGCGGTGCACCAAAGGGACAGGCCCGTTCACATTCGTGACACTCGATACAGATCGTCCGATCGACAAGCACCACTCCGTCTTCATCTCGTTTATATATGGCATCCACCGGGCACACCGGCAAACAGGCCGGGTCCGCGCAATGATTGCAGGCCATGGAGAGGTTAAAACTTCGGGCGTCCGGAAATTTCCCCTGCTCTATATGGGTGACCTTACGCCACACGGCAGGGCCGGGAGCAACACTGTTCCAGTCCTGGCAGGCAACTATACAGGCCTTGCAGCCGGAACATCTGGTCTGATCGTAATAAAATCCATGTTGTGGGCTCACATCGACCTCCTATCCCTAAGCTTTGACTATTGCCACCCGACAGTCGTTTGCCAGGGTCATAGCCTTGGCAATCCTCGACGGTCGCAGACTGATCAGGCAGTTAGCGTTGCCGCCTATGTCCACTCCGTCTGCATCGAGTTCGGTCCAACTCCCCTGGCCGATCATGATATAGCCTTTTGGTATCAGCTGACTGAAGATGACAGAGGCATAAATCGCGCCACGGTCATTACTGATCTTGACCTTGTCGCCTGTCTTCATTCCCAGCTCTTTTTCATGATCTGAGTTGACGATCACCGATTCATACACCCCCTCTTCCCAGACATTGAGGCTGGTCGATTTGTTGCTGATAAACGCCGGGTTGCCGTCAGCATCTTTCTTATACTGCTGATTAAGCCAGGCAACCTTGTTCAGGGTGGAGTGGGAGCGCTGCATCAGGTGCCAGGTGTGCAAGTTGTAGGTATATCCTTTTGGGGTCGATTCGGTCAGATCCGGATGCGGATATTTACTGCCATCCGGATGTCTGCCCTCCACAAGCGGAATATACATCGGGATAGGATAAACAAATCTGGCGGAGTCTGAGCCCTGGGGATTTTTGGCATCCATGATCAGCCCGCCGACTAATCTGTCATCAGGATCGTAGTTGTCGTGGAAGCGTGCCTGAAAATCCTCCATCAACAGTTTAGAGTAGGCTTCTATCTTACCCGATGGTGTGGCCAGCGGGTTGGCAACGGGGTTGGTAAAAAACTCGCCATAAACCACAAGCGGCGGGGTCGGAGCCTTCCAGACACCTTCCTTCTTGAACTCCTCCCAGGAGATGTCGTAGTACCCCTCTGCCTGCAGTTTTTGCCAGCCTTCGCTGAGGCGCTCTTCCATGGTTTTGCCTTCGGTAAAAAGCTCCTTTTTACCCATGGCTTCAGCTATTCCGGCACAGATATCATACTCGGTCATCGCCTCCCCGGGGGGAGCAATGGCCTGATTCACCCCAACAACTTCATTGCCGAACCAGCCTGTGGTAGCGCCCGGTTTTTCCATCTGCATGGCACCGGGCAGAACATAATCTGAGTATTTAGCGCTGGTGGTCATGAAGTGATCGCAGGTAACAATCAGCTCGGCCTTGCTGCGGTCTTCGATGATCTCAATCCCCAAATTGACGTCACCATTCTGGTTCAACAGGACATTACCGCCGAAGTTCAACAATGCTTTATACGATGCCATCTTCCTGACCTGGCCATCGTTCCAGCGGGAGGCACCTACATCATTTTCAACATTGTCCAGCCAGACAAAAGCGGCGAGATCCTTATCCGTGCCATTCTTAAGATACTCTTTTGGCACAGACAGTTCGTCGTAATCGTAAAAAGAGAGTTTTAAATCCCCGGTGTTCATACCATGACCAGGCGCTTTCACATAACTCCAGCTCGGCATGCCCCAGGCTGCGCCGGGGTGACCGATATTCCCGGTTATAGTCGAAAGAATCCTGCCCAACCAGACGCCCTGCTCCGCCTCGGAGTTTCGCTGCAGGCCGGTGCCCATCCAGGTGGTGACCTTGCTGTCGAGATAGAGGTCGGCAAATTTGCGTATTTTATCTGCAGGCACACCGCATATCTCGGAGGCCCATTCCGGGGTTTTCGGCAGCTGACCGTAAATCGGCGCCCGTTTACCGAAGAGTTCATCTTCCTTATTGACGCAGTAACCGATAGTCTCAGGATAAACCGACGTCGCCTTGTTGAGACCCGCCTTTACCAGGGAATCATCATTCCCCATAATGAATGCACTCAGCGAAGCACCGACCGGCACGGTATACCCTTCTACATCATCATGGTACGATGCAGCCTCCGGATCATCGAAAAAACCATGCACATGCGACTTGATGAAACCAATATCCAGGTCCTTCAACCGTTTGGTAAGCAGATGGTGCAGCATACCGGTAATGAGAGCTGCGTCGGTGCCGGGCATAACGGCGATAAAATCATCAGCCACAGTGTCAACGGTCATGGACACCCGCCCATCCACCGCAGTTATCGGCACGCCTGCTTCCCGAATCTGGGTGAGCAGCCATCCGCTCTGGGTTCCCCAGATCGACTCCAGGTTATTCAGGCTCCAGACCACCAACTGCTCTGCGTTGATCGCATCGTCCCGATAGTTACAGGCAGGGGTGTAACCGGCACCCTCGAAGAAAGAAGCCATATGATCTATGGCCCCCCAACTGTAATCATCCCGATATCCCGCAAAGCCGGAATAGACAGTATTGAGGAGATGTTTGGCAGAATCCCTGGCCCAACCGGTTGAATCCCCAGAGCTGTATGAAGCAAAAACCCGTTCACCGCCATATTTGTCATATATCCCCTGCAACCCGGTACCAATCTCCTTAAAGGCCTGTTCCCAGGAAATTTTGACGAAACCGTTCATATCACCCCGCTTACCGGTCTGCTTCAATGGGTGCTGAAGCCGGTCTGCACGGTAAAACCACTCACGCCTGGAACGGCAGCGCACACATGAGCGTAACTGGGGATCGTTTCCTTCCTTCACCCCCTTATCCGGGCGCTCATCGGTGACGATCCGCTTCACGACACCTTCTTCCAGGTAATATTTACTTACACAACGCCCACCACAATTATGTGGAGTTGCGCCCATGACCACTTCGCCTTTTATCGGTGGAGGACCATTGGACTGTTGACTTGCCTCGAATTGCGCCTTTGCCGCTCCGGATTTTTCACCACCCAGATTCATGGCAGTTGCCAACGTTGCCGCACCCATACCTTTCAGGACTGTTCTTCTTGAGACATTCGGCTCCAAGGACTTTGTGGTGGTATTTCCCTTTTCCATCAACCTTTCCTCTCAATTGCCGTAGTTTCAGAGATGGCATAAGATAAAAGGTTACTTATGCCGTAATTGCCTGGAAATCTGTTCTTCCGGAAAAAATCGCACAACAAATGACTTCCAAAATTATAGCGCATGGAAGGAGTCAAATTCAATGAAGAGGCTAAGAACTCAACCACTTTCGCGAAATCACTTCCGCACTGACAAATACCCGCCAAAGAGAATGTCATTTTACTGTTTATTTTCATTTTATTACACATTACCATCCAACGACGACCTACTACGTTGTGGTGTTAATTTCAGAAAGGGGATTTGAGTAATGAAAAAAGCAGTAATACTTTTAACTCTGGCAGCTGTAGCACCTACAGGTGTGCAGACGGCAACCGCGGAGAGTAGCAGTAATTTCAAAGTTTATGTGGCAACCGAGGGTGGCTGGAGTGACACCAAGCTGAAGGCTGGTGGAAGTACGAACTATGGTGGCTTCTATCCCACTTACCTTCCTTTTGACGGCCACGATTCAGACGGGGTAAATTTTGGCACCATAAAAATTGGTGCCGAGGTAAATGACAACCTGAGAGTGGACCTGGGATATGCCAAATATGGTGATAGCAGTTTTGTAACATCAACTGCTGACTCTTTTCCTTATTTGATCTATACAGACCTCGAAACGGAAGCCGTCTTTCTCACCGTGAATTACGATTATCTGCAGTTCGAGAAAACCAGTTTTTTCATTGGTGGCGGTATCGGTGTGGCCATGCTGGATACAGATCTTGAAGAAAGGAACTTGGCGAACTCACTGGACCTCTACGGCTCTGACTCCACCACCAACTTCGCCTGGAAGATTGAGACGGGCGTCGAGTACCTGCTCACCGACAACTTCTCCCTTTATGGAGGCTTACGCTTCGTCGATCTCGGCAAGGTAGATATAGCGCTCAAAAGTGCTGGCATGGGCGGGGCAGACGCAGGCAGCTTCACCCCGCGACTCAACTCCAAGGAGTTGTTTATGGGGCTGAGGTACCAGTTCTAAGTGTCGTCGAAAAAAAAGGCCCCGCCGGTGAAAACCGACGGGGCCTTTTCTTTTCAATATTACTGCTCACTGGTAGAAGAAAATTATCAGAAAAGGTGTCAAGAAGCAGCGGATGCACAGTATGCTTTTCCTGTTCACCAACCCGGCACTCCCTGCCTCTACAATGCTGATATTACCCGGGTTTAAGTAGTTTTCCACCTACATAACGGGCTGCAATCCACCTGTCGTCACCAATATAGAGGAACTTCTCCAGCCTGTCCTCCAGCGAATACCGTTCCTTGTAGAGGGGATCATCATCTATCACCAGAGCATCAAGTTGGTAATCTCTCTTTAGTTTCCCCATCCTGCCGAAAAAACCGCCGCCGGTCACGGTCGCCATATAAAAAGCTTCCGAAAGGCTCAGTTGTGCATCTGGTTTGTCCACGGCCAGGATTTTGGAAGACTGTACAGCCCGGACGATCGCCTCGTTCATCTGAATCTTGTGCCCACCGGCAATATCACTGCCCAGACCAACTTTCAGGCCACGGTTCAGGAATTCTTTAACCGGGGCAATGCCGCTACGTACGTTGATGTTCGAATCGGGGCAATGCACCAGGTAGACATTCCCATTCCGGCACATCTCGACCTCTTCTTCCGTGAGATACACCCCATGGGCCATGAGCGTCGGGGTGTCGCCAAAAAGTTGGTTGCCTGCATATACCGAAGCATAATTGGCATATTCAGGGAACAGCTCTCTTACCCATTCGATCTCGGCCCGATTCTCACTTAAGTGAGATTGAACCGGCAATCCGTTGGCTACAGCCATCTCACCAAGCATCTTGAGAGCTTCTCTTGTGCTGGTGGGGGCAAACCGAGGTGTGATTATCGGTCTAACCAGCGGCTCATCCTTATATTTCTCGACCAGATAACGGGTTCCCTCAAGCGACTTCTGCGCCTCTTCAATAATAAAATCAGGCGCGTTGCAGTCCATGTTGACCTTGCCCACAAAACCGCGAATCCCAATTTTTTTGAACTCTTCGAACAGGCATTCGGTGCCGACCGTCGAGGAGGTGGCAAAAGCACAGGCCCCCAGTGTTCCGTATTTGCAGAGATCTTCAACGTACCTGCTGTATACCCGATGTGCATATTCGGGGTCGGCCAGGTCCTTCTCCAGCTTGTAAGTGTAATCCTGCAGCCAGTCCAGCAACTCTTTATTCATGCCGGTGCCGCATTGCAGATACTGCCCGGCATGGTTGTGCAGATCGTAAAACCCAGGAATGATCAGGCTGTCACCGTAATCGGTAACGTCTATACCATGATACTTTTCGGGTAAGGAGTCACACACATCGATAATGCTGCCGTTCTCTGAAACGATGTATCCGTTCTCAATTATGGTAAATTCACTCGCCGAATCGGTGAAGACAATATGGCCCTTAATAACGCTGACGGAGTTCAAACTTCGTTCTTCCTTTCTATAAATAAAATCGACACTGCCCCTACTCTGACAGAACCCTAGGAGGCTGTCCGAAAATAGGGCTTTTGGTCAAAATCGAGACATTTTCAAAAAATAAGCACAGTCATGCATTTGATATCGAAGTCTCACTTCGTTCACTTATCTGCGAGTATTTTTTTTTGGCAATTCCGAAGAGTTTGGGAAAAAGCCATTGTCGGACAGAACCCTAGTGGACCTTCCGCAGTTTCCTGCCATTGCCAAAATGGATAGTCTTGCCAGCCTTGACCATGGCCTCGATACGCTCATTCACTTCGCTTACCGGGATATCCAGCGCCTCTGAAAGTTGCTCGGCGGTGTAGTAGTTGCGGCCGTCCTCATCCTGCATTTGCGGAACCAGGCCGGGGAAGCGCAGATGAAATGCCCTGGCAACCTCTGCCCGCGCCTCTTCGGGCACGTTGTCGAAAATGAATCGCATTACGGCATGCTGGAGATACGATGAGCCGGATCCAAGCGGACAACGTTCTTCCCCTGCAGCTTTTATGGCACTTTCCAAATCGCGAAACTGGTTATACAACCCCTGTATAATCTTTTCACCATCATATGGTGAAAGCTTTTCGCAACAACACCCTATAACAGCCTTGCCACAGACCGGGCACTCCTCACCGGCGCACCCCCCATGATGCATGGTCCCCACAGCACAACCACATTCCGGGCAATAATCATCACTTACTTGCCTGATCTGCCGCTCGGAACCAAAAGCCAAACGTTTCGGATAATCTCTCATGTCTATTCTGAATTATTGAATAAATTGAAAATGGCGAATTCGCTGAACTGGTTATAGTATAAGCACAGCGGTTCCTATTACCAGCCGGGCGTTGGCAGCCGAAATACCGGTGAAACAAGCCTTTGAAGGTTCAAGCTACTTCATGTATAGTGGTTCTCTTGATATCACATTAATGAAAATTCGCGTTTTCAGCTTCTAAATAGTATTTATTTTTTTGCAGTTTCAGAGATTGGAGAAATTCATGTCACAAAGAAAGTTTCAACGTGCGCAACAAAAAACGAACAAAACAAATCAGCCCACAGCAGCCCCTCAGCCGGACCCGAACCACCAACCGTCAATACAGGCGCTGGTCTGGTATAAAAAAGAGCATTGGGATACTTTAAGAGAGCTGTTTGTGGACAGCCACCTGCTGCCAGTACAATATGAAGATTGGCTGCAGCGGGCCGAAGCCATGAAATCCCAGGTGGAAGGTACCGGAGATACCGTGGTGAAAGTTCATATCGATCCAGAAACCTTTCCACAGTGGTGCGAGGAAAAGAATCTGCCCATGAATAGCGAGGCACGCTCGCAGTTGGCCATTGAGGTTATACAAGCCCAGTCTTTCTCCATTTAGATCGGCTTGAAAGGGGCGAGACAATACGGTCTTCTCAATGAGAAGACCGTATAAATTCGTCGCATATTCCCTAAACATTCTGTTTACTGAACTCTACCGCTGATGGACAAAGAACAGGCAACCATATACCGGGCAGAAAAACTTGAAAACCTTCTGGTTTTTCAGGCCAGGTATCAACAGTTCAAATTTGGACGCCATACCCACGAGGACTTTGCGCTCGGCATAATGGAACATGGTGTACAGAAATTTTACTGTCGTGGCGAAGCACGGTTTGCCACCCCGGGCAGCCTGATCTCCGTCAACCCGGATGAAATCCATGATGGCATGTCAGCAGACCAGAGTGAGTTTCATTATAAAGTTATTTATTTGCCGGTTGAGCTGCTGCAGAATATCGGTAACGAAATGGTTGCACCGCGCAGTTTTCACACCTTTAAAAATCCGGTAACCAATGACCCGGAAGTCGCAGCAGGCCTGACCTCACTCTTTGCATTACTGGAGGGAGAGAGCACAGACCTTCTGGAAATGCAGACACTGCTCTTTGGTCTGCTGGCCTTGATGCTTGAGCGGCATGGCACCGAGCGCAGGACGCTGATCACAGGCAACGCCATCCACACTCCGATACAAAAGGCATGCACCTTCATCGATGATATGGTGAAAGAAGAGATTAGTCTCGACGATATCGCAGCCGCAGCAGGGCTCTCCCGTTACCATTTTCTCAGACTCTTCCGTGATGAAAAGGGAATATCACCCTGGTCGTATCTACTGCATAAAAGGCTGCAACTGGCACGCACAAGTATTCGTCTCGGAACATCTCTCTCAGATGCCGCACTGGACGCGGGCTTTTCCGATCAAAGTCATATGAGCCGCCGCTTCAAAGCCACCTATGGCATCACCCCCGGCCAGTACCGCCAGGCATATCTGAGTTGAAATTTTATTCCGGCTCCACCTGTTTGCCATGACCTGGTTTTTATCATCCGGTAAACGAAGCAAAAAACTTCGTCAGGCCTTGTAAGTTTGTGGAACAAAGCAGACCACAAACCGATCTCGGGCAACATTCATCTTTTTTCATATGTAACTCCCTAAAGTCTGCATGTAATTACATATTACCCTTGTCTCCAGACTCGTTATTTCTTCCTTGCCCACCACTAATCAGTGTATACTTTTTTTACCAGAGAATTTGTTTTTACTGGTAATACCACTACCGATACCAAGACATGCTAAAACTGACATTAACCATACTCCTTTTTACCAGCGGCGCATATGCCGTGGTCTGCAGCATGATGTACGCTCTGCAGAGATCCTTGATCTATTTCCCTACCCCGGAAGTACAGACCGATGAGGCCCAGGCCTTTCGCCTGTTCAATGAGGGCCTGTCACTGAAAGTCTGGGCAACTGCCAAGACGAGCGACAAGGCACTTATTTATTTCGGTGGAAACAACGAAGACGTGAGCACCAACATCTCGAAATACAGAGATCTTTTCCCGAATCACACCGTTTATCTGCATAACTACAGGGGTTACGGCGGCAGTGAAGGCAAGCCGACTGAAGAAGGTTTGTTTGCAGACGCCCTGGCGCTTTACGATCATCTCGCCGAAAGGCACGGCTCCATCAATGTGATCGGCAGAAGCCTCGGCACCGGCGTGGCCGTCTATCTTGCCAGTGAGAGAAAGGTGGAGAACCTCGCCCTGGTTACTCCGTACGACTCAATTACCAATGTGGCAGCGGGCCAGTATCCCTACCTGCCGGTCAGGCGATTGCTGAAAGATCGCTTCGACTCCCATGCCCGCGCTGGTCTGCTTTCAGCGAACACCTTACTGTTGATCGCCGCCAAGGATGAACTCATCCCTACCGGACACAGCGAGAAACTCGCCGAAGCGCTCAACCCGGACCACACCAGGGTAATTACTATTGACGGAGTCGATCATAACTCTATCTGCGAATCCCCAAGTTACGACAGGGAGTTGTTCACCTTTTTCACCACAGGTGAAAAGCCCGAACCAGTTGATAGCTGATTGCTTACATGAACGCTTCCCACTCAGCAATTCAAGAAAGCCAGCAACAGGCCATTGACCAGCTTATCAAGGCTGAGCCGGTCTTTGGCAAGATTGTCGATCTCTACGGGCCACCTCCGCTTTGGCAACGTCCTAAGGGCTTTCCCTCCCTCATCCGCATCATCTTAGAACAACAGGTCAGTCTTGCTTCAGCCAAAGCCGCATTCGACAAGCTGCTTGCTGCCAGCGGTGAACTAACGCCACCCCGTTTTCTGGAATTTTCCGACGAAGAACTGAACACCATCGGTTTCAGCAGGCAAAAAACCAGCTATGGTCGCTATCTTGCCCAGGCTATAAATGACAATGATCTCGACCTTGAGGGATTAACCAGGCTCGATGACGACCAGGTTAGAGGAGAATTGACCAAAATCAAGGGAATAGGTATCTGGACGGCAAACATCTACCTGTTGATGGCCATGCAGCGCCCCGACGTCTGGCCAAAAGGCGATATCGCCCTGGCTACGGCGTACCAGCAACTCACAGCTATTGATGGCCGACCCGGCAACGATGAGATGGAGAAGTTCAGTGAGCCCTGGAAGCCATACCGTTCCGTCGCAGCAACACTGCTCTGGCATTACTACCTTTCCAGCCGAGGAGCTGCGCAATTGATATAATTGATCGTCTCTACAAAAAAGCAAGACCATCATTCATAGCCTCGCAGTACGACTGGTAAAACTGCCGATTACTTCTTAGCTTTTCTATATGCTGCTAGTGCTGCCAAACCGGAAGCAAAAAGTATCAGAGTTGCCGGTTCAGGTACGGGCTCCTTCCGAATAGCTTATCCCCGCAAATAAGGTAATCTGATAGTTTCCAGAAGTTGTTCCACCCCCAAACACTATCCCCTGCCCAGGCATCCCCTGGATAAAGATCAGTCTGTGTGTAAAGGATGAAGGACAGTCAAGGCCTAACGCACAATTTTTTTTAGCCAAAACAAACCACTACACATTAAAGAGTTAGAGACTGATCCAAGTTGAATAAAGGGGCCTCCAATGTTAATTATCCCATGAAATGAAGCTGTCCGGATGAGCAACCAAATAAATAGCCGATACTCGAAAGGGTTTCGTAATGGGCCCGTAAAACTTGCTGCTGGATAAGGCGATTCTGTTTACGAAACGTCGCGCCAACTCACATTGTCAAAATCCTTCGGTGTCTGCCATTGACGACCGTCCTTAAGGAGATGAATAATAAATGGGATTTTCTATAACATGGTGTGCAGTTCGCACAGCAAATGAGCAAAAGATACTGGAGACCTTCGAATTATCACCAACAGGCAAAACAGAAGAATTTCCCGAGTCCGCAGTATCAATGGCACAACTTGATACTGGCTGGCAGGTTATCTGGTGCAATCGATACAATAGCCCGTTAATCACTGAAAAAATATTGGCTGATATCTCCCATGACCACGATGTTTATCTCTGTCTTATCGAAGAGCATGTAATGGCCAGCTCAGCCCAATTCTGGTCGGGAGGTGAGCGTAAATGGCTGATCTCCCATCAAGGCGAAAATGGCCCGATGGGGATCTATACTGCCGGAGAGATACCGGAGTGTTTCACGGCAATAAAGCTCGAAATGGAGAAATTGCAACAGGCAGAGGGGGGCGATTCTGCCGTGGTCGATTATCTTTTCGAAGTTCCGCTCAAGGTAGCTCAAGTATTCGTAGACTTCAGGCATGATGAAGAATGCCCGCATATTTCCAACGGACAATTCACTGTTTTAACACACCCCACCATGCGCAAAGGCTTTTTGACCAGGTTATTTGGTAAGTAACTGGGGGCAAAATTGAATTTTAAACAGAGCTATTCACTCTTGCCCACATACCAGCAAGTGAGCAGTCATCTATACATCAAAAATCGATTTGAAGATAAAAAGTCTCAGCATCAAAGATATTAAGGTAGCTTTACAATCATCGGCCGAACTTGATGAAATCCTTTCCGACGAAGAATGGCTGAGATGCTTCGCCTTCAGTGAAAATGAGGGAAATGATACTGCTGTTGGTTTTTACGACAACGGTTCCGGCGATAATTTTGTAGTCGTTTTCGCAGGTAACTCAGCAGTTATAAAAGGTTTCGACCACGAGTCCCAGGTAAGCCCTTATGCAAGAGACGATCATGCTATCTGGCCCGGCATCTATGATAGCCTTCCCGATACTCTCTTTCAGCAACTCAAAAAAGCAGATCCAACCTACCAAGATGTAACCTTCTGCTTCTGGAAAACTGAAGCTGACCAGTCCTGGCAGCAAGGCCCTGTCATCTTCGCTAATGGCATAAATAATGGCTCGAAATGGCTGTTGGATGAAATCCCGGTTACCCCGGAAGAGTATATAAAATGGGCCAGGGACTATTATGAAGACGACTTTGATACAATTGATGAAAGCCTGGTTCATAAAATATACGCAACTAATAAATTCTTCTGAATAACAACGTTGTATTTCTCTCTTTTCATTACAATTCTGATAACCATCCAATTTAACAAGGCGAGCCAGGTGGGACGCTGATTACCACTAAGAGCTCAGAATCAAACCTCACTCCCTTCGCACAGAAATTAGCTTACCCCTCCAAAAAACTATAAAAAACCCTGGCAGATTTTCAAATTGACACCTTCTATCCACAGTGCTAAAGATAACAGTTCCTCAAATCAAAATTTGCCCCATAACATATCAATTTCACAACACTTTACTCCGGAGAATCTCATGATTTACACCAACGTCGAAACCATTCCCGGCAGGAGGATTGTCGAGCATTTCGGTATTGTGCAGGGCTCTACGGTAAGAGCAAAACATCTGGGCCGCGACCTTATGGCCAGCCTGAAAAACATTGTCGGCGGCGAACTGAAAGGCTATACCGAGCTGCTTCAGGATTCGCGTGAAGAAGCTACGCATCGCATGGGCGAGCAAGCCCGCCAGATGGGTGCCAACGCTGTGGTCAACATTCGCTTCGCCACTTCATCAGTAGCCCAGGGAGCCGCAGAACTCTTTGTTTACGGCACTGCTGTACGCGTCGAGTAATCACATTTATAAATCGTTGAACTACATGGTGCATGTATGGAAATCCTGTTACAACATGCTGATTTGGTACTTTTCTTCATTCTGCTGTGCCTCGGTTACGGTGTGGGAAGTTGGGCCGAGAGACGCCACTACACATCTATCACCAAACGTGAAAAGGAATTCGCACATCTGCCTGTGGTAACCGGCAAGGAAAGTTATATTATAGGGGAAGCTGAAAAGAGTACGTTGGTAACGGGATCGGTTGTGGTCTCAATCGACTACTTCAAAAGACTTCTGGCCATCCTGCGTAATATATTCGGGGGTAATGTCAAATCATACGAGTCCCTTATCGATCGGGCACGTAGGGAAGCAATCCTGCGCATGAAAGAAAAGGCGAAAGAAAAGGGCGCCGATATCATTATCAACCTGCGCCTTGAGACATCAGCCATCGGGCAGAGTGCCAATAAAAAACGACAGGTTGGCAGCGTTGAGGCGGTCGCCTATGGCACTGCCGTTTCGTTAATCAAGCAATGAAATTCACGCCAAAAGAAATAGAAGAAAACGTCAACGTTTCCAAAACCCACCCGCTGGTTGAGTTTTTCTGGCTGGCCGGTGGGCTGCTGCTTGTGGTGGGGATTGTCTTCCTTACCCTCGGCCTCCTCACCGACCTGGCCGTGTCCCGTACTTCACCCAAAATTGAGAACTGGCTTGGTACACATCTGTCCTTCGAAATGAAAGGCGAGGCTAATCCCGCTCTGCAACGAAGGTTCGATGACTTGCTCACCACCTTGCCCGAAGATTCACCGTTACGGGAATATGAATTCACTATTGATCTGGTCGACAGCGATATCGTCAACGCCTTTGCCATTCCCGGCGGCAAAATCGCTGTTTATCGAGGGCTTGTCGACCGCGTGGAATCTGAAAACGAATTGGCTATGGTGCTCTATCACGAGCTTGGCCACTTTGCACATCGTGACCATCTTCGCGGCCTGGGACGCGGACTCGGTCTGGCTGTAGGCTCCGCCCTGCTCTTCGGCAATGACAGCGGCGCCGCCGATCTGGTGGCAAAAACCCTGCTCAGCTTCCAGGCCAACTACACCCAGGATCAGGAAAGCGCCGCCGACGGCTTTGCCCTTGAACAACTGGCCAATCATTATGGTCATGTGGGCGGCGCAACCGTTTTTTTCGACCGACTGGCCAAAGAAAATTCCAACAAAACCAGTCATCTTAAATACCTTCTCGCCTCGCACCCGCATCCTCGGGACAGGATAGATGCCATAAACAATCTGATAAAAGAAAACGGTTATCCTGTTGAAGCAACGACTCAACTGGCCAAAGGCATCCTCTTAAAAGAAAACTTTCAATGACACACACGGCGATAACTGATCTACAGCCGTTCCTTGCTGCCAGTGAATATATTGACTGGCAGCATCCGGAAATCAAGAGCAAGGCCGCTCGACTTGCCTCCTGTTACTCCAGCAACCGGGATATCGCCCATGGATGTTATCTCTTTGTGCGGGATGAGATCAAACATTCAGGCGATTGGCAACTTAGCCCTACCACATGTAAAGCCTCTGAGGTGCTACGGTCATCCCACGGTTGGTGCTATGCCAAGAGCCATCTGCTGGTAGCCCTGCTCAGGGCAAACTCGATCCCGGCCGGGCTCTGCTACCAGCGTCTTACCATCGAGGGAGACGTGCCACCATTCTGTATCCACGGCTTGGTAGCTGTATATCTTGATGATTTTGGCTGGTACAGGATAGACCCCAGAGGGCATAAAGAGGGTGTTACAGCTGATTTTTGCCCTCCTGGAGAGAAACTTGCCTTCTCAATAATTTCCGAAGGCGAAGCAGATTTACCCGGCATATTTGCAGAGCCTGTAAAGAGTGTGATCGATTGCCTGCACAAATATCAAACCTATAAGGATTTTGCCCGGAACCTGCCCGACTCTGCCCCTTCAGAATGGAGTCCACAAGGTGTGGCAGAACTTCACAGTCATTAATTCGGAATCAGCCTCTCCATACCACGGATGAAATCATTTTTGCCGCCATGGGATGGATGCCGAATATAGAAAAGGTCATCTTCTGGCGATAAAGTTCGTATCGCCCCCTCACCCTTGCGGCCGATGCCCGCGACTCTGTCTGGCTTGAAAAGAGTAATCAACTCTTGAAGATATTCCAGACCAATCGTTAACTCTTCCCTGCTTGGAGCGCGGTTGGAATTTGGGTCGCCCGCCTTGAACGGGTGAAAAGGAAAGGAATTCCAGCAAAGCGGAACTGTTTTCCTGCTCTGCAGGAAGTCCCAGACAATTGTGGCGCTGTTTTCCGACTCAAGTTTTTCAAATACCAGTTCAGACCTGATTGCTAAAAAAAATGGGTGGACAGAGTTGATTATCTGCTCACTGGAGGTAAACGGAATACCCGTAATCCTGCAGCCTTTATAGCCCGGCGCCTCACCTACCAGCAGCACTCGTTCAACCGAATAGTCCATTATGCTATTCAGATAGATCCGCAAATTGTTGAGCAGATGCTTTTTGCGATAGGGGTTATATACCCGGTCACTGTTTTTACCCCTTCGCAAGCGGCTCAAAAAACTCTCAATATCCGTCATCTCACCGACACGCAATGTTATTTCAAGGTTGTGAACAACTCCTGCTGCTGTGCATCATCTCCAACACAATAGCCTGTTTTCCGCCGTGGTGCCGTATCTACCAGGGGCTGAAATTACAAATACGCCAACCTGTCGAGTGCTTATTATATCAATATTTTCTATTGAGTTTGCTTGGCCATGTAGAGTAGTAATGAAAATTCAGTCGTCATTCCGAAGTATACTCGCATCATTCACCCACCGTCCCAGACGCTCCCAGAGGATTCCATGGATTTTGCTTTGCAAATGTGGGGAGGGCTATTTTACCTCTCGAATAAAGTCTTTTTTGCCCTCGCCGAAGGCAAAGACCCGGTCCGTAAGCGGCAACTCAAAATTATCGGCTGGTCGGTCTACATCCTTGGAGTTCCCGCCTGGATCATTATTCTGCTGGCAAAACAGAACTGGATCGCAGCCTCCCTTGAACTGGGTGGGGTGCCCGCCATGTTTCTCGGGCTGTATTGTGTCTGGAGTAAATGCCGGAATGCCCCGGTTCTCTTTGATCGGTTCGCAGCCTTTTCCACCTATTTTTTCTTAATTTTTGGTACCTGTTATAGCATTTACGACTACGGTGGGCTCACCTCGCTCTCCCAGTTCCTGGAAATAATTGCCGCCACCGGGTTTCTGTTGGGGAGTTACCTGCTCGCTAAAAACAAGCTCACCGGCTGGATCTTTTTCATGCTTATGAATAGCAGCATGGCCGCCTTAATGCTCGTAAACGCCAAGTATATTCTCGCTGCACAGCAAGGGGTGTCGCTCTGTGTTGTTATTTATGGCTTTGTTACCGCAATCACGGCCCGTGATCGAATAGCTGCCACAACTTGAAAACAGGTACACAATACTAACGACAAGCTGAAATAATCGTAACCGGACGTGATTATATTACGTTCACAGGAACAATCATCAACCACCAACTTTAACAGATTACTCGAATACGAGTTTGAAATACTAAAGGAAACTGATGCAGGCAAAAGGCAATATCCCGTATCTTAGCCGGCTCAACAGAAACCGGACTACATCGCTTGAACAAAACACGGCAAAACTATAATTCAAAAGAGATAGTATCGATGTTTTCACGGAAAATTAATGGCGACACCTTGCGAATGTGCCTGGCAATCCCCCAATATGGTGACGAGCTCTATCGGCTCATAGACAGGAACCGGGACCATCTTGGCCAATGGTTGCCGTGGCTCGACGAAACTCAGAGCCCCGCTGACACCAAAACCTTTATCTCAGCTGAGTTAATGAAGTTTGCTCGGGGTGAAGCCTTATACACTCTTCTTTTGGTACATGAGCGGATTGGAGGAACTTTAGCCTTTAAATCCATCGACAGCCAGACCGGAACCGCTGTTATTGGTTACTGGCTGGCAGAAGAGTTCACCGGCCTTGGCATAATGAGTAAATCTGTGACTGAAATTATACAACTCGGCAAAGAGTATTATGATTTAAAGACCTGCCGCATCAGTTGTGCCGTAGAAAATATCAAAAGCCGTGCCATACCTGAACGTCTTGGTTTTCATGAAAAAGAGACTCTCGCCAATGCCGAATGCGTGAACGGACGATGGCTCGACCATATAGTCTATGAGCTGAATCTGTAAGGTCTGTGTCTGAAAAGTATGTTTAACAAGCACCGGTCTTTTACATATGCGGGCGATTCCAGCTCCACTCCATTTTCAGCCCGTTGCTTCATAATCAATTTGAGATCCACATTGACCAGACCGGCATCTTCAGGGATGCGCATATAAACCGCCACGCAATCATCTCAGGCTTTCAACAAAAGCAGCGCAACTCCTCCCAAGACAGTCACCATCAGATAATTACGGCATCTTTCTACCAATTGCCCTGTCTGCGATCCTTCAGAGATATTACGGCTTAAAGTCCTTGTAAGCCAATCCGATAACACGACGTAGCTGCAATCAAATATGAATCCGACAATGACTAAAAGTAGTCCCAGCACCATAAACTGTGTAAAAAGTGAACCAGTTGCAGGGGAAACAAATTGGGGAAGCAGCATACTGCAGAACAAAACCGCCTTGGGATTGAGCAGACTGGTTAGAAAGCCGCGCCACATATCTGAGCCATGCCTGAAATCTGGCGAGTCCGGTTGTCGAAGTCCCACAGGAGCCCGGGCAATTTTCCAGGCCCAATTCAGCAGATAGACAGCACCAAGTATACGAACCACCATTTGCAGGCCGGGATAACTGGTAAACAGCACGGCAAGCCCTGCACCCGAGCCAAGTACATGAATTGCCCGGCCAACGGCAAATCCTTTAACGGTGCGGAAACCAGCCATCTTGCCTCTACTGGCAGAAACGGCCAGCACAAGCGCCATGTCAGGCCCAGGAGTCACATACGCCACAATCAAGGCGCCTAAATAAAGTGGTAACAGAGTGAGTTCGATCATGAGCATCCCTTCTTTTCTTTCATCTGAATTTTCAACAATTATACAGCAGATAACTCGAAATATTTTTGCTATCTCATGCCGACATCGACTATCATCGAGCAAGAAATAGCAAAAGGAGGTGCTTTTTGAGAAAGAATAATTCAGACATCAATTTAGATGAGACAGATCTATCGTTGCTTGAACTGGTCCAACAGGACGGTAGGATATCCAACACCAAAGTAGCGGAGAAGTTGTCACTCAGTGAAGCGCCATGCTGGAGACGTCGAAAGCGTCTTGAAGAGGCAGGCATAATTGTGAATTACCAGGCCAACCTGAACCGTGAACTTCTCGGCTTTGGAGTTATGGCGCTGGTGCAGATAAGCTTTGCTGACCCCACAGATGAGGCGCCGGTTCTGTTCGAAGAGAAAATCCAGGAGATTCCAGAAATCCTTTCCTGCTACAATGTCACCGGTGAGACAGATTATCTGCTGCAGGTCGTAGCGAGAGATCTGGCCTCCTATGAACTGTTTTTGCGGACCGTTCTGCGCAAACTGCCCGGGGTAAGGTCAATCCAGACAAGTATCTCGCTCCGGGAGGTAAAAAACTCCTCACGGTTGCCGGTGCAGAATTTGAGGGGTGAGAAATAGAAAATTAAATTCATTAGTGATTGCTGGGACAATGCCGTGGCAGAATCCTTCTTTGCTTCTCTGAAAACACAGCTGACTCATCACGTGAAATTTCGTGACAAACTTGAGGCTGAGCATTCACTGTTCACCAATATAGAGGTCTACTATAATCGTCAGAGAAAGCACTCTACGAACAGGTACAAAGCACCAGCCCTTTTGGAGCAGGAGTGATGGAGCAGGATGAAAACGGTTTAACTACGGTTCCACTTTATTGTTGCAAGATCACATTGCATCCTCCTTCTTCTTGGAAAAAACAGGATGTTGATGACCTTATTGTATCATATCTCAGGTCACGATTTTATTACGTATATACAGGAATAAGGTCAACCTGCCGAATTCGCTGGCCCCACCGGTCTTATCAAGAAAAATCTTCAGTTGTTCTATCTGCCAACTCCATCAGATTACCGATGAAAATCTTCAATCTCGCCATGCAAAACTCTGCCGTGGAATATTCCATCATGCCTAACAAGGGCGAGATCATTTCCTTTGCTGTCAGCCATCGAAGAGAAACAGAAAAGCCAAGAAAATATGTGAATTTTCCTGGCTAACTAAATAGCTACTGGCTTTAGCTTTTGACCCTATTCAGGTGTAAAAAAACCGTCACTGAGTGTTTTCATGAACTGAACAAGGGCTCCTTCATCATCTGGGCTTAATCCAAGATTCCCTAACTCACTGGTATTAATAGTCGCCGGATACTCAGGATCTTTCCACGTCCCTACATCCCTAGTATTATAAAAGTTAACAATCTCGTCCAATTCATCAAAAAAACCATTATGTGCATAAGGGCCAGATTCTTTAAGGCCTCGTAATGGCATCACTTTAAACTTGCCATAGTCATCTGGATCAGTAGTAACAACGCCTAATCCAAGATCTGGCGGATTCTTAGCCAATAACCTGTTTTTGCTCTTTGGCACTCCCAAATTATCATATGTAAAATCTGAGAAAAGAGGCGGGATAAATCCATCAGCCCAATCAGGTACCACCACCTTATTCGAATCATCAGTGGGCTGAGTCCATTCAGCAATGTGACAGGCTGAGCACATGGCCCCCTCCCCTGGATCTAAGAAGCCGTCGTTGTTGTTTTCCCCCATAAAGAGTATGAAACCTCTTAATTCATTTTGGGTGAAGATCCCTTCTGCTATCGCTAATGCATCAGGGGTGCTTCCCGTGGCACAAGCAGCCCGGATCTCGTCGTTAACAGGAGCCAAAGCTTCCAGGCATTGCTCAAGATAGTAGTCGTACTTGGAGGTGAATTGGCCGAAGATCACTGTTCGCTCAAAGGCCGCAATTGACAGCGCCACCTGATCGTAGGCTGCCTCCGTATCATCCAGACTACCTGGTCCCCAAACTTGCTCAAAAAGCGCAGCATACTCTGAAACTTTAATATCATCGATGACATGCTGTTTGGAGGGATTAGCCATCTCAACTGGATTCAAAAAAGGACCTAGGGCTTGGTCAGCTAAGGGGTCACCCAAGACCTCGCCAGTTGCTCTTCCGTCCCAGAATGCACCGCCTACATACAACTCGCCGTCATAGTGAAAAATGGGCGAATACATTGCGTAGGCTGAGATTGGTGAGTTTCGACCTCCAAATTCTCCAGGTATGACCCCTTCAGAAACTGGGAATTCCTCGTCTGGCTCATCAAAACCTGTCCTTGGAAGATGACAGCTTGCACAAGACTGTCCGGCGGGTTCAGAGAGATTTTCATCAAAATACAGGAACTCGCCAAGCTCCTCCATGGGCGTTTGGGCATTTGCAGCACCAGCCCCAAGACCGATAAAAAATGAACAAATAGTGAATAATGTGATTCCTTTCCGTTTGTTAGTCATTTCCATTGCACCTCCTCTTCAATTGACTTGTGTTGAGCTGATCGCTGCTTCCAAGAGTTCTATAGCTCTCTCATTTATAACACCCGCCCCACCGCCTGGCTCGACCGGCCCGATGCAGATGGCCAAACTTGCCAAAGACTTCTATTGACTCAGATCGTTGCAAGGCGGTGGTTCTTTCGATCTTGCTATATTCCCAAACGCTCTGAGCTGCTCATCCGGATTTATGGTTCAGATATCTTTCTGGTTAAACACCGTCTGACCAATTGTTCATTACGAGGTGACCCTCTGTCGAGCAGGAATCATCCCAGGATATGTAAGTTTTTATGACGGTTCAGGCTCTGTCTCATATCGATTTTGAGTAATTTTAGTATATGCCAAGCGCTGACGACCGGTCAAGAGAGGCGAGCTGGAGACTGCTACAACACTACTACTTTCTTCCTCCAGCCATGTCTTTCAGTGACCTTTCTCTGGATTTTTGCGAAGAAGGAGTCCCCTGCCAAAGCCACTGCCATAAAGTAAGATTCGGGCAAGGTCTACAATCTGGCTGATACCTAAAAGATTTCGTGGTAAATATTCATTCCGTATTCTGCTACATTCTCCACACTTTTGGCCTGGGATACATCCCTGTATGCAGCAATCGACTCCTCATTTACTTCTCGCTGCCTTCCTGGCGCTTGCCACGGCCATGAGGTCATCCTGGCCACCGCAGCCACTCAATACACTGCTGAGTTTGTCTCTGTTGAACAGATTGTATTTATCCAATACCTCTTCTGTCCCCTCATTATGCTGCCGTTTATGCTCAGAAGATTTACCCGCCTTGGGCATAATGAGTAGATCCGTGACAAAGCTTATACAACAAAGAGTATTATGATTAAAAAATCAGCGGCATCAGTTGTATCGTAGAAAATGTCAAAAGCCGTACCATACCTGAGGGCCTTGGTTAGCATGAAAAAGAGACTCTCGCCAATGCCGAATGCGTGAACGGAGGATGGCTCGACCATATCGCCTATGAGCTGAATCTGTAAAATTTTTTCCAAGATCATATGCTACAAACACCAGCCTTGAAATACCACGTCTAGTTCATCTCCTCTTTCGCACACAAGCACAGAGCCAGGCTGTGTCCAGCAAAATCAGTTAATTAGCATATTCAAGAAGCTTATACGCAAACTTCCCCCGTTTTTGCCATTCGCTTCTTAAATTATCTTTATAGATTTTTCCGATTTTTAAATCCCCGGCTATCAGATGTAACTATTTGACCCTCTCCGCTTTTACGACCATAGTATTTTCCACTCTTAGAAGCTTTTGGCTGATCATGTCGCCAGTAATTGTCGTTAATTAAATCAGGAGAACTCATGGCAGGTTATAGATTTTTTGCACCCCTCATCACCACTATAGCGCTCACGTTGGTGACAGCGTCTCTGGTCAATGCGAACCAAAACACCAAAGAATTCAAGTTCACTGCCATCCCCGATCAGGATACAACCCGTCTTGAACAGCGTTTTGGTAAGGTAGCTCAATATTTGAGCGATCAACTCGGCTTTACCGTTACCTATGTACCGGTCAAATCCTATTCATCTTCGGTGCAGGCTTTTAAAAACAATGAAGTGCAGATGGCCTGGTTTGGCGGGCTTTCGGGAGTACAGGCACGGCTTGCTGTACCCGGCTCCAAGGCTATTGCCCAGGGTGAAGAAGACGAGCATTTCGTCTCGTACTTCATCGCTCATAGCTCCACTGGATTGAACGGTGGGGATAAGCTCCCTAAAGAAATTTCCGGAATGACCTTCACTTTCGGTTCCAAAGGCTCCACCTCCGGCAGGCTGATGCCCGAGTATTATCTCCGTAAAGAGTTCAACCAGGCCCCTGACGCCCTCTTCAGCAAAGTTGGCTTCAGCGGTGACCACTCCAAGACCATTGCCCTTGTTCAGTCCGGCAGTTATCAACTCGGGGCTGTGAATTATAAAGTGTGGGAGAGAGAGCTTGAGGCGGGTACTATTGATAGCAGCAAGGTTTCCGTTATCTGGAAGACCCCTGAATACCCGGACTATAACTGGACCGTGCGCGGTGATGTGGATTCCATCTACGGGGCCGGGACAATAGAAAAGATCCAGAAAGCGCTGGTGGAAATAACCGACCAGGAACTGCTTGACGCCTTTCCCCGCAAAAGCTTCATTCCTGCCGATAACGGGATGTATCAACCCATACTCGAAACCGGCAAAGAAATTGGCATCTTCCGCTAAAAAAACTGGAAAGCCTGGTCCTCAACAGGACCAGGTAAAACAGCTGCATAGAGTTCCTGATGACCGCTTTTATGGATTCATACCGCTCCCCTTCAAAACCTCTCCAGACGCTCATTGAGCTACAAAGTGAAGATATCAGCTATGGTGATGTCGTGGCTCTTAAAAATATCACTATCGGCATCAGCCAAGGGGAAAAGGTTGCCTTAATAGGCAGAAGCGGCGCAGGCAAAACCACGCTCCTGAAGCGGTTATATCTTACCAACCCCCGATTATGCGCCTTTATTCACCAACACAAGGCATTGGTACCGCAGTTATCTGTTTTTCATAATATTTATATGGGAAAACTTGATCAGCACCCGGTACTGGACAATATCCGCAACCTCCTGTCCCCTGCTCAAAAATACAAATCGGCCATTGAGCCAATCGCTTGTCAACTTGGCCTTGCCGACAAGCTGTTCGCAAGAGTAGGTGAACTGTCAGGCGGCCAGCAGCAACGTGTCGGTATCGGCCGGGCATTGTATAGAAACTGCCCCATCCTTATGGCCGATGAACCGGTCTCATCACTCGACGAACTTCAGCGAGAAGAAATCATGGCCGCCATTGTCGACTCAGGTAAAACGGTCATTACAACCCTGCACTCGGTGGAGTTGGCCAAACGATATTTTCAGCGTGTGATTGGGATTAAAGACCGCTCCATCCTGTTCGATATGACTGTAAGCCAACTCACCGACAGACAACTGGCTGAGTTGTACAGTTAATAATGGTGCGAATCAGCCTGTCGTTTATTTTTATCGCGCTGCTGGCACTGATTGCTGCGGATATCTCAATTTCCACCCTCGATCCATGGGGGGAACTTGGCAAGATAGGCGTCGGCCTGCTCACCCCCGATCTCCTCTCTCTATCAGATTTCGGCTCGGCAATACTCAACACCATCAGCTTCGCTCTGCTTGGCATCAGTATCGCGGTTGTGCTGGGTTCCTTGCTGTCCCTGGTATATGAATTGATGATCGTGCGGCTGTTCTGCTCTTTTATACGCTCAATACATGAACTGTTCTGGGCCTTCATCTTTATGCCGCTTGTCGGCTTGAACAGCCTATGCGGCATTCTGGCCATCGCCATTCCCTACTCAGGGATTTTTGCCAAAGTCTATGCCGAAATACGACAGGAATCGGACAGGCAACCGTACGAGGCCCTGCCACCGGATAGCTCACGCCTGAGCGGCTTCTTATTCGCTACCCTGCCGGTCATCTACCGGGATCTGAAAAATTACACTTCATACCGATTTGAGTGTGCCCTGCGATCAAGTGCCATCCTTGGCTTTATCGGCTTACCTACCCTTGGCTACCATCTGGAGACTGCTTTTCGGGAAGGGCTATATAGCCAGGCAACCGCCCTGCTGTATAGCTTTTATCTGCTGATCGCCTCCATCCACCTTTGGGCCAAGAGCAGAGTCATTCTTGTGCTGATAGTCGCTGCCTGCTGGTACACCTCCTGGGACATGTCGTTTTCCAGCGGGAACATTATTCGTTTCTTCACCTATGACATCCTGCCGTGGCCAATGAAGGCGGATGGATATTATGCGGGAACCCTGGCAATCACTTTCCCTGTTGCTGAAACATTTCAGTGGGCAGTACATGTGCTGAAAACTGAGGTTCTGCCAGGTGCATGGAACACCCTGGTGCTCACTCAGATCGCTCTGGTATGCACCGGCCTGTTCGCACTCTTAAGCTTTCCTTTTGCCAGCACAGCCTTTTATAAACGAAGAACCACATGGTTCATGCATACCCTGCTCATCGTTTGCAGAACGACACCGGAATATATAATCGCCTACATCTTCCTCACCTTATGGGGACCATCCATGCTGCCGGCGATAGTTGCCCTCTTTCTGCATAACGGCGCAATCCTGTCGTACCTTACGGCTCGAAATGGTTACCAGATGGAGATTCCATTCGATGGACCGATATCACGGCTTGATAGATTCTGCTATGAGGTTCTGCCGAGATGCTACGGTCAGTTTCTGGCTTTTCTCTTTTACCGTTGGGAGATCATTATGCGGGAATCGGCCATCCTGGGCATACTTGGGGTAACAACTCTGGGCTACTATGTGGATAACGCCATAAGCAATGATCATCTGGATGTTGCAGCCCTGATCATAGTTGTTACCGCCCTGTTGACCATGGCAATCGACCGAATCTCAAACTCGCTCAGGAAACGATACAAAATCAGTGGAGTCAGGTTCGAACAGGCCAGATAGACGGGATGAGCGGGATAGGCATTCTGGTTTTCGAAATAGAGTCTATCCACCAGGCGGAATTATGAAATTCAACATTGCCGAAGAGATGACCATTCCCGGGAAATGTCGGGAATGGTCATAAGACGAGCCTTTCAGAACGCGCATCAGATGCGCTCTTCCACTTCCTGCCAGATATCTTCCATGGTCATTGCCTGCGTATCCTGCTGCTTTCGGTCGCTGTAGGTGGTATGCAGCAGGTGATGGGATTTTTCGCCAAGCGGTTCCCCCAGAAACTGTTCATAGAGATATTGCACCATCTTGTTTTTGTGAGACTGTCGCACTGTCGCTTTCTCGTCAATGGCAAACAAGCCTTTGCGTCGGGCCAACCCTGAGGCGTTATAGGAATGCTTGGTTCTCGGCTGGCCGCCTCCGCACATACAACCGCCGGGACAGGCCATGATCTCCACGAAATCGCAGTGCAACTCTCCTGATTGTATCGACTGAACCAGTGTTTCTGCAGCCTTCAGGCTATGCGCAACCGCCAGGGTAAGCTCCCGGTCCGGCGTGACCTGCACCGTCGCCACGCGGATGTTTTCCATACCACGCAACGGAGTGAAGACAATCTGCGGTAACTCCTTCTGATTCAACACATAATAGACGGTGCGCACAGCGGCCTCCATCACCCCGCCGGTGGTACCGAAAATAGCGGCGGCTCCACTGTAGGACGACATCAACGGGGCATCGAACTCAGACGGGGTCACGTCCCGCAGATGAATGCCTTCCCTCTTCAGCAGCAGACTGAACTCTCTGGTGGTCAGGACCACATCCACATCTCGCCCATATTCGCTGCTGAATTCAGCCCGTTGCGCTTCTCCCTTTTTGGCGGTACAGGGCATAATGGATATTACCCGCATTTTCGCCGGATCTTTTTCCATCTGCTCCGCCATGTAGGTTTTGGCCAGCACGCCGAAACATTGCTGGGGAGACCTGGCGGAAGAAATGTTTGGCAGCAGTTCGGGGTGATTCTTCTCCGCAAAGTTCACCCAGCCGGGGCAGCAGGAGGTAAACATCGGCATTGTGCCGCCATTCTGCACCCGCTGCAGCAGCTCACTGCCCTCTTCCATTATCACCAGATCAGCGGTGAAGTTGGTATCCTGAATGATATCCGCACCCAGCTTCTGCAACGCGCCTACCAGTTGCCCCTGCACATTCTCGCCCGCCGCAAAGCCGAAATCTTCGCCAAGGGCGGTACGAACGGCCGGTGCGACCTGAAATACCGTGACAATTTCCGGGTCATACAGGTAGTCTATCACCTGCTCGATATCGTTTTTCTCCGCCAACGCTCCCACGGGACACACCAGGGTACACTGCCCGCAACCGACACAGTCCGACGCGTTGAGGGGCAGACTGTCGCGAACGCCTATCTCGGTCTCCAGCCCCTTCTTGCTGATGACCAGCGCGTCAACACCCTGAATCTCGCGGCAAACGCTGAGGCACCTGAAACAACGGATACATTTGCTCATATCCCGGACAACACAGCTTGACGACTTGTCCTGGGTTCTCTGCTTGAAGAAGTGGGGGTATCTGTAGCGGGTCAGTTCAAGACCGACGAACTGGGCAACATCCTGAAGCTCGCAATTGCCATGCCGGATACAGGACGCGCAGTCCTGATTGTGATCCGCCAGCAGCAACTCCACCTGAAGGCGCTGCATCCTGCGGAGTTCCGGTGTCCTGGTCAGCACCCGCATACCCTCTTCCAGTGGCGTATTACAGGAGGTAACAATCTGGGTGATTTCGCTGCCTGGCCGCTGAATCTGCACCAGGCAGACCCTGCAGGTGCCGGGAGCGTGGCAGATGTCTGCCAACTCACACAGTGAAGGGATAAAAAAACCGTGAGATTTGGCCACAGCCAATACGGTGTCGTTTTCCCTGAACTCGATTTCCTTACTGTTGATGAATGCTTTCATTTTCGTCCGGGCCTCCATTATTGCTCTGTAATAACCGAATAAACCCGGTAACAACGCATACAGCGATCCGCTTCCCGGTATGCCTCCTCGACGGAGATAGGCTTTTCAACCTCTTCAAAAAGGCGCTTGCGAACTTCCGGGTCCAGCTCTCTCAGTTTCACCCGGTACTCATGCTTGACCGGGATATTGATTCCTGTGGAGATCATCGGTTGAACGTCCGCCACCAACTGGCTCATGCGCCTCATCGGATCGAAATGAACCCGGCCAAACGTCAAATAGTCTGCCATGCTCCTGGCGCCCCGCTCTCCCTGGGCCATGGCCTGAACAAGGGTCGCTGGTCCGGTGACCGCATCACCACCGCCGAAAACACCTTTGCGGCTGGTCATGAGGGTGTCATCATTGCACTTGATGGTGCCCCAGCGGCTGAATTCGATATGATCCTCTTCCGGTGTTACGAAACCAAGCTCCACAGCCTGTCCGATTGCCGGAATGACCTGATCCACATCAAGGGTAAATTCAGAGCCGGCAACAGGGGAGACACCTCGTCTGCCACTCTCATCCGGTTCGCCAAGCTCCATCCTGATAAGCTCCATGCCACATACCTTGCCGTCTTCACTGAAGATCTGCACGGGATTAGTCAGATAATGGAATTGGACACCCTCTTTTTCCGCAGCTTCCACCTCTTCATGGTCGGCCGGCATTTCCGCCCGGCTCCTGCGATACACCAAGTGAACCTCTTCAACGCCCAGGCGGAGTGAGGATCTGGCACAGTCCATGGCCACGTTTCCACCCCCGACCACCACAACCTTTTTACCCATCTTCAACGGCAATCCCTGATCTATATGGTCGCGGTTGAGACGAAGTAGAAAATCAACGCCGAAATCGTAGCCTTCAAGGTTCACATCTTCGCCGCTCACCCCGATCTGTTTGCCTTTATGAGCGCCAACAGCCAGGAATACACTCTTATAGCCCCGTGACATCAGGTCACTCATGGTAAAATCACGGCCCATTTTCTGGTCATAGAATATCCGGCCACCGAGGCTCTCGATAATCGATACCTCTTTACTCAATACACTCTTCGGCAAGCGGTATTCGGGAATCCCGGTGTAGGCCATGCCGCCCGGCACAGACTTGGCCTCGAAAATATCGACTTTGTAGCCTCTGAGCAGCAGGTGATATGCGGCGGAAATACCTGCCGGACCAGCACCAATTACGGCAATTTTCAGCTCAGGGTCTTTCGTCTCCACAGGTTTGTAGGAGTCGAACCACTGGTTGATGAGATCCTTTTCGTGATCTGCGACAAAACGTTTCAGGATCTTGATGCCCACGGCTTCATCAACCTGAGTTCTGCGGCAGGCTATCTCACAGAATCGCACGCACACCCTGCCGCAGGTCGCGGCCATCGGGTATTTCTGCAGAATAACCCCCAGGGAATGGGTAAACTTGCCGTCTTTGACGTAATCGATATAGCGGGGCACATCGACCCTTGAGGGACATGCCTCGATACATGGCGCAGAGACATAGGTCGTACCTTTCTGCGGCAGGGAACACACGCCCTCGGCGGCTTCACGTATCAATTCCTCTTCGAAATAGCGGATCATCGCCAGCAAGGCCACAGTGGCGGTCTGCCCCAGCCCGCACAACGAGGTGGTGCGAACCTGCTCGGCAATCTCGCGGATTTCTTCGATCCGCTCGGTAATTTCGGTTTTGCTAAAACGACCGTCTTTACCACAACCGTTATCAATCAGCCGCTTCAGCCTGGTGGTAATGATCTGCGTGCCAACCCTGCATGGAGTACACTTGCCGCAGGATTCTTCGGTTACACGCCCCATATGCTGAAAAGCTGCATCGAGCAGGTTGACGTTTTTTTCAAAAATAAAGAAACCATGACCACCAAAAAACGCCTTGACGGGATTACCCGGATTGAATTCATCAAAATTGGTGAATTCGGGATAATCCTCAATCTCAAAGATTTTCTTTTCCCGGTTGTCAATGACCCGGTTATCCCAGGCCCCAAAAATCACTTTTGCCATCAGCTACCTCTCCTATCAAAAAAACTCTCAAATATTTTGTTCAGTTATTTTGTGGAACTGCTCGCTCAGGCCTGCCATGCCATGTTCTTTCAAATCTTGAGTTTAGCAGCCCAATACACTGTGGCGGAAGAAGCGCGGTAATACGATTCAACCGATGAGGCTATTCATGCCTCCGGCCTGACTCTTCGCATGTGTAGTTGGTGTAAATTCTGCAAAATCAATCAGCTGCCCGTCATCCATTGATCTTTTGCGAGCCCTGCTATGGTCTCATCAGCAGACCTTTTTTTACAAAGGAGGAAACACTTTACACGCTGTTTATGTTTTTTTACAATAATCCTTTTGAGGTTGATCTCCTTATCACAAAACAAAGTTGCGATAAGCGCCTAATCCTGTCGACACAAAAGGATTATTGGAATACTGGTAAGACCAAAGACTTTCGTCTAACATTCCCGCTCGACCGGGGGTCAATTGTTCAACAGTCAGCCATAATTGAGCAAAAAATCATAACAAATCGGGATTAAGCCTCTTTCAGCAGGTATTTCTCAGCATGATGGAAATGTATTCATGAAGCCCAATTCTCCCGGAGCTAGCCGGCACCAGATACAAAATCATTTCTTTACCACCCCGACCGAAGAGCTGGTCCAACGTGGTTTTGCAACCTGTCAGCAGACAATGGGCAAGAGCGTACTGCTTCGCGGATTGATTGAATTCACCAATCATTGCAACTGCAACTGTCTCTACTGCGGGATCAGGCGCGGCAATCAGGCCATTCGGCGCTACCGACTCGCAGAAGAGGAAATCCTGGAACTGGTGGCACGTGGCCGCGAGTTGCAATTATCGACGTTTGTTCTGCAGGGAGGTGAAGACCCGGAGTGGCATACCGACCGTATCTGCAGGCTTGTGGAACGCATCAAGGCGTTTACCGGACCGGCCGCAGCCGTCACCCTCAGCTGCGGCAATCGCACACCGGCGGAGTACCGCTCCATGGCCAGTGCCGGTGCCGACAGATACCTCATCCGTTTTGAGACCTCCGACCCGGAGTTATATGCGCGACTGCATCACGGGCAATCACTCGCCGAAAGGCTCGATGCAGTGCGAGCCGTGCAGGCTGCCGGGCTGCAGACAGGCTCCGGATTCATGACCGGCCTTCCCGGCCAGACGGTTGAAACAGAGTTGAACAATATTCTGCTCAGCAAGGAACTCGAACTCGACATGGTCGGGGTCGGCCCCTTTATTCCCCACCCGCAGACACCACTTGCCAGCAGCAGACAGCAGGGACTCGAAGCCACCATTCGGGCAACCGCCCTGCTCCGGCTGGCTCTGCCACAGGCACACCTGCCCGCCACCACCTCCGCAGGTTCTCTTGCCGCGGATGGTCGTGAACAGATGATTGCGGCTGGTGCCAATGTCCTGATGCCCAATATCACCACCAAGGATTTTCGTAAAGATTACGCATTGTATCCCGGCAAGATCTGCCTCGATGAAACAGATATCGAAGGTGCGGTTCAGGGTCTGGTTCCCACCCTCGCAACTCTTGGCAAAAAACTCAGCTTTGCCCGGGGTGACGCCCCGATATGGTCTTCAAGTAACCAGCAAATCTGAGCCGTTCACGGACTGATCCGGGCAACCTTTACCCCACAACAGAGATACCAGTATTATGAAACCTTTATACGGGACGGAAACCTCAAAAGCACTCAGCTATCTCGGCCCTGGCCAGACACCCCGGCCGATGATCGAGGCGCTGGCTCAGGTCAAGCTTGCCGCCATACTGGCCCAGCAGGAGACATGCAGTCTCTATCCGGCAGAGCTCTTCGAATTGCTGCAGGAGGCGGCGGCAAAAGTCATCTCCGGAGAGCTGAATGAACACTTCCCGCTCGATCTGGCCCAGGGCGGAGCCGGGACCAGCCTGCATATGAATATCTGCGAAGTGCTGGCCTCCTATGTCAACCGGGCCGCAGAGTGTCGTGCAGGGCAGTCGCCGCAGGAGCGGCTCGACCCGCTGGAGCATCTGGCCCGGTTCCAATCGACCAATGACATTTTCCCCACCAGTGTCATCCTGATGAGCTACCGTTTCCTTGAGCGTATCGAGCAGCAGGTCATCCACCTGCAGGAACAACTGGTAAAACGCGAACAACTCTACGAACAGTGGCTGATGTGCGGCCGAACTGAAATGCAGGACGCCCTGCCCATCACCCTGGGCCAGGTTTTCGGTGCCTGGGCGGGACCAATCGAGCGCGACCGCTGGCGCCTGCACAAGCTGAAAGAGCGTTTGCGTACCATCCCCCTTGGCGGCACCGCGCTCGGTACCGGTTTTTCGGCCCCCAGAGCCTATGTCTTTGCGGCCGAGCGCCACCTGCAGCGAATCACCGGCCTGCCGCTCTGCCGCAGCCAGAACCTCTGCGACCAGGTGGCCCATGTGGACAACCTGGCCGAATGCGCCCGCGGCATGGGGCTCTGTGCCGACAATCTGTACAAGATTGCCTCAGACCTGATCCTCTACAGCTCGTCATTCTGCCGCGAAATCCGCCATCATGAAGTTGCCTACGGTTCAACGATTATGCCGGACAAGGCCAACCCGATTCTATTGGAACTGATACGCGGCCTTGCCATGGAATGTTCCTCCACCGCCGACCTCATCGGCCTCTACGCCAGGTCGGGTCAGCTTCAGCTTAACGCCAACCTGCCCTTTCTTGCCGAGCAGATGATACGGCTTGCCAGCCGACTCGAAAAAGCGCTCACCACCGCCTCAGGCCCGCTCATGGAGGCCCTGGTACCGGACAGGGAACGACTTGAAGCAAACCTCACCTCAAGCCCCGCCCTCATTAACACCTTGAGAGCGGCGCTGGGCTACCATGGGCTGAAAAAGCTGCTGCCGCAAATCAAAGCGGCGAGGATCTCGACTGTGCAGGAACTGGCCGATTGGCTGGAGGCGCACACAGAACTGGACAGGGCCTTTCTCGACAACTGGTCTTCCCCCGTGACACTTACCACCATGAAAAAGGATTTTCGATAATGACCACCACTCCCCTTGCGGAACTGTGCCGTATTGTAATAGCCGGTGTACGAAATGCCGGAAAATCGAGCCTGCTGAACAACCTGTTCCAGAAGGATGAAGCGATAATCTCCACCACGCCGGGCACCACCACCGACCCGGTCACCAGAAAGATAGAACTCGGCAAACTGGGCATGTGCGCAGTCACCGATACCGCAGGTTTTGACGATGAAGGGGACCTCGGGGAATTGCGGGTGAGCAAAACAAGCGAAAGACTGGAGACGGCAGACCTGATTCTTTTTGCCACCCCCGCCAACCGTCCGCCCGAGCAGGCGGAGCTGGATTTTCTCAACTGGCTCAGGACAAATACCCGCCCCTGGCTGGGAGTGATGACTTTTGCCGATCAGGCCGTCCACCCGGAAAAAGAGAAGTTCTTTCAGAGGGCGAACTCTGTTTCCGTCAATAACAACAGCTTTGATAGCGGGCTGGAGCTGATCAGGAGAATGGAATCGCTGGAGCATCTCCTGGAACAGGAACTCACTCCGGTTCAGGGGCTGGTAAAGGAAGGGGATCTGGTACTCCTGGTCACGCCTGTCGATCGGGCCGCCCCCAGGGGACGCCTGATACTTCCCCAGGTGGAAACCATCCGTGATCTGCTCGACCGGGATTGTGCGGCGCTGGTGGTAAAAGAGAGGGAGTTGCGCAGTTATTATAACAACCTCGGCATACGTCCGGCCCTGGTCATCACCGATAGTCAGGCGTTCAGCAAGGTGGCGGCGGATCTGCCGCCGGACCAGCCGCTCACCTCGTTTTCCCTGCTCTTTGCCAGGAAAAAAGCCGACCCAAAATGGCTGATCAAGAGTTTGAAAGTGCTGGAGAATTTCCCGGCAAACGGCAGGGTACTGGTGATGGAGGCATGCTCCCATCACCGGCAGGCAGATGATCTCGGCACGGTGAAAATTCCGCGGTTATTCAGACAGGTGGTTGGCTCCCAGGTGGAATTCTGTCACACCAGAAAGCTGCCCGACGACCTCACCTCCTATGATCTCATTCTCCATTGCGGCGGCTGTATGCTCTCCCGCAAAGCCATCCTCTACCGCATGCGACAATTTGAGGCGCAGGGGATTCCGGTGATCAACTTCGGCATGTTTCTGGCCTGGGCCAACGGGCTGATGCCCAGAGCACTGGAACCCATTGACGAGATGATTTCACTCTACCGGGAACTCCACCAGCCGGGCTGAAGAGCAGTGCAGCCTTTTTAATCATGATACTGATCAACTCCTGTCAGGAACATGTGCAAAGGCTGCCGGAATACTCATTTCCCCTGCTCACCGTTCACACATAGAGGTCACGCTCACCAGCCTCGATTTTGGTAAGTTTGGCCTCAAGTTGAGGTTTGACTTTCAGCTGACACGCTTCCAGCTCGCCCTCAATATGGCGTTTGCCCGCCTCGACAGTCGCGGTTCCGGCATAATCATTGAGGTATTCCTTGAGGGTGAGCAAGGCATTGGGGTGGCAAAAATTCTGGATGAAGCCCTCTTTGGCCAGAGTCATGAAATGCTCGCCGGTCCGTCCCGTTCGGTAACAGGCCGTGCACCAGGACGGGGTAAAACCCTGCCGCACCAGATCAAGAACGATATCATCCAGCTGTCGATGATCCCCCAAAGAGAACTGCTGACTGGTGATCTCGTCCGAAGAACCGTCACGGTATCCGCCCGGCGAGGTGCTTGAGCCAGCGCTCATCTGGGATACCCCGAGCTGCAGCAGTTCGGTTCGCATCGTGGCACTCTCGCGGGTACTCATGATTATTCCGGTATACGGCACCGCCAGCCTGGTAATAGCCACAATTTTCTTGAACGTATGGTCGGAGATCAGGTACGGGGGAGCCTGGGAAAGCTCGGAACCCAGGGCGGGTTCCATACGCGGGAAAGAGATGGTATGCGGCCCCGCACCCCAACGACTCTCCAGCTCCTCAGCATGCCTCAGCATGGCCAGCAACTCGAAACGATGGTCATACAGGCCAAACAGCACGCCGATGCCCACGTCATCGATGCCCGCCTGCTGCGCCCGGTCCATGGCCTGCAGACGCCACAGGTAATCGGTCTTGTTCCCGGCCAGGTGCATCTTCTCATAGGTCGGCTGATGGTAGGTCTCCTGAAAACACTGGTAGGTGCCTATTCCCGCCTGGTGCAGGAGCTTGAAGCCGGCAACGTCCAGCGGCGCACAGTTGATATTCACCCGTCTGATGGCGCCGCTTTTGTCTGAGAGCGTCTCGTATACCGTGGCAACGCTGTCGGCGATCCACTGCGCTGTAATCTTCGGGTGCTCGCCATAAACGAGCAGCAATCGTTTTTGCCCGCAGTCTTCCAGAGCGCGTACTTCTCCTGCAATCTCTTCGCTGGTCAGGGTTTTTCGTACCAGTTCGCTGTTTTTCGCGTTGAAGCCGCAGTAACTGCATTGATTGGCACATTCGTTGCTCACATACAGAGGGGCGAACAGCACTATCCGGTTGCCATAGATTTCCTGCTTTATCCGTCTGGCGGCCGCAAAAATCTCCGCATCCAGTTCGGTATCGTCACTTTGCAGCAAGACAGCAACATCTGATAAAGAGAGGCCTTTTTTCTCAAGCCCCCTGGCGATGATCTCACGCACCTGTGACGGAGCCGGTTGTCGAGCTGCGTCAATAATGCGTGAGATCTGCTCAGGGTCGATAAAATTGTAGGATGGATCGGCATGCACTATCATAAAATTCCTTTACATATCAAGAACATTACATCAGTCGGTTATAGAGGGTACGAATGGAAATCCCCAGCCTGCGGGCAGCTTGGGTCTTATTGCCCCGGCATTGATCAATGGCTGCCAGCACCTCAGCTTTCGAAATTTCGATCCGGACTGAACTCCGGCCTCTGCCTGACGGCAAAAGAGCCGGTACAGCGGGCTGGTAATGGGCGGGAACGGTCAGACGATCGGCGATATGTTCAGCAGCAAGGTGCCGGGCATCAAACATGAACGTGACCCATTCCATGAGGTTTTTCAATTCACGAATGTTCCCGGGCCACGGGTGATCGAGCAGCAGGCGGGCGGCCCCGTCATTGATATCCGCAAACCTCTTATTACGCTTTCGGGCAGACTGGTTCAGCAGAAGCCCGGCCAGGGGCAGGATATCCTCCCGCCGTTCCCGCAAGGCCGGAATGCGGATATGGCCGACACGCAGGCGATAGTACAGATCCCGACGAAAGGTCTCGGCTGCGACACGACTGTCTAAGTCGACATTGGTGGCCGCAACCACCCGGATATCGGTATGTATGCGGCGCAGGCCACCCACCCGGTAAAAGGCTTTCTCCTCCAGCACCCTGAGAAGTTTAGCCTGGAGTTCAGTAGGAATCTCCGCCACCTCATCCAGAAAGAGCGTGCCGCCCCTGGCGCAATCGAGCTTGCCCTGTTTTCCACGGCCATCCGCGCCGGTAAACGCTCCGGAATCATACCCAAACAGCTCACTCTCAAAAAGTGATGGGGTGATGGCGGTACAGTTGATATCGACAAATGGGCGCAGTGAGGTGGTGCCCCCGAAATGGATGAGTTTGGCTATGATTTCCTTACCCACCCCGGTCTCCCCTTCGATCAACACCGGAATCGAACGGTCGTGGTGATACATCTCGGCCTGACGCCTGATCTCACGCATCTGCTCGGAAAAAAAGCCGGGTGCATTTTCCCGGCTTCTTCCGGAGGTATGGGGACTGCCCGCCACCTTCGATGGCACTTCCATGGTCCCGGGAACAGGCACCAGCCGTTGTTCTTCGGCGAGGACCACTCCCACCGACTGGTACGCCACTATGGTGCCGTCGGCCTGGAATATTCCCCGGTTGCGATATTCGAGATAGCGGGATTTGCCGTCTTTGCCGGTAAATCGCGGTCGGGTTATAACCTCAGGGTTGTCCTGGCTCATGGAAAAAATGGCCGCGATAATATCTTCCCGCTCGTCTTCGGAGAGATAGGCCGCCAGGTTGCTGCCTATCATCTCATCCATCGTTTTCTCGTAAAAATCACAGCAGACACTGTTCACGTAGGTGATAGTGCCATCGGCGAGAAACACCCTGACGAGTTCTCCTTTTTGCGCTGAATCCTGACGGGATATATCTCTGTTCTGCGACATTCTTCTTCCTTAATGCTGACTACCTATCCGCCCCATCCTGCCCGCGGCGGCCCTGCGTTTCGACACGATACTCTCACTGAGCTGACGTCCTTCCACCAGCCTCAGCGCCCCCGCCGGGCAGATCTTGACACAGGCCGGAGAACCATGATCAAAACAGAGATCGCATTTAACCACAACATGAAGAGTGTCCTGACCGGTTTTTTCCCGAAATTCTACAACCGCTTGTTTTCCACAGACGGTATCATCCGCAACTACCTGAATGGCCCCGTACGGACAGGCCAGCATACAGCTTTTACAACCTACACAGCTCTTTTCGACAATATCTATGCACGCGTCTTTCTGCACGATGGCATCCACCGGGCAGACATTGGCGCAAGGGGAATTCTCACAATGCCTGCATTGCACGGGTACAGTAACCTCTGCGGTACGCACCAGGGTGATTCTGGATTGAAATACACGGCCAGCCGCCATTGCTCCTGTTGTCTGGCCACTTTCAGGGCTTCCTGCAGGGCTATGCGCTTTGGCACAGGCGATCATGCAGGCCTGGCAACCTATACACAACCCTGCATCAGCGACAACAAATGCGTTCATGCCCGCCTCCTGCTGGTATGATCGGTATGCAGCAGCCTGTGCGACTCATGGCCCAGCGGTTCACCCAGAAAATCCGCATACAGCTTTTTCACCTGAGGGTTGTCATGGGATTTGCGCACGGCAAGCTTCTTGTCATGACAATACAGGCCGGACTTGCGCCCTGCATGGGCTTCGAGATGCTGAGCCGGCAACAACGGCTTGGGTTGGCCGCCACCACTCACACAACCCATGGGACAGCACATCACCTCAACAAAATGCACATCCGCCTCACCGCGCCGCACCTCATCCAGCAAACGACGAACGTTGGCCAGACCTGCCACAATAGCGACCCGCAACTCAAGATCCTGGTGGACGATATCCGCATAGCGCAGACCTTCACCACCCCGCACATATTCCAGCTCGATCTCCCCCAGGGGAACCCCGGTAAGCACCTCGCAGGCGCTCCGCAGAGCCGCTTCCATCACTCCGCCGGTGGTGCCGAAAATATTACCGGCCCCGGAATAACAGCCCAGCGGGTTGTCGAACGGTTCATCGTCCAGACCGAGAAAATCCAAACCCTTATGTTTGATAAGCTGGGCCAGCTCCCTGGTGGTTATGACCAGATCGACGTCACGGTGGCCGCTGGCATCCATCTCGGGCCTGGCACATTCAAATTTCTTGGCGGTACAGGGCATGACCGCCACACTGAAGATCGAGGCGGGATCAACCTTATCCACCCCGGCACCATAGGTTTTGAACAGGGTACCCGCCATTTGCTGCGGCGACTTGCAGCTGGACATATTCTCTAGCAGATCGGGGTGCTGGTCTTCGATAAACTTCACCCAGCCGGGACAGCATGAGGTAAACATCGGCAGCCGCCCCTTGCCCTGGATGCGTTCTATAAGTTCCGCCCCTTCTTCCATGATGGTGAGATCCGCGGCAAAAGTTGTATCATAGACCCGGTCAAACCCCAGCGCGCGAAGGGCTGCGGCCAGTTTGCCCGGAGTAAGCGCGCCATAGCCCATGCCGAACTCCTCACCCAGGGCGACGCGCACCGCTGGCGCACATTGCACGAAGGTTGAGGTGCTGCCATCTTCAAGGGCTGCAAGCAGGGCGTGGATATCCCCCCGGTAATGCGCGGCAAAAAGGGGCTCTGACACCGAGTCGAGCATGCCTCTTTGCCGGAGACGCTGCTGCCTGCCGGTGGGATACTCCTCAAGGGAGGAATCGAAACCGCTGCACACCTGCACACATTGACCGCACACTATACAACTGGATGCGGCTATTCGGTGAGGCTCAGCCGGCTCACCGCTGATGGCACCGACCGGGCAGATATCCTTGCATCTGCCGCAGCCGGTACACAACTCGCTATCGATTGAAACAATTGATTCAGTCATAACTGTATCTCATTGAAAATTCGTACTGTGTTCTTTCACTAAAGCGGCATAACCGCCTGTAATCGTCCGGCCTGCACAGCTCATCTGTTACGATGCGTGCTCATTTTCGCCAGTCCTGTTGCCGCTGCACTCATGCGCTGTGCCCGGTGCTGACCGGGATCTATCAACCCCAGAGCCTGCTGCGGGCAATTCGCCACGCAGGCGGGCTGCCGGTCGCTGTCGCGGCAGAGATCACATTTCGTTGCCACATAGCGATGCTTGGCGTGCTCTGCTCCAGCGGCCTGAACGGTTCCCTCCCGGTCCAGATAAAAATTTTGTTCCACCGCTTTGCCGTCTCTGTAGACAGGAGCCATTTCCAAGGCGCCGAAGGGGCAGGCAATCAGGCAGGTCTTGCAGCCCATGCATTTATCTTCATCCACCAGGATGACACCCTCTTTCTGGATTATGGCGGCAACCTGACAGCTGTTGGCGCATGGAGCACCCTCACAGTGGCGACACTGCACCGGGGCATAACCGTAGCGATGGCGCATAAGGTGTAAACGCGGCTGGAAAGGATTTTTCATACTGCCCACCGTGAGCGCACGATCTCCATCTGCATGTGCCGCCGAACAGGCTATCTGGCACACCCGGCAGCCGATACATTTATCCGGATCAGCCACCACAAAACTGTTTAAACTGTAGTTCTTCATCGTAACTCTTCAGGTTCCTTCAACTGCAAACATGCAGTTCATTGGTCAATTTTGTTACCTTTACCGCACAGATTTTCAGCTCCGGGGTCTGTGTTACCGGATCGGCTGCGCTGTTGGTCAGCATATTGGCTGAACTCTCGCTATAATGGAATGTCATGAATACCAGGCCTTTACCGACGACATCTGTCACCCTGGCCACCGCTTCCACCGTACCCCGCCGGGACTCCACCCGCACAGGATCTCCGTCAACGATATCAAGGGACAGGGCGTCCCCGGGATGTATCTCCACCTGCTCGTGGGGAGCCACCCCTTCCAGCCCCCAGCAGCGACGGGTCATGGTGCCGGTGTGATAATGCGCCACCACTCGGCCGGTGGTCAGCTTCAGGGGGTAGTCTTTATCCGGCAGTTCCGCCGGTGGCCGGTAACGTGTCGGTTCAAACCGGGCCGTGCCGCGAATGGCTCCTCCCACGTGTAAAATCGGTGTGCCCGGATGATCTTCATCCAGACAGGGCCACTGCAGCGATTCGTTTTCCAGCCGTTGATAGCTTATCCCTCTATATCCCGGCGTAAGGCTTCGCATCTCATCAAAAATCTCCTCGGGATGCGTATACGCCGCTTTATGGCCAAGTGCCTGCATAAGCTCGCTGAATATCTGCCAGTCCGCCTTGCTGGTACCAACCGGTTCAATCGCCTTGCGGACCCGCTGCACCCTTCGCTCGGTGCTGGTGAATGTGCCGTCTTTTTCGGCAAATGAGGCTCCCGGCAATACCACGTCGGCAAGCTGGGCCGTTTCCGTTAAAAAGATATCCTGCACTACCAGAAAGTCTGCTTTTTCAAGACAGTGGCGAACATGATTGATATCGGGATCACTCCGCATGGGGTTCTCCCCGAAGATATAGAGCGCTTTCACCTCGCCGCACTCGATTGCCGAAAAGACCGAAGGTATGGTCAGCCCCTCATGTTCAGGGAGTCCCCCCCCCCAGGCATCGGCAAACCTTTCACGAACCGCGCGGTCAGTGATCTTCTGGTAACCGGGCAGAACATCGGGCAAGGCCCCCATGTCACAGGCCCCCTGCACATTGTTCTGACCGCGCAGCGGGTTTACCCCGGTCTTGGGCCTGCCGATATTGCCGGTCAATAGCGCAAGGTTCGATACCGCCAGCACATTATCTACCCCGGAGGTATGCTGGGTCACCCCCATGGTATAGTAGGTCGCGACATTGGCAGATTCCCCTATGATTCTTGCCGCGGCCGCCACCAGTTCTTTTGCCACTCCGGTTATCGACTCCACCTCGGAGATACTGACCTGTTGCAGATGCTCCCTGTACCCTTGAAAGTTTTCAGTCTGGCTGGAAATGAATTGGGCGTTTTCAAGCCCTTCCTCGACAATGATCTGGCCGATCCCGTTCAGCAACGCGACATCGGTGCCCGGCTCCAGGCGGAGCCAGACATCGGCTTTTTGCGCCAGCGTCGTCGCCCGCGGGTCCGCCACCACCAGGCGGGTGCCGCGCCTCACCGCACGCAGCATGGCAACGCCGATTACAGGATGACATTCCGTGGTGTTGGTGCCGATGGCGAAAATGGTGTCACCGGGTCCCATCTCATCGAGTTCTGCAATGGAATTGGTCATGGCGCCGCTGCCCAGAGTCGTGGTCAGACCGACCACTGTGGGAGCGTGTCAGAGGCGGGCACAATGGTCAACCGAGTTGGTTCCCAGCGCGGCTCTCAACATTTTCTGGAAAAGATAGTTTTCCTCATTTGTACACCTGGCCGAACTGAAGCCTGCAACACTTTTGCCGCCGTGCTTATTTACAACATCTAAAAATCGTTCCGCCGTATAGCTATACGCCTCCCGCCAGCCGACAGGAGTGAGGACACCGTTTTTCCTGATAAGGGGCGTTGTCAACCGGTCCCTGCTTTGCACAAAATCCGTACCAAAATGACCCTTGGAGCAGAGCGCCCCATTATTTACCGAGCCATTGCAATTCGGGGTCACGCCTGAAATGGTACCAGCTTCAACTTCCAAAAAAAACGTGCAACCCGAACCACAGTACGGGCACGTTGTCAGTGTTTTCTTCATAGTCTTCTCTTCATTGCATAACGGGGACACCAATTTTACGGACACAAGCACTTATTGCCGCATTGCACACAACTGCACGACGGTGTGATATAAGCACATCACGTGCCAAAAACACCGAGGTATAACTTGCACGTTTATTTAGCCAGATAGGAGATTACACCAGTGAAGAGGCGGCCAGGTGTTGCATGCATGAACCGCGCACTATGCATGCACAATACAACAATCATGCAACCGCAAATTGCACAGAGTTTTATCAACTCAATGAGAAGAATGAGACGGGATTGTAATACTCAAGGGTAAAATGCACTGCAGAGTTCGCTTGAATCAGAGGCGATTTTTTTCAGGGAAATTAATCTGCTGCTTTTTTTCGGGAGGGTGAGAAGTTACGGACTATAATAATTCCAGGTCATCTTGCTCCGACGATAATATGGAAGTGTCCACAGTCGCGGCTCATCCGGGCGTGGGTTGAGCTGTTGATTGGCATAAATATGGAGCTCGTCATCACTCCAAACAATAATCTCCTCGCGCCTATCACCGATAACATCTGCCACATAGAGGCGATTCGCCTGTTCCGGCAAGTACAGTAAAAAGCGGCCAGTGACAGGATCGAATAGTGCCACATCCCCCGGCTTATGACGCTCCTTGGCAACTGCATACCATTGCTTGCGACCGGTCCACTGGATACTGTGGATCACCTCAACCCCGCGTATAGTCCAGCCTTTTGGGGCGACATCATCCATTCGGTATTCTGAGTGCAGTCTGCCGAACGCATCGAACACGAATGGTACCTGGTGCTCGTTGTATCTGCTGCGACACCATATCTGCATATCAGTGCGTCCTGGCAAGAATCGGCCGATAACGGCATTCTGTGGTTCCTGGCCCTTATGGTCCGTTTCCCAGATTAAGCCGGACGGGCCAACTAAAAAGATACGGTTACGCCGCCCTTCTTCCAGTATCACCACTTCAAGACCTGGCAGATCCGGGCGAATATCAGCTACAAACAATGAGTCGATATGTCCAACGACCTCGAGCGCGACCAGTTGCCTGCCGTCAGGAGCCAAGATGGTTCCGCCCAGAACTTCATCACGCCCGTCACCATCAAGGTCCGCTACGCGGACACCACTGTGACCACAGGGTAGAAAGTCATCCCGTTGCCAGAGCGGCGCGATCTTTCCCATTTGCAGATCACGCACCGTATGGGCGGCAAGATATTTACCGAGCCGGTGGCGTGCACTGCCGTGTGTTGTCTGCAACAGCAGGTCCCGATCACCTTTGCCGCGAAAATTGGCGATCACCACATGCTCCCAGCGCCTGGCGCCCTTCGGCGGCTCCAGTTTGATCGACCATAACTCCCTTCCATTATCACCGCGCAACACGTGCAGGGTACTCTTCTGATCGAAAAACAGGACCTCGGTTTCGCCATCACCATTGATATCTCCAGCCTGAATGCCCGGTGCATGGTGACCTGGCAGGCCTTCCGACTCGGCACGTCCCCCCACGCGTATGTCAACGCGTTTTGACCACAGCCTCCTTCCATCAGTTGCATAAGCGCCTACATATCCCGGAGCTGTCACTATCAGGTCATAGGCGCCATCATCGTTGACATCTGCCGCTATCATCCCTCCAGCGGTGTTCTCAGGAGCGGCGATTTCCAGGGGAATAACCGACATGCTGGCGGCAAATTCCTTACACATTGCCTTATTGCTCATTAAAAGAAGTACAACTATCAATAGCCGGTACATACACACCTCATCTTGCAGTCATCTTCAATTTGCCTCAATACAGAGCAGACCCGCACCTCGTAGCAAGTCCATTTTACCTGTAATTATACACCCTCCATTGCCCGGGGCTGCAGCATTAATTACCCGATTGAAATTCAGATAATTGTTCCTTTCGATTTTCACTCGTGATGATCGATACTATTGGGCTATTGTTGTCGTTGGAGGAAACATGTAAGAAAAGCTATTACTCCGGACGGAGCACAACCAGCTCAATGGTCAGCAACTCCCGGCTGTGAACATGTTCAATGAAGCGGGGTATGAGGTGTTTTCCCGCAAAACATCTGCAAGAAACCTTTTCACCGATACGCATGCAGCTGCTGCCGGGACGAACGGTGAAGAGCTGTCATCCATCTCCCGGCAGTACCTAAATTCTGGTGATCCTGCCGACTGTGCGCAGCACCTATTTTTTCATCAATCTCCCATACCGGATTTAATTTGTGTGAGGTGTTTCATTATTACCTTGATGGCTCTCACTTTTTTCTCATCGGCTGTAAGACTGTCGTCACTGTATATCTTGTCAAGGTCATCAGTAATGGCTTCTGCCCCCCTCTCCAGGTGCATACCAAGATGTTCCTTGTAGGCAGTAGTATGTGCCTCCGGCTCCGAACAGTACCAGTCCTGTCCCAGATCATCGTCCCCCACAGATAGTGCTGGAAATACTAACATCGCAACAATGCTCATAGCCAATGCTCGTTTGTGTGGCCAGATACGCTTCCACATTTGCACGACCTCCGTTTTCTGAGTTAACCGGGATCTCATATACCCAGCTAAAAAGTTTCACCAGAAATCTTTCGAAAGAAACTACGACCGCGTAACATAACAGACATATGCCCACTACTATTTAGTGTTAGTCTCCGGGGATGCTTACTGTCAAGGAAGAATTTAGAAATACAGAGATATACATTTGCAATGGTATTTGAACCAACAAATATCATCAATGCAGAAATACCGGGGATCGATAACGATTTTTTTCTTCTCAAATGCCCTTATCACCTCGTATCTTTTTGTATTCAGGATATATCTCCAGGATGCAGGTCGCAGGGGCACAAATATTATTTTTCCTAGACCTTGATCTCAAACGAAAATAATAGTTTAAGAGTATAATCCACGATAATCAGTCATACTTCCAAGGTAAGAGGTTCATGCGCTATCCCGCCAGAAGAGCAGAGTAACAAGCTTCTGCAAGGTTTTACAAAGATACTGTTATCGAGGGAAATACCTGATTAACGGCTTCCCCGTCAACAACACTCTTCGGCTCTCTTTATTGAGGTACCTGTTATATGCAGCAATCGACACTACATTTGTTTCTTGGTGCCTTTCTGGCACTCGCCACAGCCATGACTGTCAGTCTGGCAACTGCAGCTACCAAATACACCGCTGAATTCGTGACCGTAGAGCAGATCGTCTTTATTCAATACCTGTTTTGTTCTATCGTAATGCTGCCATTTTTATTGCGAAGAGGCACTCAGACCTTCAGGACTGATCACCCCTGGCTGCATCTGATAAGAGGCGCAGCCGGATGGCTCTGCTTTTACACCTATTATCTGGCGCTGGAGAGAATTCCCCTGGTTGATGCCAGCCTGCTCCGAAATACCGCCCCTGTATGTGTTCCGGTGATCTTTTTAATCTGGAAAGGGATTCGATTACCTTTGCTGCGCTGGCTGCCCGTGATTATGGGCTTTATCGGAATTGCCGTTGTTTTAAAACCTCAAGGTTCTTTGATAAGTTTCTGGCACCTTATCGGGCTGCTATCCGGAATAACCCTGGCCGGCTCCATCGTAACGACGCGGACTCTTGCACTCACAGAGCCCACCAGCAGGATCATGTTCTACTATTTTGCCTTCTCCGCCCTCTGCAGCCTGCCGCTGGCCATCACTAACTGGCAACCCATGCCCCTGTTCACCATCCCGCTCATGGCCGGCATCGGTATTTCTATCTGGCTGACCATGTGGTTTTACACCCGCGCTTACAGCTACGCCAAGGCAACGGTTATCTCGCCAATCAGCTATAGCGGAGTTCTGTTCACGGGCCTTTTGGGCTGGCTCTTCTGGGGGCAGCTTCCCGCCGCCTCTGCCCTGGTCGGCGCGATGCTTATTGTCTCCGGAGGAATCTGGTCTGTTTACCTCGGCAGAGAAAAACAGCCGGTTGATTCATCTGAGCCAGACAGTGCCACCATACCTACTCCAGGCTAGGCAAAACAGAATTCAACCGGCAAGTCTTATCGAATTTGAATTTTCCTGGAGATCCTGTCTCGCCTGAACTGGCAACGAACTTGGGTTCAGGCGTGCCAATATCATTTTTTTTCCAGCTTGACAAAACACTCATTCTCTGGAAATTTCAGCCTTTGATAAAAAACTAACTTTTAAAAAACTAACTTTTGTTTTTTCTATCGAGGTCACTATGGCCAAAAAACTGCAAAGCGCTGAAATACACAAAGAGCGGGTCTCCGACCAGATCAAAGCCATTCTGAAACAGTCCATTCTGGATGGTCACTTCAAACCCGGAGATAAGCTCCCACCCGAGGCCGAAATTGCCCAGCAATACAGCGTGAGCAAGGTCTCAGCCAGAGAAGCCTTACGTGAGATGGAAGCTGAAGGACTGATTGTCAAGAAACGTGGCGCATTTGGAGGCAGCTTTGTTGCCGAGCCCGGATCGGAAAAAATGGTTGATGTGGTCATCAACTCGTACCAGTTTGGAGGCATAACAGCCCGTGATCTTGCAGAATTCAGAAGAATTCTCGAGCCGGTACTCGCCAAACTTGCCGCCGAAAAACGAACCGATGAAGATCTTGAAGAGATGGAAGAATGCATCAGGGATATCAGAGTCTCCATCGAGCGAGGCTGCCCCGATCAGACCAAGGCCATTCGCTTTCATCGCCTTATTGCCAACGCCTGTCACAATCCCTTTATCAGCAGTCTGATGGAAGCGCTGGTCGAAGTGTTCCAGAAAGTACTCGGCAAAGTACCTGATCTTGAAACTGCCAAAATTGATATCGAATACAATCAGTTATTCTTCGAACATATCAAGAACAGGGACGGTGAGAAAGCAGAGGCAGTAATGGTTCAACATTTCGACACACTCGAAGAGCTCATCACCAAAACGGAATCAGTTAAGAAACAATAGAATCTGCAGTAACAGATAAAGCAAGGAGTCCGCTTCATAATGACATACCCAAGTATATACCCCACCGGTGCCACCATCTATAACCCCGATAAATGCTTTAACGGCTACACCGTCTTTCAAGCCAAAGAGCTTGGCGCCCTGGTCATCGACATGAACGGCGGGGAAATAAAACTCTGGAGAGGGTTGCACGGTTTTCCCAACAAACTCCTGAAAGGTGGCCAGATGCTTGGCCACACCGGTGAACGCTCCACGCTCTTTGGTATGCAGGATTACCGCGACCTGATCCAGGTGGACTGGGACGGAAACGTGGTCTGGAAGTTCAACGAGTACGAATATATCGAGGACCCGGGCGAGCAACCCCAGTGGATGGCAAGGGTGCATCACGATTACCAGCGCCAGGGTAATCCAGTCGGCTACTACGTGCCTGGCATGGAAGCCCAGGTTGATGGTGGCAACACCCTCATTCTTGGACACAAGAACCTGGTCTGCAAAAACATAAGCGACAAAAACCTGCTTGATGACACCATCTATGAAATCTCCTGGGATGGAGAAATTCTCTGGGAGTGGGTCTGCAGCGAACATTTCGAGGAATTCGGCTTTCGGGAAGATGCGAAAAATGCCCTGGCCCGCGATCCGAACATGCGGCCCTGCGGTGGTGGCATGGGCGACTGGATGCATCTCAACTCCATGTCACAGCTCGGACCGAATAAATGGTATGAAGCAGGTGATACACGTTTTCACCCGGACAATATCATTGTCGATGGGCGTGAAACCAACCTGATTTTCATCATCAGTAAAGAGACTGGCAAAGTGGTCTGGAAGGTAGGCCCCTACTATGACCATACCCCGGAGAAAGACCTGGAATGGATTATCGGCCAGCACCACGCCCACATGATCCCCAAAGGGTTGCCGGGCGAAGGCAATATCCTCGTCTATGATAATGGCGGCTGGGCCGGATATGGCAGCTGCCATCCGGCAAGCCCGACCGGGACCAAAAATGTTCTGAGAGATTACTCACGGGTTATCGAATTTGACCCGATCACTTTGAAGATCGTCTGGCAGTATACACCCCAGGAAGCAGGTCTGGTTCATCCCACCGACAGTAATCGCCTGTACAGCCCCTTTATCAGCTCAGCCCAGCGCCTTCCCAATGGCAACACCCTTATTACCGAAGGGAGCGGCGGCCGGTTGATCGAAATCACCGCCGATCATGAACTGGTCTGGGAATATATTTCGCCCTACTGGGGCAAAAGCTTCAACATGAACATGGTCTACAGGGCCTATCGTTACCCCTACGACTACATTCCCCAGGTCGAGGTACCTGAACAGGTGGAGATAGTCCCTGTGGATGTGAAAGATTTCAGGTTGAAAGGGGCGAGCCCGAGAGGAGCGAAATCTGAGACCAGCGTTGACGGAGTTGTTCCCTACCAGACTTCACCAGCGCTCTGTGTCCTCTCTGACTCTGACCCAGAGTAGACCCGGGTTCTACAATTTCTTTCGAATTGAGCAAAACCAAATATACAACTTCCCCCTACTCAAATTAAGGAGAACACCATGAAAAAAGCACTGACATTTTTCACCCTCGCCTGTTTGATGCTCATGCCCCTGATAGCACAGGCCCAAGAGTGGTCCCCCAAGCATCCGGTAAAACTGCAAATTGGTTTTGGCGCAGGTGGTTCAACCGATATCATGGGGCGCCTGATTGCCGCCAAAATTGAGGAAAATACCGGCTGGAACGTTGTTGTTGAAAATAAGCCCGGTGGTGGCGGAATCGCCATGCTTTCCACTTTGATGCGGCAAAAACCTGACGGACAGACCATTGGCCTGGGCGTTAACATGCCAGTCTTGCTGAACCTTGCTCATCGCGGTGACAAATTGCCATTCAAAATCGATAGCTTTGATTATATCGGCACCATCCTGAGGGGTGAAATCGCCATGGTGGCTCGAAGCGATGCCCCGTTTAATACCCTTGAAGAGTTGCTGAGCTTTGCAGCCGAGTCAAAAGATGGCATCACTGTCGCTTTTGATGCCAAGCCGCAACAGATGGTAATGGAACCCGTAGCGGAACAGGCTGGAGTAAAATTCAAGTTTGTTACCCATAAGAGCGGCGCCGAGCAGATCCAGTCAGTTCTGGGCGGACACACCACCATCGCCCTGCCCGCTGGTGGCCACATCAAATATGTGAAGAGCGGTGATTTGAAAATGATCGCTTCTCTCAGTAAAGATCGGCACTCATATGCGCCAGATGCAAAGACCCTTATTGAAAGCGGCTACAACTTTAGCCTGGAGCCATATTTTTATATCGCAGCTCCCAAGGGATTGCCCACTGAAATAAAAGACGCTTTGGCCAAGGCGCTGGATGACGCAGTCAACTCAGACAGCGTCAAGGAGGCCCTGTTCAACACCTTGACTGCCACCGCCCGGAATCTCGGCCCTGAAGGAACCCTGGAAATGCTGCAGCAGGGTGAAGTCGATATTCTCGCCCTGGTGAATAAAGACAAAGAAAAGAAATAGCCTGCATTTCTCATCAGCCCACTCCAGGTGAAAAATCAGTGTAGAGTTCCGGCATATTGCCAGTAGCGCGCTTCACTGATTTTTCCACCGACACAACACAGTGAAACACCATGACGCTCAATCGATTATCCGGGATTTTGACCGCCCTGCTCGGCCTTGCTCTGCTCTTCTGGGTCATCCCCAACCATACCGAAACCACGGATTATGGTTGGCTGCGGCCAGCAACTCTGCCCAATATTGCTGCAATCATTATTGTCGTATCTGGTTGTATTCATCTCATCTTCCCCAAAGGAAAAGCTGAAATTGATTGGCGCATTACGACCCGGGTACTTCTCTTTCTCGGAATAGGCGTTCTGGGGCTCTGGCTGATGTCGCGGCTGGGATTTATTATTGGTGCGCCTGTTTTGATGCTTGTGCTGATGCTCGTTACCGGGGAACGCCGATACCACTGGCTTGCAATCGGTATCATTGTGCTTCCCTCTTTAACTTGGTTTTGCGTAGATTTTTTACTGAAGAGACCGCTCCCGTAACAACCACCATTATCCATCACATGCTATGAAAAATACGGGCCATCAATGATTGATATTAGCACTATACTCGCAGGGTTTGCCGATGCACTCACCCTGCAGAATTTCTGTTTTGTCTGGCTGGGAATCATAATCGGCCAACTGGTTGGCGCTATTCCCGGTGTCGGGCCTGTTATGGCCATGGCGATTGCGATTCCCTTCACCTTTGTGCTCGACCCCCTGGCCGCAATCGGAATCCTGATGGGCATCAGCAAGGGTGGTCTGGTTGGCGGAGCCATTCCTGCCATATTGATTAACACCCCGGGCACCGCCGATGCAGCGGCCACCACCCTGGACGGCTACCCCATGACCCAGCAGGGAAAGCCGGAAAAGGCAACAAAGATGGCGCTCTACTCTTCTGTGACCGGCGATGCCTTCAGCGATATAGTCCTCATTACCGTAGCACCGATCATTGCCACACTCGCCTTGAAAATGGGCCCGATTGAAGTGTGCGCCCTGATGATTTTCGCCTTTTCGATTATCGCCGGGCTGGTAGGCGATTCCATGGCCAAGGGCATCGCCGCCGCAGCTCTGGGGCTGTTCTGCGCCACAGTCGGGTTGGACCCGGAGAACAGTACTCCCCGATTTATCTTCGGCCATTTCGAGTTATATGACGGCCTGCCTCTGGTATCTGTCGCCCTCGGTATGCTGGCTGTGGCAGAAATTTTCCGCAGGCTTGCCATGATACAGGGCAAGATCGGCTCCGCCATAACCATCCCCAAATCGCAAAAAGCTGAAGACAAGAGAGTCAGTTGGCGCGAATTCTGGGCCTGCCGTTATACAATTTTTCGGGGGTCGATAATTGGTACCGTGCTGGGGGCAATTCCCGGGCTGGATTCATCCGCAGCATCATTTATGAGTTATGCCACGGCAAAGCAAACCTCGAAAGAACCGGAGAGCTTTGGCAAAGGCAACATTCACGGCATAGCCGCAACCGAATCCGCGAACAGCGCAGTGGCCGGTGCCAACCTGATCCCCCTGCTCACCCTGGGAATACCAGGCAATATCGCCGCAGCCCTCATCATCAGCGCGTTGATGATACATGGTGTACAACCTGGTCCTTTGCTCTTCGAAGAGCAGGGCCAACTCATCTATGGGCTGTTCGGTATTCTGCTTATGGCCAATGTGCTCAATCTCATTTCCGGGCTATTCGGTTTAAGGCTCTGGGTACGAGTTATCAAGGCCCCGGAATCGATCATATTTCCTGCAGCCTTGCTGCTCTGTACGGTCGGGGTTTATCTGGCAACCGGCGGATTGTTTGGTGTTGCCGTCATGTTTATTTTTGCAGTTCTCGGCTTTCTGATGGGTAGTCTGGGCTTTTCCGTGATTGTCTTCGTAATCGCCTTTTTTCTTGGTGAACGATTCGAACTTTCTCTCTCACAATCACTGAATATCATAGACGGCAATTACCGGGTACTGCTGGAACATCCGGTAGCCCTTCTATTCCTGGGGCTGGCACTGTTTTCTATTTTCTGGTTTGGCCTGCGAACAAGACCAAGTGAAGCGACCGAAGCATAATTCTAAAACTATCCCGGATTTCTCATAAGAAATCCGGGCCAGAGATCAGCTCCCCTGCATCTCAAATCTGCTCATGCAGGTCAGGCCGGGTACACCAGATTCTCCTCACCGATCCGCTCAAGCACCTCTTCGAGATACTTCTTTCCTTCCCGTCTGGCTCCCTCCAGATCCATCAGTCGATAATTTCCACACTCTATCGGGGTAGCCCCGGGAATGGCATCATCGAATTCTGCAATCGCTTTGAAGAGTTCTGTCATAAGCGGCACGATATCCGGTGACGCGTAGTTCCCTCTGAGCAACAGGTAAAACCCTGTCAGACATCCCATAGGTCCGAAATAGATTATCCTGGCCGCAAATTCCGGATGGTTTCGTAAAAACGTGGCACCGATATGTTCTATGGTGTGTGCGGCAGCCGCTTCAAGTGCCGGTTCGTTATTCGGCTCTTTCAGGCGCAGGTCAAAGGTAGCAATCACCTCACTTCCCACATGGTCCCTTCGGGAGACGTAAATTCCTCTTTTCAGCCGGGTGTGATCTATCTTAAAACTTTCTATCTTTTTCATTGCTCGTATCAGTGAATATTTTCGATCATATGGAGCACGGTGTTAACGGAGTTGCCGGCAACACTCTGCATGGATTGCGAATAGGCGCAGGGGTTGTTGTCGGCGTGAACCTTATCTGAAATAGAACGGATAAGAACAAAGGGGATACCAAACAGAAATCCCGTTTGCGCCACCGCTGCACCTTCCATCTCCACAGCCATTGCACCAGGAAACTTTGTCGATATCTCCGCAATCTGCTCAGAAGTATGTATAAAGCTATCTCCAGAGAGAATCGAACCGTGATGTACAGCCACATCAGCTAGTGTATTGCAGGCCTGGCTGGCCAGATCGATCAACCTGTTGTCAGCCTTGTACGCCGAAGGCATTCTCGGAATCTGCCCCATTTCATATGCAAAGGCTGTGGCATCCGCATCGTAGTGACGAACTTCTGTGGAGATGACAATATCACCAATTTCAAGCTCGCTGGCGAATCCGCCGGCTACTCCAATGTTAATTAAATAATCAGGCATAAATTTTTCAAGCAGCATTGTGGTGCCCACCGCCGCGTTCACCTTGCCGATTCCACAAAGGGTCACTCCAACTTCAACTCCTTGTAGCTCTCCCTTCCAGAAATTGAATCGCCCTATATTGATTTCAGAGGATTTTTTGAGTTTTTCAGACAATAAGGCTACTTCCTCTTCCATTGCCGCCACGATTCCTATTTTCATCTGCAACCTTGTTTTTTAATAACTTTACTCAACGATAAAAAGAACGGTGCTAGCATAATCCAACCACGAGTGGTAAGTAAAATTAATCTTTGTTACCGTTTCGATCACTCAAACTTACCGAAAACCACATATGCTGCCAGACTTGAATAGACTCAAAGTTTTCTATCACATCTTTAACGAACAGAGCAGTACAGCTGCGGCAAAAATCCTGAACATCACCCAGTCGGGAGTGAGCCAGCACCTGAAAAAGCTCGAGGATGAACTGCAGACCAGACTCTTTACCCGGGTAAACCGTCGACTGGTGCCGACCACTGCTGGCTGTGAATTGTATGAGATAGTGAAGAGCTTCATGGTTTCCCTTGAAAATGGTGTGAAGCATTTCGATAAATCAAAAGATACCCCCTCCGGCTTGCTGCGAATCGGTGCCCCATCGGAATTTGGTACGACCTATTTCCCAACAATCCTGGCTGCCTTTAGCAGGGAATATGAAGAGGTTTCTTTTCAGCTGGAACTGGCAGACCCGCAAACATTGTTTAAGATGGTCTCGACCGGTGACCTGGGTTTTGCCTATATAGACATCCTGCCCATCTTTCTCGATACCGCAGATAGAATGAAGACCTACAGAATAGAACCTCTGCTCGATGAAGAGTTCATCCTGGCCTGCTCAAAGGAATATTATGAAGAGAATGTAGCCGATGGCAAATATGAAAAATTGACCCAACTGAGCTTTATCAGTTACAGAACCGACCTGGCCTTGTTTCGCAGCTGGTTCAATCTGCACTACGGAAGTGAACCAGCTGCACTGAAACTGATACTTGTCGCCGACAGCGCCCGAACCATCATTTCTGCCATAGAAGAAGGTATGGGCGCGGGTATCATCGTCAGTCATTTGGTCAGCGAACAGTTGGAGACGGGTTCGATAGTCCAGATAAGGCCCACCAAAAAAAAACTCACCAACACCATAGCCTGCGTCGGACTGAAGAATAAGGAATTGAGCTTGACCGAGCGGTGTTTCCAGGACTATTTTCGAGAAAAGCTGACCAATCTTAACGGCCTGAAGTGCCTCAAATAGTGTAGATCAGTTCCGGTTGCGATGTGCCACCCACTGCAGGACAGACTGTAATTTTTTAATATCAACAGGCTTGGATAGGTATCTGTCCATCCCTTTATCGAGAAAAGTCTCCTGATTTCCCTTCATGGCATACGCGGTGAGAGCAATTACCGGTATACCTCTATTCTCATGTCCTGCTTTACCCTGGCGGATAGCCTGAACGGTTTCGAGTCCATCCATAACCGGCATCTGGATGTCCAGCAGTACACCATCAAATCTGTTGTGAGCCAAAGCCTGTAGTGCCTCAACGCCGTTTTCCACACTGGTAACCTTGCAACCGTCCCTCTCCAGCAGCCACTTCACGGTTGTAGCGTTGATGGGGTCATCTTCCGCTACAAGAATATCCAGACAGACAGGGCTGTGCTGAACATCGACCTCCGGTTCAGCCAACGGCTTTTGCCGGTACAAACATTCCCCAAATGTTACACAGAAGCTGACAGTGGTTCCTACCCCTGGCTCACTTTCGAAATAGATGTCTCCCCCCATCAACTTTACCAGCCGTTTACAGATGGCAAGTCCCAGCCCTGCCCCAAATTTTCGTATACGGTCAACATCGCCCTGATGAAATGGTTCGAAGAGGAGGTCTATCTCTTCCGAGGCAACACCAATGCCGGTATCAATAACCGTAAACAGCACCCGGCTCTGCCCTGGCTGATGAGACGGCAACGGATAGACCTCCAGCTTCACACTGCCTCTTGTCGTGAATTTTGCGGCATTACTCAACAGATTATTGAGAACTTGCTGGAGGCGTGAACCATCACCAAGAACCATCTGGGGTATCGACGGATGGAACGAATTGGCAAGTTCGACCTCCATCTGCTTGAAGGTGATCTGAAAAAGATCACATACCTGCCCGACACTCTGCGCCAGATCGAATGGTTTCTGGTTCAGAGGCATTTTACCCGCTTCCACCCGCGATAAATCCAGGATATCGGACAGCAACCCCGTCAAACGATTGGATGATTTTAAAGCAATCTGAATATACTCATGCTGCTCACGGGTTAAATTGGTCTGGTCAATCAGTTGAAGCATACCCATAATACCGTTGAGCGGAGTCCGCAGATCGTGACTCATATTTGCGAGAAACTCAGATTTGGCAACACTGGCTGCCTCTGCCTCCTGCTTTGCCTGCAACAGATCATCTAAAATTTTCTGTTTTTCTTCAGCGTACTGCGTAAAGGTATTTGATAACGCCATGGCCTGAAAATAGGCCACGGCCAGCGCCAATGCCAGGGCAAATCCCAGAGCCAGGGCCACCGCGAAATACGCTGTTATCAATGGACTGTGGGCACTCGCCAGAGGCTGATATACTAAAACGTTCCATTCTAAATGGTGAACCTTGACCATGGTTCCGAGCATCTGTGTACCATGCAGTTCAAATGACATGGAAGATTTTGAACTGCCAGCTGATCCGGCTTGAGGCAACTTGCTGAGATCAAACTGTTGCCCCCAGGACTCCTTGTTTGAATCTGCAACAATTCGACCGTTCCCATCAAGCACAATGGTTACGGTATCCCCGGTCCCCGACAGATTACTGATCAATTCTGAAAATCTGAGCAAGCTGATTTCACCTGTGATGGAATGTCCTGAGAAAGGGACTTTCAGGGCCACCGCCAGGCTGTTACTCACCGTCGACAGGAATGTTTCCGACCAGAACAGATTATTCGCCGCATCCTCTTTAAAAACAAATTGTCTCCCTGAAAGGTCAATCCCCAGCAGATCATCTCTCTTTAATCGGCGTATATCCGGTGATTTGTCAGCCAACCCTACGTAGCAGATAGTCTGCTCCGGGTTTGATGTAATATACGTGGTTTCGAAAAGATCACCGCTTCCGCACTGGGAATCGAGTAAAAGCGTTACATCCGGAGAGTGCCACTCATCTTTTTCTTCAAAGAAATCGGCGAGAGCAAGAAGTTGCCTTTCACCTCCCTGCAGATGGGCAGATATTTGACTGGCTACCGAACGGGCCATGCTTTCATGCTGACCAGCAATCTGTCTCTTCATCTCTGGAACGAGGAAGTTCAGGACAAGCCAGCTGGTAATGAGAATAGGTAGAATTGCAACTACTGCAAACTTCAACGAAAGATGTTTGTGGAGAGGTGTGACAGTTTTCAAGCAATCAATCCAAGACGATAAATTTTCGGTTCCGAACTACACTGATGTTAGCTTTTGATCTTTGTACGTCTCCAAACTCATCAAAACGAATATCGCCTTGCAACCCGGGAAACTGCCCAATAGAATCAAGAGTCTCTTTCAGACTATGGTTCTTCTTCTGTTTTTCGAGAGCAGTAAACACCACCTGGGCTGCGTCATACGCATATACTCCGGGGAAGCCGGGCTCCCTTTTGAAGGTGTTGAAATACTCTTTTCTGAAAGCCTGATACTTCTCTCCCGAATACATTCTATCGAACGTCTGAACAACCAGTGTCCCCTCGATGGCACGACCACCCAGCTCGAGTAGTCGTTCAGTCGCTCCCCAATCAGAGAGCGATATCGGAATATCAGTATCTACTTTCCTGATATGCTGGCAAAACAAGGCAGAATCCATGGAATTGGCTATAATGAGAATTCCATCTGCTTCATGGCTCAGCAGTTCAAGCGCAATTTCTATAAACGATCTCTTCTGTTGCTTTTCAAAACCTATTTCAGCTACTATTTCACCACCGTTTGAAACAAAGTACTGTTTGAAAATATTCAACCAGTTTTCAGTGAACGAGCTATTATCCTTGTCGAAAACAACGGCAATTTTCCGTATCTCTGTCGCACGTATGTGATAGGCGGCACTCTTGGTTGCATACTCCCGGGTGGTTGAGCTCACTCTGTAAAAGTAGTCGATCTGGCCTGAAAGGTGTTGGGTGGTAGCAGTCGGGCTGACTGCGGGGATTTGATGCTTATCCAGTACCGGGGTAATCGCCATGGCCATATCGCTGGTCATGGGCCCGATTATTGCCACAACTCCTTCATCGATCAACTCCTGCACCGATTTCCTTGCAATTTCAGGTTCCTGCTGATCATCTTTGATGACAAGATCCAGCCGCTGGCCGTTTATACCACCGTTACGGTTGTACTCTTCAACCAGCATCTGAACTGCGTCACGACCTGAAATGCCAAGATCCGCAACTTTCCCGGAGGTCCCTGCGATAAAACCCACCTTTATTGGTGTCTCATCCCGACAACCGCCCGCCAGAATACACAACACCAAAACGAGAATGGTCCATCGTCCGGCAATGGACCACAACCCAGCTGATACAATCAAGCAAACCGGTTCCGGTGTACTGGCTTGCCGCATACCCTGAGCACCCCTTCGCTTCAATTTTCCGCATCCTTATGAGATAATGATTAAATGTAATCAACTATATAGCCTGACAAAAATCAAACATTCTTCTCACCCACAATTGCAGCTTTTTTGTTTAACTAAAGAAAACAGTTACATAGAACCAATTCTTATTACCTTTTTTTTGCTAAAAGCAGGATTTACTGATGCAATGCCCTCCTTCAGCTTCACATTCCCGGTCTACTTTATAAACCAGAACTTCAGGCCTCTATACACATTCCCGTCTGCTCCCAAATGCCATTCATACGTTTTATAACGGCCTGATGCTAATTTGATCAGGACAAATCTCTCAGACATCACTATACTAAGGGGACTGTTTAAGTGGTATCCTGCCGCATGCGCTACGACGCTTGCCCCTGTAATTGGCCGAATACTATATCTATCCTGCCTGCCTTCACCACTCGTACCTGTTGCGCCTCTTCAAAGTGTGCCGGAACATCAGGACTATATACTGGTTCTGATCATTTAGAGTAGGTGAGATGCAGATACAAAATGACACCAGCACTACCTTTCGTTTACGTGTCCGAGACCATTAGTTCTCAATACAGCACGATTTGCCACAGTGGCTTTCTCCGACGGGTTTCGTAAGAGTTCGCCAGAAACGCAACCATAACGTTTTAAGGTATTAGGAAAAAATACTGCTATGAGTGACTCAGATTTTTCGCATTTGCCGCTTTCAGCTGCAATGCTCCACAACCTTCAGGAACTTGGCTTTAATTCCATGACACCTGTCCAGGCAGAAAGCCTCCCGCATATCCTCGATAACCTCGATGTAATTGCCCAGGCAAAGACCGGAAGTGGCAAAACCGCTGCGTTCGGTATCGGCTTGATAAGTAAGCTGGACGTTACAAAGTTTAGAGTTCAGTCTCTGGTGTTATGCCCAACCCGGGAACTTGCAGATCAGGTTGCCAAAGAGTTGCGTCGGCTGGCACGTGCAACCCATAATGTGAAAATTCTCACTTTATGTGGAGGGGTCCCTTTTGGTCCCCAGTATGGTTCACTGCTGCACGGGGCCCATATAATTGTCGGAACTCCGGGGCGGATATTGAAACATCTCGGCAAAAAGAATCTTTCCCTCAAGGATCTGGATACGCTGGTACTCGATGAAGCAGACCGTATGCTTGACATGGGTTTTATCGACGACATAGATGAGATTATCTCCAAAATGCCGGAAGAGAGACAAACACTGCTCTTTTCAGCAACCTATCCGAAGAAGATATTGAACCTGAGCGCCACAATCCAGAATGAGGCGATCAGCATTCAAACCGTTTCAGCAGAACCTGCGAACAAGATTACAGAATACTTTTACCAGATACCCAAAAACGAAAAACTTTCTGTACTGATAAAGACAATCGCTCACCACAATCCTGGCAATACTCTGGTCTTTTGTAATACCAAAATCGAAGCGCAGAATGTCGCTGAAGAACTCCATGATGCTGGCATTGATGCCCAGCCATTACACGGAGATCTGGAGCAGATTGAGCGAACTGATGTACTGGTCCAGTTTGCCAATAACAGTTGTTCAGTTCTTGTGGCCACCGATGTGGCGGCGCGAGGTATTGATATCAAGGAGCTGGAGATGGTGATCAATTACGATGTCCCCCTCACCAGAGCGGTCTACACCCATCGCATCGGCCGAACAGGTCGTGCAGGCAAGGAAGGTATTGCTGTTACCCTGTTCACAGATAGTGAAGCGCGTGAAGTGGAAGAGGAGTACCGCCACGAAGTGCGCCGATTTGAGGCTGTGGATTCATTGGCCGAAGTCGAGAATTTCACTCTCACCCCACCCAATTCCACCCTTGTCATAGAGGCGGGGAAAAAACACAAAATGCGGCCCGGCGATATCCTCGGTGCACTCACCGGCCAAAAGGGAATAGCAGGAAAATATGTGGGGAAAATAGATGTCTACGACCGCCAGAGTTACGTGGCAATTGACAGCAGCGTGATCGATAAAGCGCATAAACTGCTCAAACATGGCAGGATCAAAGGGCGGACATTCCCCGTCTGGGTATTTGGAGAATCGACACAGGTAAATCCAGTCAATGTCTGGGAAACGATAGCACTCAACTCAAAAAAGATGTAGCTATCTGATCACAACTGATCTGTGAAAACCGGCAGATCAGTTGTGTTTCGCGCTTTTCCACACATCACCACTCTTACGTATTTCACGCTTCTTCATGGATATGTAAAGATTTTCAACTTTGGTCCGGGCCCAGGGAGTTCTTCTCAGGAGTTTGAGGCTTGATTTCACCGTAGGATTGGTGGTAAAGCACTTGATCTTTATATACTTTCCTAATTTTTCCCAACCGTAATCAGCCACCAGGGCATTGAGAATCTGCTCCAGGGTGACTCCGTGCAGGAGATCTTTCGTTTGTCTGTCAGTCATTTATGGGTACCACTTGAGATAAAGGATGAATCAGCTTGATAGCAAAGCAGACCTGTAGTGTGTCTGAGACAATATAGCAAGGGAATATTGCCTTGGCGTGCTCCGAACACTACCTTTCTTTTGGGGAGAAAAATCCATCCCTGATGAAGAGCCATTAGCGGACTATTGAATTGTTTGCCCCCCTTCTTCAATCAGAAGAGATGGTGTCCCTCAATGCGAGATAATAATCCTGCATCATGACTACCTAAGAAGATAACTCCACGAAATACATGCTGAGCTGGAAACTCGAGCCGCTCACTAAAGTCTACGGCTTACCGGAGTAGGTCCTGAGACATCACTTTTCATAATGTCCCTCTTGCAACTGAAAAATCCCGGTTACTCCAGCTCCACAATCTCCCCCAGCTTCGGTACAAGATATTGCGCTTCATCAAGCTTACGTTCTTCAATCAAGTCCTGTAGATCCTGTATGGCCAGCCCCGGTGGCTCATCCCCCAGTCTGAAGGTGCCCCACTGGGTCGGAATGAAATAGTCTGCACCAAGATCCTCAAACGCGTCCACCGCCTCTTCGACATTCATATGGGGATAATGCATAAACCAACGGGGATGGTAGGCGGTGGTCGGCATCAGGGCGTAATCGATCTTTGGATACAGCCTGCCGAACTCCTGGAAACCGATAAAATAGCCGCTATCACCCCCCAAATAGATCACCTTTCCGCCAGCCTCGATCATAAAACTGGCCCAGAGAGTCGTATCACGCCCCTGGCCTATTCGCCTTGACCAGTGCTGGGCCGGCAGACTGGTGAGTTTCCAGCCGTCGAACTCCTTTTCATCCCACCAGTCATATTCAACCACTTCGCCCTTGTGATATTTCTGCACATAACTCCGCAGGCCGAGGGGAACGTGAATACGGGACTGTTCAGGTAATGCCTTTATGGTCCCGACATCCAGATGGTCGTAGTGATTATGGGAAATAATAACCTGCAGGGGAAGGTCCAGACCGGCAAGTTCTTCCATATTCATGGCAGGCCGGGTTTTACGTTTAGGGAGCAAGGCCCTGTCGGAGAGAATGGGATCGGTGAGAAAGTAGATGGAGTCGATTCGGATGAGAAACGTGCCGTGTCCTATCCAGACTAAAAAATCCTTATCAGCTTTAAGTTGTTCAATGCGGTCAAGCAGTTCCGGTATCAACTCTGGCAGGTACTCTTCCGCCTCATCGGTATATTCTCCTTTCGTTGAGAGCTGCCAACGGATTAATCCACCAAATCCCCGGGTACTTCCCAGCCAGGGGTTAAAGAACACACCATCACGCTGGTGTTCGCTGTAAAGATCCTCAACCTGCATCCCGGCAACGCTTTGTCGCCAGGCACCTTCGTCAAATGGCCTGGGGTCAAGCAGGCAGGCGGAAAGCAGAACCAGCGTTGCAGCAACAACAGCAATGCCCTTCCAGTTAATCATAATTCTATTTCTCGTTTCCGATAATTTTCAATTGCCTGCAATGAGTTGGTTTTACGTACGATAGCCATCGAGGGTAAAAAGAGCAATATCGTGCAAGACTGCGAAGCAGTTACTTTGCTATGGTTACCGTCATGAAAACAACAACTGATATTTCAATTACAGAACAGGTAGAGGCGGCTGATAGCCTGTCCCAGCTCAAGGCCGGATTTATCGCCAACCTTGTGGTTGCGGCCAGCGTTGCTGCCTACGGAAGTGTGCTTGGCCTGATCGCAGCTAAAAAGGGATTAAGCTGGGTTGAGCTTCTGGTTATGAACCTCTCGGTATTCGCCGGATCGGCCCAGTTCGTGATGGTCGATATGTGGCTGCCGCCATTACCTATCGCAGAGATCACCCTGGCGGTGCTGGTAATTAACATGCGCTACCTGCTAGTTGGCGCCTCGTTGGAACCGCTCTTTGCAGAAAAACCACTCAAAGAGAAGATGGTGTTCATCCATCTGGTCGCCGATGAAAACTGGGCCATGACCATGGCCAGATTCCGCAGAAAGGAACTAACAACCGTCTGGTTCCTGCTGGGTGGTGGAATCTGTGTTCAGGGAGCATGGTGCGCTGGAACCATGGCCGGGCATAGGCTCGGAACTGTCATCAGTAACCCGGAACAGTTCGGCCTGGACTTTGCCTTTGTCGCAGTTTTCACCGCGTTGGTTTTCAGCTTTTGGCGCGGACGTCAGGATCTTTGGCCTTGGATTGTAACAGCGTTGCTGGCCTTTATTGCCGAAAAGCTGATCCCCGGTAAATGGTACATTCTGGTTGGTGGAATTGGTGGAGCCTTGCTTACCGCGTTTATGCCTGTCAGCCACCAGCAGAAAAGCCAGGGAGAAAAGAACAATGGTTGATTCAGCTATGATCTATGCGGTAATAGCGGCCGCAGCAGTGGCGACCTACAGTCTTCGTCTGGGCGGTTTGCTCCTGGCCGGACGCTTACCGAAGACCGGAAAATTCAGAAGATTTATGGACGCCCTGCCTGGCACAATCCTGCTCTCCCTTATTGTTCCCGCAGCATTCGCCGCAGGCTTCTGGGGTTGGATAGCTACCGCCTGCACCGCTCTTTGCAGCCTACGCACAGGCAATATCTTTGCCTCGATGGTGATGGGGGTGACGATTGTGGCTGTGAGTCGCTATTTCGGAACGTAACTGCCAGTGAGGGGGCAGGAGTAAAATAGTCGCACTTTCAATTTTTCTCTGACCATTTCAAACACACTTCCCCAGTTTTTTGTATCTCCCAATCAGAGCTTTGGCGCCCGGTCCAAGGGCGCCCAAAGGTTCACCAGAGCACCGCCAATAATAAACAGAGCACCAAGCAAAGTGGTGATGGTCGGAACCTCCATAAAAAAAGCCCAACCGATCAGTGCTGAGAAAATTACCTGGGCATAGGAGTATGCCGTAGCTTTGGCAGCTTTCTCACCTTTTATGGCCATGGTCAGACAGTACTGTGCGATCTGGGTAAAGACTCCCACCAGTAGCAGGAGAGCCCATGTTGCAGCATCAGGCGGCATGACAAAGTTATTGCCGAGCAGCAAAAAAGAAACGGGCAGGGCGATAAACGGAAAGTAGAAAATGATAACCGAAGGATCTTCTGTGCTGCTGAGCTTTCGCACCAGCACGTAGGCTATTCCCGTACCAAGAGAGCCAAGAATGGCTGCAGCTACTCCAGCGGGGTTTAGTGCTACAGAAGCAACTGAAGACGCAAACAACGAAAACCCCGGCTGAACCATCACCAACAGCCCGGTGAGGCTGAGAAGGATACACACTATGGTGGATCTCAGAATTTTTTCTTTCAAAAAGAAAAAGGCAAGCAGTGAGGTAAATACCGGATAAAGGTATTGCAGCAGTGTAGCCTCAGCCAGGGGAAGGGTTGTTACCGCATAAAACACACAGACCAGGGCCATGGTTCCAACCACACCTCTGGCGATGAGCAAGGGCTTGTTGATTCCCCAGGGGCTGATCCTTTTTCGACGAATATCGATATAGCTCAAGGCTGAAGAGATCAGTGCCCGGGCGGCGAGTATCTCCAGAACCGGGATGCCTTTCAAACTGGCTCCTTTTACACAACCGCCCATAAGGGCAAAAAAGAGCGCGGAACAGAGCATGAACCGTACACTGACGGGAATGGCGAGAAAAGACGACATAATATTTTGCCAATATTTACACTGAAAAGAGGTCGGCCAAGGATCTTTTTAAGTTGACGAACGTCCTGGAATTCCCCAGGAACAGCCCGTGATAACAGACCGGAAAGTGGTGTTCACCCGACTCGGACTGAGCAGAAAATAAAGAATAGAATTTCAGAGGGTGTTTCAGATTCACCCATGGCAACCGGAAACACCGTGTCGAAATGCTTTATGGACGAGGCGCTCAATTCGAAACTACCAACTGCCCTGGTTCTCCATGGATGCCCATGGTTCCTGAACAGGAAGTTTCTCTCCCTCCTGCAGAAACTCTATTGAAATCTGATCAGGGGTACGAATAAAGGCCATATGACCATCCCGTGGTGGACGGAGGATTGTTACACCTTTGTCCATCAGCATTTGACAGTATTCATAAATATTTTCAACACTGAAGGCTATGTGTCCGAAATTGTTGCCCACACTGTATGTTTCTTCCTGATCCCAGTTATAGGTGAGCTCAACTTCAGGTTCACCAGGTGCGGTTGCCAGATATAAAAGAGTAAAACGTCCTTCTTCAAAATCCATTCTCTTGGTTTCTACCAAGCCAAGTATATTGGTAAAAAAGTCAATTGACTGCTCAAGGTCTTTTACCCGAACCATTGTGTGTAGAAATTTCATCAATCATAATCCTTTGTTTATATGTAATTCAGGGGATGAAGCGTAGCCCTCTGTGGAGCCGGTGTCTGTATAGTATTGCCATTGATCTGTAGCGCCGCAAAAATAATGTCCAGGCTTCCCTACAAGAAAAGCCTGGGAGTTTACCGGAAATAGCGTGCAGATGCTATCAGGTTCCAGATCTTAACGGGGAAATACTACGCCCAGAGCTCAGGCTCTGATAGTGAGTCATGGCATACGATTAGACACAGAAGAAGATTGCTCAGCATTAAGCGGGGATCATTTTATAGAATAGGTGGCCATCCGGATATGACCTTCCTTGCATCTGGGGCAGCGTCCCGGCCGGTCGAAACGATCCCGCTTACCAAAGGAGTAATTACACACCAGGCATATATAGGGGCTGATTACTAGTTTTCTGCCAGATGCAGCCAGGGATTTAGCAATGTGGGGGAGGTGCTCATACACCTCCTTTTCACGGATGGAAAGTATACCGCTCAATTCCAGAGCATCGAGTTCCTCCTCTTCGAGCAACTCGATTATTTTTTTCCGTAATGTGGCCCCCATAGTGTTCTCTCCTACAGACTCTTCCCGATAGCATTATATGCTCTGTTCGTAGCCTCTATCGACACGATGGTCAGTCCCCCGGGCCGCGGCAACCGCCAGTTGATCGCAACGCTCGTTCAGTTCGTTCCCCGCATGGCCTTTGACCCAGCGCAACTCAACTTTGCCCTGATCGAGCAGATCGAGCAACTCCGCCCAGAGATCGGGGTTTAAGGCAGGTGCGCCATCTGATTTCTTCCAGCCACGCCGTTTCCAACCACGGGCCCAGCCTTTTTCGATTCCATTAACCAGATAGCTGGAGTCGGAATAGAGCACGATCGGCCGCCCCTGACCGATCACCTCTTTTAAGGCGACAATGCAGGCAGTCATCTCCATACGATTGTTGGTGGTCAAACGATAACCGCCAGAGATTTCCCTGCGTGCGTCACCGTCAGTTATCACGATACCATAGCCGCCTGGGCCGGGATTGTTGATCGCACCACCATCCGTGTAAATGACTATTGCATTTGCAGGAATATTCTTGGGCACCAACGTTTTCGCTTTTCCGCTTGGCTTGCCACCATTATTCTTTGCAGCGCTTTTCCCTTTTGACGCATAGACCGGGTTCTTTAACCAAGCCTCTGCTTCCTGCCTGGTGGGAAAACTCTTATACTTCGCCCCACCAACACCTTTCACCTGCTTTTCGGTGGTTGCCCAGTCGGTATAGATAGTTTTCTTGCCGCCCACCGCAACCGCATAAAATTTCTGTTTAGCCATTTATAATTTTAACAGACCTTGTGAAGGCCATATATTTTCGATAATTAATTCACGTTAGAAGTTTGCCATTACTCATCTGTTCAGGCGGCGACATATTCGAAGTTTTTGACCGTGGATAATAGTCAACCTATATCCACGGTCAAAATACTGAAGAAGATGGCCCGCCTGGGCTGATGAGTCTATCCTACGTTGGGCATCAACGCCCACTTGACATACCACTTCTCATTCTCAGCGTCCCGATCCAGGCAAACAATGCCTCCATTCTGAAACTTAAACACCCGAAACGCTGCCGAACCAGTCGTCAGCAATGAGGTTAAACGCTCCATAAAGGGCAAATGCCCCACCAGCATAATATTGCTTGCCGGATCAAGTTCCATGGCCAATGTCGCCACGTCGTCCATTGGGGCAAGTCCAGCTCGTGCTACAATGCCCCCTGATGGTTCAAGAGCCGCTGCCATCAACCGGGCAGTCTGCTCCGCTCTTGCTTTGCCACTATGAAATATTGTATCGACTTTCACCGAGTAGTTCGCCGCCACGTCGGCTATAAGCCTCACCTTCTCGATGCCCTCCTGGGCAAGCCCCCGTTGCGGGTCTTCTTCTTGGGAAAGAGCTAAACCATGCTGCACCAGGTAAATGGCCATAGAGCCTCCTTAAAATAGAATGTTAAAAACACCCCCTATGTTCCTTATTCTATCATATTCACACAAAAAAACCGTTTTGTTCATAAAGAACAAAACGGTTTTTACTACCGTATTCTACAGCCTGTAGAGCCTTAGCAGCCTCTGATGCCTCAGCCCCCGGATTTGGGAGCTTCTTTGCCGCTCTTTTTAGGATCTTTTGCCACAGCGGTACCATCCTTGTTGATCGCGCCTGCAATTGCATCGCGGGAAACTTTGATGGTCACATCCCTGGCAATCTCCAGGGTAATGACATTGTCGCTCAGATCTGTGATAATGCCATGAATGCCACCCTTGGTCATGACACGGCTATTCTTTTTCAGATCAGAGAGGAACTGCTGATGCTGCTTGGCCTGCTTCTGCTGCGGCCTGATAAGCAAAAAGTAGAAAACTACAAATATAAGGATGAGCGGAATGAATGAGGCAAAACCTCCAGCCGCTCCACCGCCGGCAGCCGACGCATATGCTACACTGGTCATAATACTTTCCTCCAGAGAATCGAATTAGGAAATATGATTGTTATCCGGCTGGTATTCATCAAGGGAACACCGCAAGACATACCGGATACTTCTGTTAAAAAAAACTATAATAATCTACTCATTCACTCTCAAGCCTGCCATAAAAATCTTTGCGGAATGCGGCAAAGTTGTCCTCCTCAATCGACTTTCGGATACCGGCCATCAGGTTGAGGTAATAGTGGAGATTATGAATGGTATTCAAATGATAACTTAAAATTTCCCGGCTGACAAACAGGTGACGGAGATATGCGCGGGAATAATTGCGGCAGGTATAACACGTACACGCCTCATCCAATGGTCGCATATCATCACGATATCGCGAATTCTTGATCACGACCCTGCCGGTCGAGGTAAAGAGATATCCATTCCTGGCATTTCTGGTTGGCATAACGCAGTCGAACATATCGACGCCGCGCCAAACACCTTCTACCAGATCTTTCGGGGTACCTACCCCCATCAGATAACGGGCATAATTGTCGGGCATGTGCGGGGTGGTGGCCTCAGTGATGTCGTACATCACCTGCGGTTCCTCACCAACACTCAGGCCGCCGATAGCATAGCCGTCGAAACCTATTTCCATCAACTGCTCGGTGTGCATTTTACGCAACTCTTCATGCATACCACCCTGAATGATGCCAAACAGCAACTGCTCACGCTTGGTATGCGCTTTGCGGCACCGTTCGGCCCAACGGGTGGTGAGCGCCGTGGAATCTATTACTTCCTGCTTCGTCGCCGGATAAGGAATGCAGGTATCGAGGCACATCATGATATCAGAACCGAGACTCTGCTGGACCTGAACTGCATCCTCCGGGCTGAGAAACAGCTTTGAACCGTCAAGATGGGAACGAAAAGCCGCACCCTCTTCGGTTATTGTGGCAAGGTCTTTCAAGCTGAATATCTGGAAACCACCGCTGTCGGTGAGGATCGAGCCTTTCCAGTTCATAAAACCATGCAACCCACCGAACCGTTCGATGAGTTCATGTCCCGGCCTGATAAAGAGATGATAGGTATTGCCCAGGATAATCTCGGCATTCATTTCATAGAGGTTTTCCGGGGTGACAGCCTTAACTGTGGCCTGGGTGCCTACCGGCATGAAAACCGGAGTTTGGATAGTACCCTGTCTGGTAGTGACGTGGCCACGGCGGGCTGCACATTCACTGGAGGTGTTGTGCAGGGTGAATGGAGTCTGGGTCTGCATGGTTATATATCGTCTAATCTGCTTTTATTGCTAAAATTACCTGCTAGCCAGCATTATTCATCGGGCTAAACGGGATAACCGGGAGAACTTTCATGAAAATTCATATCATCTGACGGGCGCAAAACAGCCCCTGATAATACAGGAGTGAATCGTAGTCGTAAACCTTTTTCCTGTTGGAAAGGGATAGTTGCCAGCTCTCCATCTGCTGAGATGGTCATCGTGAAATTTCTATGCACATCACAATCATCACGATTAAAGGCTATGTCGAGTTAAAGCAAAACTGAACTTTTGGGGAATTGATGCGAGCAGGGAATGAACCAGGCCGGGTTACACAGTGTAATCCGGCCTGGTTTATCAGACATGACGAGTGTCAGGATCGGTATTATCTCTGGGCCTTGGGACCTTTATACATAAGCTTCTCCTTGGCTACTGGTGAACCTTTCGCGGTACCATTTACCGAGGATTTTGTCATTGCGAAGGTTAACACAGTGTGAGCCGCCGCATCTGCCATAACGTCTAACACTTCCTCATTGAGCTGGTCATAATTGTCAGCCGGGGTATGGTAATTGGCATCAAGCATTTCACCTGCAACACCATCATAAATTTCCGCCTGCTCCACAGTTTTGATTTCATCAGCACCGGTGAAGAGACCACCCGCCGGAATGCCTGCTTCGATAAACGGCCCATAATCTGATCGACCATCAAACGCAGTCTCTTCAAAAGGGATTTGCTGGGCATCAAAATAGTCGGCAAACACTGCTTCGATATTGGCAGAACCGTTCGGGCCAGCCAATTCAGTTGCCGAACCATCTCCATCATAGACGAACCTGACATAGTTCGGTGAAGCCAGCATATCGAAGTTGAGGTTCAGGGCGATATCTTTAATGCCACGCTCAGTCAGGTGGTCGACATAATAGGTAGAACCGATAAGGCCTGATTCTTCAGCGCTCCAGAAAGCGAAACGTACTTTGTTCACCGGCTCGACCCCGAGCGCACTCATCTGCTTGGCGATTTCCAGAATTGTAGCTGAGCCGGACCCGTTGTCGTTCATGGCAGTAGTCCCGGCGACACCATCGAGATGGGCGCCGACCACGACCACCCGATCATCACGTCCGCTCTGGGTCTCAGCAATAATGTTGTATGTTTCGACACTGGTCACAGTTGCATCCACGTAAATCGATGCCAATGTCCCTCCTTCCTGTAACTCCAGACCGGCACTGTAGGCAGCTCCAACCACAGGAACAGTTATCCCCTCTCCACCTAAAGTACCGAGAAAGGCTTCCTGGCGCGCTTCGTCGTTATAAACAATCACAGCTACCGCCCCAGCCGCTTCAGCATTTGCCGCTTTCTGGAAAAAAGTGCACTCTCCGCGCTCGATCAAAGCGATGCTGCCATAAAAGTCTGCTGAATCGAAATCCGCCGGGTTACAACCAAAGACCTCAGCTTTTATCACCGTCTGCTCTACAATATTACCACTTCCGGAGTATTCCATGGTTGCGAATCCATCGGTTTCATACGGGGTGTAGCTAACTCCGGTTGGTGCAGTTTTCTCCAACACCGGGTCTGCCAACTCTTCCCAGAACTGAAAGGTAAATGGCTGCCGGGTCACTGAATAGCCGTAACTCAACAAGGTATTTTCAATATAATCTGCGGCTGCCTTGTAACCTGCTGTTCCCGGCAACCTCTCTCCTATTGTTCCCGGCAACCTCTCTCCTATTATACTGAGGTCATGCAAGGTCGCCATAATTTGTGTTGATTCTATCAGCTCACGCAGATCAGTCGAATCTACACCCACTGCTGCACTTGAAGTCTGCGCCGTAGCACAACCGGTTATCAATGCTCCGAACAGGACAGCTTTATACATCTTTTTACGCATAACTCTCTCCTTTTTCCATGCCAACTTTGTTGAGTTTCATGTCGGCTCCATTCCACTACCGACATACCTTGAACATCAGCCAACTCACGATTCACCTACTACAATCAGGGCACAATACAGAACACAGAACCTGGAAAGCCAATAACCCCTGCTGATTAAGAATGTCTACGGAACGATAGTCTACGGATTTTCTGGATTACGTGAACACGTCTTCAAGTTTCGCGAATGCGAAACGGATAACAGGGCATAGCCTAACAAATAATTGGCTTGCTAGCTAGTCTAATTATCTGGTCAAAATATGTTTTTATATGGAGTTACACTGATCTGGATTAATGTCTGGGGTGGTTGTGATGGGCAGATGTTGCGCTGGACGCATCCTCAGGCTGTCATGCGTCGAAGCTCCTTCTCCTGCGATTCCATGGAGTCGGCCAGTTTGAATTGCACCAACGCTCGCCCAAGGTTTTGCCCATCTCTGGTCGTTTTGAAATAAACATTACCACCAATATAATCTGTCAGGAATCGAACACCCAGTTCCACAGTGATCGTGAGTGCAGCATCAACAATCAGTTCTCTTTCGTTAGCGCCTAAAAAGTTTTCTCCGGCACTGAAGTATCCCTCAAGCACAGCCTGAAAAATTTCTGCAGAAAATGTTACCTCATGCTGACACGCTTCTTCACCGATAAGGTTGCAGCTGGATCTCAGGCAATCCCCGAGATCGTACAATCTCAGTCCCGGGCCGACAGTATCCAGATCGAAAAGGCCTTTCGCCTGTTCTGCTTCTCTCCAGATGACGTTATCGAGCTTCGGGTCACCGTGCATGACCCTGATCGGTAACCTTCCTGAAGCACGCTCCTGCTCCAAGACCGTAACTCTCCTCCGAAATCGCTCTACATATGCTCTACATGCAGAAAGCGCGGCGCTATCAGCCGGTTGCGCTTCAGCAAGGGCAGTATCGTAGCTCTCGAGATAACGAAGAGTACGGTGAAAACCAGGAATCGGTTCGTGAAGTTCCGTCACATCCAGTCCTTCTGTGAGCAGATGAAAACGAGCGAGTACCTGGCCCAATTGCACAGCACTGCCATAATTCAGGTGCCGGCTTTCCGGAACGGCATGCTCAATATAATTCTGTGCTCGCCAGCATTCCCCTTTTTGGTCAATGTACCATCCCTCCCCTTCCAGAGTGGGAATCAGTTCTGCACATTGATACTCAAAAGGAGCTGTTCTTATCTGTTTTTGAATGTGACCTGAGACAAACTGGAAATTGGCGGCAATAGCTGCAGGAGCTGGGAAAACGGCAGCGTTAATTCGTTGAAATACAACTTTTCCGCTTGAAAAAGAGACGAGGTAGGTATCATTAATATTCCCCTTACCCAATGGAACGACCACCGTTTCCCGATCGGCCAGACCATAAGAGTTCAATACTTCAACAGGGATAAATGTTTGCTTTAAGGCCATACTATTAGAGAAAAACTCAATGAAAATGCCTGGTGGTTCTTACTGGTGTACCAATCATAATCTCACGACCATATTTAGCGACCCCAAGCAGTGCCGCATCCTTACGCAGGATCAGTTGCACCGGAAACTTTTCCATGAGTTCGGCCATTTTCCCCTTGGCCTGAAATGCCTGGCGAAAACCGTCAAAAGATACCTTGTCAGCTATCCTCGGCACAATTCCCCCACCGATATAGATTCCACCGCGTGCATAGAGCTTCAAGGCCAGGTTGCCGGCTTCAGCTCCCAGAATCTCTAAAAAGAGGTCTATGGTCTGTCGGCAGAGCAGACAGGGATGCTCACTGAAGGCATGGTGAAATATGACCGGGGTACGATCTGTGGTGGAGTCAAACTCTTGCCGAACCTCGGCCAGCTCGGGAATCCCTTGCTGCTCATGCAGAAAATCGTAGAGGTTTGGTATTCCCGGCCCGGCGATGAGGCTCTCATAGCTGACCCTTTGACGTCTGCCGAGCATCCACTTCATCAGCTCAGTCTGCAATTCATCCACAGGGGCGAAGTCGGCATGACCACCTTCACATCCCCTGGGAAAGAACAAACCATCTTTTTGCACCAGCAGCCCTTCACCGAGGCCGGTCCCCGGGGCAACCACTCCTATCAACTGGCCAGCTTGCGGTTGGCCAGCCTGAATCTCCATGAGATCGGCCCCTTCCAGTATCGGCAAGGACGCACAGACGGAGGTGAGATCATTGATAAGTTGAACAGCTTGAAAACCAAAACGCTGCTGTACGGTTTCTTCACGGACTATCCAGGGGAGGTTGGTCACTCTGCCGCAGCCATCACTGACCACTCCGGCCACACCAACACAGGCATGGGTTGGCTTCTCCCCTGTTTCAGACAGGAACTCTGCGACTATCTCTTCAAGATCCGGGTAGTCTGCACTGGCAAAGCGTTTTCGGGCGACCGGCGTGAGGCTGCTTCCTGAAGGGAAAAGAGCCAGTTCACATTTGGTACCACCAATATCAACAGCTAATAGCATCTCCGTCACAACGAACTCCTTTACGACAATCAGTACAGCACACCAACCGATTTTTTTACTCAGGCCTCCGCAACCCCGTGCATGTGCACATCCCTCTGTGGATAGGGAATACTGATGTTCTGCTCATCAAACCTCTGTTTGATTTTTTCGGTTATCTCGAAGCGAACCCGCCAATACTCATCTGTCTTCACCCATGGCCGCACCACGAGGTCCACAGATGATTCACCAAGATCAGCAACAGCCACCACCGGCTCCGGTTCCGGCAACACACCGGAAGTTTCTGCCAGGATTGACTCTAAAGTTTCCTTGGCTTTCTTAATATCATCATCATAGCCGATTCCCACCAGCAGATCTATTCGGCGGGTTGAATTGGCGGTAACGTTGGTGATGGTATTACTGCTCACCAGAGAATTGGGGATAATCTTTTTCTGGTTGTCCGGAGTATTCAGGATGGTGTTAAATATATGAATTTCTTCAACAGTTCCACTCTCGCCGCCAACTGTTACATAGTCTCCCACCCTGAATGGTCGAAAGAGAATAAGCATTACCCCGGAGGCGAAGTTACCCAGGGAATCTTTCAGGGCGAGACCGACTGCCAGGGAGGCGGCACCGACAACGGTCAGAAATGATGCGGTATTTATACCGACTTGAGCAGCTGCAGCGATGATGACCGCTACCAGAATGATGTAATAAAGGATGGTGCTGAGAAACTTGGTGAGGGTGATATCTATTTTCCGGCTTTCAAGAACTCTGGCAAAAGTGTTGGCAAATTTTCTGGCCAGCCACATACCAATGAGCAGCACCACCAGTGCAGAGAGGATTCTTCCTCCCCAGCTCAATGCGAGCTTCTCAAGTGCAACCAAATCAATCGAACTCCAGTCAAAAGCCATACTATCCTCCTTTAGTTACGGGCCACCCCAAAACCGGTCACGGCAATGGGGTGGAACGTCAAGATACAATGAATTGCTTTACGACTAATTGAATTGTCAGCTTGCTCTATCTTTTGGCTTACTGCTCCACATCTGTGGAAAGAAAAGCTGTTTAGCTTTCCGCAAGACGAATATCCCAGGCTTCGGTTCTGCCCCCGTTATCAGTATTGGTCACAACTGTAAACTCGAAGATATTGGAAGAATCCATAAAGAGATTATCATTGACCTCAGGTGCTTTTGAACAATGAAAAAATACAGACTCAGGTATCAGACCCTCTTCGGTGAGGGTGTAAAAACGCATGAAACCAAAACCACGATCCGGATTATAGTTCATGGGAAAACCGCGCTGACGTTCTTCCGCCCCACCGTTTAGAATCGGCAGCAACCCCGGCACCAGAAAACCAGACAGAAATGAATCCGCGGCCTCTTTCAGCTCATGACTGACATACTTGAAACCTATCACCTCCACCCGACAGCCCATATTCTGCAGGGCCAGTACCAGGCGGATGAAGTCACTATCACCAGTGAGCAGGATAATTCGGTCGAGGTTTCTTGCCTGCAACAGAGCATCGATTGCGAGGTCCATATCCGCATTGGCCTTGGTGGTGATAATGCCCTCATCATCCACAAAGTGCTTCACGAATTTTTTGATGACCTTGAATCCACATTGCCTGATGACATCATGATAGCGATAGAGCTTTTGACGATACTCAGGATCGTCTTTAGTTCTTTCACCATCTTCAGCCAGGTAGGAATTTGCCCTGAGCAATTCGGAATTACCAGCCTGGGCGAGATCGACAAGCACATCGTAGCGCATGCCGTATCCGCCGCAGAGCCGGATATTCTCGGCATCGACATAGATACCTGTTTTTAGCATTCTTTATTTCCCAACGATAATGATGTGTTGATTACTCCCACTCGATAGTGGCGGGAGGCTTCGAAGAGATATCGTAACATACCCTGTTCACACCGCGCACCTCGTTAATGATGCGGCTTGAAATTACTCCCAGCACATCGTACGGTAATCTGGACCAATCCGCGGTCATGGCATCGCGGGAATCCACGGCACGTATTGCAACAACGTTCTCGTAGGTGCGACCGTCACCCATAACGCCGACAGTCTGAATCGGCAGCAGTACCGCAAAAGACTGCCATACCTTGCGGTACAGCCCAGCTTTGCGCATCTCCTCAAGCACAATTACATCAGCCTGACGCAGAATGTCCAGGCGCTCACCGGTTACTTCACCCATAATCCTGATGCCGAGGCCCGGCCCCGGGAACGGCTGACGATAAATCGCCTCTTCCGGCAGACCAAGCTCTAACCCGAGTTCACGAACCTCGTCCTTGAACAGTTCGCGGAGTGGTTCGATCAGGTCAAGCTTCATGATATCCGGCAGGCCGCCAACATTATGATGGGACTTGATCGGAGCCTCACCACGGAAGGAAACGGACTCAATTACATCAGGGTAGAGAGTCCCCTGGGCGAGATACTCTACCTCACCAATCTTATGGGCCTCTTCTTCGAAAATCTTTATAAAACCGAGACCGATGCGCTTACGCTTGATCTCCGGATCGAGTACCCCATCCAGCTCGCTGAGGAAGAACTCGGTGGCATCAATCTGGATTACGTTGAGTTTGGTCTTCTCCCTGAAAAATCTGAGGATGGACTCAGACTCACCGGTACGCATCAGACCGTTATTGACGTAAATACAGGTCAGCTGATCACCGATGGCCTTGTGGATAATTGCCGCTACAACGGAAGAGTCAACACCACCGGAGAGAGCGCAGATGACATGGCCATCACCGACCTTCTCGCGAATGGCCTCCACATTGGCCTCGATGAAAGAGTGCATGGTCCAGTTTGGGGAGCAACCACAGATACCGAAGATAAAGTTCCGCAGTACGTCGTTACCGATCAGGGTGTGCGCCACCTCAGGGTGGAACTGGACTGCCACGAAAGGTTTCTGGGTGTGCCTGATTGCCGCATAGGGCGAATGCTCGCTGGTAGCTGTTACTTCGAAAACCTCAGGCAGCACTTCGATGCGGTCACCATGGCTCATCCAGACCTGATGTGGGAAATCACCGGTCTCAAGACCAGCGAAAAGCCCCTCTGTAAAGCTTACGTGCAGATCGGCCTTACCGAACTCACGTTTTTCAGCCTTTTCGACCTTACCGCCATTCTGCTGAACCATCAGCTGGGCCCCGTAGCAGATACCGAGTATCGGTACACCAAGCTCAAACACCTCGGAATCGCAGTGCGGAGCGTCTTCGTCGTATACGGAGCACGGTCCACCAGACAGAACAATACCGGTGGGTTTCAGCTCACGTATTTTGTCGATGGAGATATTGAAAGGGTGAATCTCACTGTATACCTTCTGCTCCCTGATCCGCCTGGCGATGAGCTGAGTGGTTTGTGAACCGAAGTCCAGAATGAGTATTTTTTCGCTGTGGATATCCATAATATGCTCTTTAGTCAGATACAATTTTGCCGGAGGACGGGAAAAGCCGTCCCCCCGGTATTATGCGGTGCGGTAGTTAGGCGCTTCCTTGGTGATAATTACATCATGAACATGGGACTCGCGCAGACCAGCCGGTGAGATACGAACAAATTTCGCTTTGGTTTGCAGGTCATTAATGGTCGCTGCACCGACATAGCCCATGCCGGAACGGAGACCGCCGAGAAGCTGATAAATAACCGAGATGATCGGGCCACGATACGGCACTTTACCTTCAATACCTTCAGGAACCAGCTTTGAAGTGGAACTTACTTCAGACTGGAAGTACCTGTCGGAAGAGCCCTGACTCATTGCGCCCAGAGAGCCCATACCGCGATATCCTTTGTAGGTTCTGCCCTGATAGAGGAAGGTTTCACCCGGGGTCTCATCGGTACCGGCAAAGAGGGAGCCGATCATAATGCTGCTTGCACCGGCACCAATAGCCTTGGCCAACTCACCTGAATGCTTGATGCCACCATCGGCAATAATCGGAATGCCGTGTTTGCTGCCCGCTTTTACACAGTTTCTGATAGCCGTCATCTGCGGCACACCGATACCGGCCACGATGCGGGTAGTACAGATGGAGCCAGGACCAACACCTACTTTTACCGCGTTTACACCAGCCTTGATCAAATCCGCAGTGGCCTCTTCAGTAGCAACGTTACCGGCAATGATAGAGAGATTCGGGAACGTACCGCGTACCCGCTCAACAGCGCGAATGACACCTTTGGAGTGACCGTGGGCTGAATCGATTACCACAACATCGATACCGACCTTCATCAAGGCCTCTGCGTGGGCCTCGATATTATCGCCCACACCAAGCGCCGCGCCGGCAAGAAGTCTGCCGTAGCTGTCTTTGGCTGCGTTCGGATATTTCTTGATCTTCTCCAGATCCTTGATGGTGATCAGGCCTTTCAAGGCACCTGCGTCGTCAACAACCAGCAGCTTTTCAATGCGATGCTCATGGAGCAAGGCCTTGGAATGTTCAAGAGTGATACCGGCTTTGGCTGTAACCAGGTTTTTGCTGGTCATAACATCAGAGACTCTCAGGTCGCCATCGGAGACGAAGCGGAGGTCGCGGTTGGTGACGATTCCCACCAACTTGCCTTCGTGCAGAACAGGCAGACCGGAAATCTTGTACATTGACATGATCTCCTGAACTTCCTGTACTGACTGGTTCTTATTGACGGTGATCGGATCGATGATCATGCCGGACTCTGATTTTTTCACCCGCTCGACTTCAAGCACCTGCTGTTCGATGCTCATGTTTTTATGGATGATACCAATGCCACCCTCCCGCGCCATTGCAATGGCAGTACGGTGCTCGGTTACAGTATCCATAGCGGAACTGACCAGCGGTGTATTCAATTTAATTGAATCTGTGAGTTGTGTCGCAAGCGACACTTCATTAGGAAGGACCTCTGATGCAGACGGTACAAGAAGTAAATCATCGAATGTGAGTGCTGTTTCAATATTATCTGGTAACATAGCCCCTCCTTGTCAGGATTTGTGACATAAAAAAAAGAACATAAACGTATTCAGGCTCTGCGGGAAGATACAATTTCCCGTCATTCCCTGCGTCTCTGACTTTTTTTTGCCCAGTGTTTTAGAATATAATGGTAAAACATTCTGCTGAGTAATAATAAGTCATTATGCAGAGAACATGTAAATTTTCGTGTACTGCACCGGAGATACTCCGGCATGCGACCGGGGGTGACCAGGGTATAGACTCCTGCACCCAGTAAAGGAACATTTGATATGCTACTTGAAATCAACCCGTTTAACCCACAACCCAGGCTTATAAACCGGGTCGTTGAACAGCTTAAGAGCGGTGCCGTGGTATGCTATCCCACCGACACCGGCTACGGTATCGGTTGCGACATTTTTAATCAGAAAGCGATTAAACGCGTCGCGCAGATAAAACAGCGTCCGAAACAAAAACCATTCTCATTCATGTGTTCAGACCTGACACATATCAGCAATTATGCCCATGTGTCGAATACCGCCTACAGACTGCTGAAGAAACGTCTGCCTGGACCGTATACGTTTGTTCTGCCCGGGACGAAAGTGGTACCAAAAGTAATGGTGACCAAGCAGAAAACTGTAGGTATACGTGTTCCGGACAACCAGATAAGCCAAATGCTTATCCAGGCTCTCGGCAATCCCATCGTCAATACGAGTCTGCCGGACGGGGAAAAATCCCCACTATCAGACCCGTATGACATTGACCTGCTGCTGGGCAACAGGGTCGACCTGGTGATAGACGGAGGACTTGTCTATACCGATCCCTCATCAGTCATCGATCTGACCGGTGAAGTTCCGGAGGTCCTCCGTGAAGGAAAAGGAGACGTTACTCCTTTTCTTCGATGAGCGCTTCCTTGAGAGATTTGCTCATCGTGAAATGCAGGGTATTGCGCTCCGGAATGTCCATCATCTTTCCGGTGCGCGGGTTCTTTGTGCAGCGCGGCTTGCGCTGGCGTACAGAGAAGCTGCCATAACCACGTAGCTCGATACGACGCTCGTCCTGCAGCGCCTCAGCCATGGTTTCGAGAATTATATCAACAGCTACGCCCACGTCCTGCTTCTGCATGGTGAGCTGATCACTCACTTTATTGACTATATCTTTTTTTAACATCTTTCCATCTTCAATGGTAAGCCGTCACCACCCCATGGGAGGTACCGGTTTTGATTGCGTATAAAAAAAGGCTGTTTTGCCGGAATGTTCCCGGCAAAACAACCTTGGTACAACAAGAGATATATAACGTACCGGAACGATTATTCTTCTTCAGTTCCAGTACCACCGCTCTCTGCAGCTGCCTTCAGAAGATCACCGAAGGTTGACGGTGCAGCATCGCCACCGGTAGTCTCGGCTTTGTTGCTATAAGACTCAGTTGCTGCTTTCTCTCCGTCACCCTCGAGGGTCTTAACGGACAGACCGATTTTACGATCCTTGGAGGAAACATTGATTACGATAGCTTTCAGGGTGTCGCCAACCTGATACATACCTACCGGAGTCTTTACTTTATCCTTGCTCAGCTCGGATACGTGAACCAGGCCCTCGATTCCTTCTTCGAGTTTTACGAATACGCCGAAGTCGGTCACGTTGGTGATCTCACCTTCTACAACAGTACCGGATGGGTAGTTGTTGTAGGCTGCCTGCCACGGATCAGGAACCAGTTGCTTAACACCGAGGGAGAATCTCTCGTTCTCGCGATCGATCTTCAGAACAACTGCCTGAATGGTCTCGCCCTTGGCATACTTCTCGGAAGGATGCTTGATGCGCTCGGTCCAGGAAAGGTCGGAAACGTGGATAAGACCGTCGATGCCTTCCTCGATGCCGATGAACACACCAAAGTCGGTGATGTTCTTGATCTTGCCTTCGATGATGGAACCAACCGGGTAGTTCTCGGTTACCAGATCCCATGGGTTCGGCTGGAGCTGCTTCATGCCGAGGGAGATACGCTTGGTCTCAGGCTCGATGTTGAGTACCATTACCTCTACCTCGTCGCCAACAGAAACCATCTTGGATGGGTGACGCGGCTTCTTGGACCAGGTCATCTCGGAAACGTGGATCAGACCCTCAACGCCTTCTTCCAGCTCGACGAAGACACCGTAATCGGTAATGGATACAACTTTACCGGTGGTTTTCTCCTGAAGCGGATAGCGGTCCACAACGGTAGCCCACGGATCTTCGCGAAGCTGCTTGATACCGAGGGATACACGATCGTTATCTTTATCGTACTTGAGTACTTTAACCTCAACTTCCTGACCAACCTTGTACATCTTGGCTGGGTGGGAAACGCGGCCCCAGGAAAGGTCGGTGATGTGACAGAGACCGTCCATACCGCCCATGTCGATGAACAGACCGTAATCGGTGATATTGGTGATCGCACCGGAAATGATCTGGCCTTCCTCGAGCTTGGAACGCATCTCTTCACGCAATTTGTTACGCTCTTCTTCAAGGATCGCACGACGAGAAATAACAACGTTGTTTCTCTTCTTGTTAAACTTGAGGATCTTAAACTCGTAAGACTCTCCAATCAGTGCATCCAGATCTTTGACCGGACGGAGATCAATCTGAGAGTATGGCAGGAAGGCTGGAACGCCGATATCAACCGACATACCGCCCTTAACACGGCTCTCGATCTTACCTTCGATGGTTCCGTCATCTTCCTGGATCTTGGCGATGTCTTCCCAAACCTTAATAGCAATAGCCTTTTCACGGGAGAGCAGGAGACCGCCTTCATCTTTACGACGCTCGACAAACACCTCGAAGGTGTCGCCTACGGTTACTTCCTGATCTTCTTCCAGGCGGAACTCAGACTTAGCGATGTAGCTCTCTGCCTTGTCACCCACGTCGACAAGAAAGTAGTCATCCTCGGTACCAATGATGGTACCAATGGCAACATCACCAACAGCAACAACTGTGCTGTTTTCTTCCATCTCAAAGAGTTCTGCAAAGCTTAACTCTTCGCCACTGTCCTGGTTTGCTTGTTTCAATTCTTCTGTCATTTGGATTTGCTCGTTGCAGTAGACCAAAAAAGGCTACGCGTTTAAGGTGGTTGTGTGGGACGTTTTCATCGCCACGTTAATGAGTTAAGTCGCCTCGGGCAAGGCAACCTCTTCTAACCCTGAACCCTACTTTATACCAACAAATCTACCTTACCACAAGCACTTCCTTGCAGGGCGGAAAAAAAAATGGCCTGCCCGGTGCTTTTTCCGGTAGTCCCGAATAGGCGATATTTTAGTATACGAAATATCGGCAATGCCTGTGAATAGTGGAAAAGATCGATTTCCGGCGAAGATGTGCTATGCGTTTCAGAAGATTAAGAAAATCTGGAACATTTTTTTTATTTTTCCCAACCAGGATCTCTTAGAGCGAGTTCGCAGTACGCACGCAATTTCACATCTTTGTTCTCAAGGCATTGCATAACTGATAATACCTGGTATCGAATTCGCAAGGGCCCAATGCACAAACTGACACCTGAACGAATCGACCTATTTATCTGAAGGTTGCTCTTTTTCAGCGACTTCAGGCTCACCGTCAGCGATGTTTGTCACCAGGGGGAGCCCCTCCCTCGACCAGGCATTGATACCACCCCGCAGGTTGTACACTTGCAGGTATCCCTGCTGCATCAGATAAAGTCCTGCACCATAACTGCGGCCCCCTACAGAACACACCAGTAACAGGGCCTGCTCTTTGGGCAGGTCAAACTCCCCGGCCGCCAACTTGGTAAGCGGTACCGAGATCGACCCTGGAATACTCACCTCTGCTCGCTCAGCCTCGGAACGGACATCAACAATTACCGCCTTTCGTTCCTGGATCAGCTCATACGCCTCTGCTGGCAATAGAGAGAGAAATTCCGGCTCACTGGGCACAAAAAACTGCTGACCTTCCTCAACTGCTTCTTCAGTTGCCTCGTCGCTACCGGCAAAGTACCATACAGTCCCCACCAGTATTGCCACCATGAGGACAAATAACACTTTCGGCAGTGGGGATTTTTTCTTTTCTCCTGGTAATTCCAACATAAACTGCAAACCTGCTCTCTATAATATACTTATTGTGCTGACGGCTTAACGGAATGCTGCGGCCTCTTTTTCTGTGGCCGCCTGCGCCTTTGTCCGCCAGGACTACCATTCCTGCTACCAGTTTTGCCACCAGTTTTGCTACCAGTTTTGCTTTCGTTGCTTTTCGCAGACCTCGCAGGAACAGGGACCAGAAGCTCCTCCGGGGGCACCTGGCACTCGAGGCTCCGCTCGATATACTCTTCAATTTCCGGCAGGACAAATGCGCCCTCCTCACATGCGAAACTGACGGCCACCCCTTCAGCTCCGGCACGGCCGGTGCGTCCAATGCGGTGTACGTAATCCTCAGGTTCGTAAGGCAGAGTGAAATTCACGACGTAACTGATTCCTTCAATATGAATTCCCCTGCCTGCTACATCTGTGGCCACCAGCACTTTACTTTTACCGGCGCGGAAACGTTCCAACCTGCTCTCGCGCTTATTCTGCGGAACATCCCCGGAAAGCACCACACAGTCAACACCGTCACGCTGCAATCTCTCGCTCAGTTTACGCACCTGGCTCTTCATATTAGCAAAAACCATGATACGATCATCCGGCCTCTGCTTGATGAGATTATACAGAATGATGTACTTCTCTTCGGTGGTCGACAGGTAAACCCGCTGACTGATGCTGTCAACGCTCACCTGGTCCTGCTCTGCCTCAACATACTCGGGCTTGACGCACCACTGGTAGGCAAGGCGGCGCACATCATCGGAAACAGTCGCTGAAAACAGCAGCGTCTGTCGCTCCTCCCTGGCGGGGATCCGACCTATGATGCGGCGCACATCGGGAATAAATCCCATATCCAGCATACGGTCCGCCTCATCGATCACCATTATATTGCACTCTTTAAGAGAGATGACATTCTTGTTGGCAAAATCGAGCAGACGCCCCGGAGTTGCAACGACGACATCGACCGTCTTGTCGCGCAGGGTGTCCATCTGGGCTGCATAATTGGTACCGCCGTAAACCGCATGGATACGAAGACCGGTATATTGACCGAGTTTCCTGCCGTCTTTGGTGATCTGCACCACCAACTCACGGGTCGGGGCAATGACCAGCGCTCTCGGGGTGCCTTTTTTCTTTTTACGATTGTTGTCTTTCAGCAGGCGGCTGAACACCGCAATCAGGAATACCGCACTCTTGCCTGTGCCGGTGTTGGCTTTACCAATCAGGTCCTTACCTTCCAACACATTCGGCAGCGCCTTAGCCTGAATAGGTGTGCAGTACTCGAACTTCTGGTCGGCAATGCCGTGCATCACCGATAACGGCAGCTTGAAATCATGGAAGCGTGACAGACCTTCCGCGGGGGGCACTTCAAATTCATCGAGTGTCCAGCGCGGCTTTGGCTTTCTGGCCGGTCGTTTCTGCGCTTCGGCTGAAACATTTTTGGAACCAGCAGGCTGCCCGCCTGGATTGTTTTTTTCAACCCTGTTTGTCACTACCGGAGTGGCAGCCGCATCCGGCGATACTGATATCTGAGTCTCCTTTTTGCCGGTCGCAGCCTCAGCCTTCTTCTGTTTTTTTCTGCCCAGAAAGCCGCCACGGGCGAGTTTCTGTAACCGCTGCCCGGTACGGGCCATAAATTCTCTTAGCATAAAATTTGTCTCACGCCCGATAGGAATTGCTGAGATTCGGGTCAGCCACTCAATAGGTCATCTGAGTGTGATGGACTTGGCGCGTATTTTCGAGCAGACAGCTGATGTTGGGCAAATCAGAACTCTTCAGTTCTGTTTATAAGCGTCTGGAAAGTCGGCAACAGAGTCAATTAGTGTATTGCGGCTTTAACACCGGCGGTTTCTTTAAGCCCGCCACTACTGCCTGAGATTCCTGCCAACGTAGTGACAGGCTCTCCTGCAGTGCAGCCATTTTTTTTCGATTACAACGATAATTCAGGCAGGTTGCAACCAGCATGGTCTTTACAGCATTCCCCTGGATTGGTCAACTCTCCTTAATGCCCAACCAGTCGTGTCTCTTCCATGATCGGCCCAAACAGCATCTCATATTCCGGTATGGTTTTCCTGAGAATAACACCGAAATGTTCAATATCCCGTTCATTCACGACAATATTCGCTGAGTAGGCAAGCGCTTCAAGATCGTACAGGGTATTCAAATCCTTGCCAATCAGGGCATAAAAGATATACCGCCTCTTGGGCATGCTCATCCTGGCCATGAACTTATGGAAAGTTCCGCCGTGTAAGCCCTGCGGCTCAAACTCGGTGTGCAAAAGAACACTCGAGTAGTTAACAAATTGCATCTTTTCCATGGCCAAGTCAACCGATGTAACGATTTCTGCCCGGTATCCCAGCCCCTCCACAGACTTCACGACAACATCCCGACCCGCATCTTCGGGAATCAGGATGAGAGCCAGCGGAATCTCCTCAACCACCTCCTGTTCCTCAAACACACCATCCTGCAGCCAAGACACATCCGGCGGTACAGGTGGTTTTACATTGCCACCTGAAGCGGGTTGCCCTCGCCTTACCTGCTTTGACGCGGCTGGGGCTCCCAGGATGGATCGGTCAATGGAGAAAGGTTTCTCGCACTGAGAGCACTTGATACGTGCTTTCTGCTCCGGCTTCAGCTTTTCCAGGCTGGCCCGGAATTTATCGCTAAATTTCAGTTGTGTTCCACAATGGGGACAGCTCACATTCATGACACCCTCTCACGATCTGTTTTACAAGGAATTTCAGTTCTCACATTATCTTAAAATGCAGACAGCAGTCCCGAAAAGTATCAACGGAAGAATCCTTGCTCTTCTTCCTCTTCTTCCATTTTCAAGCCACCCAGGGTAGAAGTGGATTCACCCCGTTCCGCCTTCAGACGGTCGAGACCGCGGGTAACCTCATTGCGCTGCGAGCAGTAGGTCAGGGCTGTTTCTTCGGTAATCAGGCCACGGCTGTACAACTGCAGGATATCCTGGTCGAAAGTACGCATATCGAGCGTGGCACCTTCTTTGATAATGTTGTAAAAAGTCTTCTCTTCTGACGCGCCATTTAAAATCAGGTCTTTTATACGGAGGCTGGTCCGGAGGATTTCCATGGCCGCAACCCGGCCACCACCAACCTTGGGAAGAAGACGCTGACCAACAACCCAGCGGATGGTATCAACCAGTCGATGACGAATCTGTGGCTGCTCCTCCTGTTCAAACATACCAAGGATACGGTTGATTGTCTGACCCGCATCGATGGTATGCAGGGTGGAGAACACCAGATGGCCTGTCTCTGCTGCGGTGAGGCCGATCTCCATGGTGTCCCTGTCTCGCATCTCACCAACCAGGATAACCTTCGGCGCCTGACGAAGCGCCGCCCGCATTCCTGTCGCGAAGGTACTGAAATCGTTTCCGAGTTCACGCTGGTTGAAGGTGGCGTTGCGCTGCCTATGCACATATTCTATCGGGTCTTCGAGAGTAACTACATGTACAGGCCGGGTATTGTTGATTCGATCGAGCAGGGCGGCCAGCGAGGTTGTCTTACCGGAACCGGTGGCACCTGTAAAGAGCACCAGCCCGTTTAACTCTGCTGCCATTTTGCCGAAGGCATCCGGAAACTGCATCGACTCGATCGATGGTACCCGGGTTTCCAATTTACGAAGAATTGTTGTATAGTAGCCCTTCTGTGTGAAGATGTTCACCCTGAAGCGAGCCCTATCCCCCAGGGAATAGGACATATCGCAAGAACCGTTTTCCAGCAAATCCCGCAACAAACGACGGTTGTTGCCGATCAGGTTCAGGGCGAATGTTTCCGTCTGGAATGGAGTTAACTCTGTTACCGGGGGCTGCACGGATACAGGCACCAGTTTACCGGCAGATTCAACCTGCAATGTTTTTCCGACTGTGACGTTCAAGTCGGAGACATTGGGGTGGGATTCCAGCATCGCTGTAATCCAATAATCGATTTCTGTCTTTTTCATAACTGTCTCCTGAAAAAATGTGCAATGGCCCCTATTTTCATAGTATATTGTGTCCAAAGTAACAAGAATTTCAACAATTTTTTCCAATACTATCCAACGAAGCGGTCTACTTCAGCTTCTTTCTCAGGACAATGAAGGTGTAACCAATGGCAATTCCACTGCGTAGTGCGACGACAACCCATGGCCGTAGAATGGCAGGTGCCAGAAGCCTCTGGCGTGCCAACGGCATGAAAGAAGAACATTTCGGCAAACCGATCATTGGCATCGTCAATTCATTTACCCAATTCGTTCCGGGCCATGTGCATCTGCACGAGATTGGCCAGCAGATGAAAAAAATCATAGCGGATCAGGGTTGTTTTGCTGCCGAATTCAATACCATTGCCATTGATGACGGTATTGCCATGGGCCACGACGGCATGCTCTACTCCCTGCCCTCACGCGATCTTATTGCCGACAGTGTCGAGTACATGAGCAACGCCCACACCGTGGATGCCCTGGTCTGCATCAGCAACTGCGACAAGATCACCCCGGGTATGCTGATGGCCGCCATGCGTCTGAACATCCCTGCCATCTTCGTTTCCGGCGGACCAATGGAAGCCGGTGTGGACGGCGACAAACGCTACGATCTGGTGGATGCCATGGTAATGGCTGCCGACCAGACCGTAAGCGATGCCGATGTCGAGCGGGTGGAGCGCAGCGCCTGCCCTACCTGCGGTTCCTGCTCCGGTATGTTTACCGCCAACTCCATGAACTGCCTCAACGAAGCGCTGGGGCTGGCCCTGCCGGGCAACGGCACCGTGGTTGCCACCCACGCCAAACGTAAAACCCTCTTTACCAGGGCAGCACACCGTATTGTTGAGATGGCATATGCCTGGTACGACCGCGAGGATGCATCTGTGCTGCCACGCTCAATCGCCTCCAAGGCCGCCTTTATGAATTCCATGGCCCTTGATATCGCCATGGGTGGTTCCACCAACACTGTCCTGCACCTCCTGGCCATTGCCAACGAGGCCGGTGTCGACTTCACCATGCAGGACATAGACAAACTTTCCAGAAAAGTACCAGTACTTTCCAAGGTTGCACCGTCTTCTTCCTATCACATCGAGGACGTGCACAGAGCGGGCGGTATCATGTCCATCCTTGGTGAACTCGACCGGGCAGGTCTCATCGACACCAGCGTCAGCCGGATAGACAGCCCGAGCCTGTCAGCAATTCTCGACAGTCACGACCTGATGCGCGAAACCGTAAGCGACGAAGCCAAAGAGCTGTACAAGGCTGCCCCGGCCCAGATTGGCCTGAATCTGGTCATGGGGTCCCAATCCACCATGTACCAGGAAGCGGATACCGATCGTTCAGCCGGCTGTATCAGAGACCTTGAAAATTGTCACAGCAAGGATGGCGGACTCGCCGTGCTGTTCGGCAACATGGCTGAAAACGGCTGCATCGTCAAAACGGCAGGCGTTGATGAGTCAATCCTCAAATTCACAGGCACTGCAAGGGTTTTCGCGTCCCAGGACGAATCCTGCGAGGCAATTCTCGACGGTCGGATCAAGGCTGGTGATGCTGTCATCATTCGCTATGAAGGCCCCAAGGGCGGGCCGGGCATGCAGGAGATGCTCTACCCGACCTCCTACCTGAAATCGGTTCACCTCGGAGCTGAGTGTGCCCTGATCACCGACGGCCGTTTCTCCGGCGGCACCTCCGGCCTCTCCATCGGTCATGTCAGCCCGGAAGCCGCTGCAGGTGGCACCATCGCCCTGATTGAAGATGGCGACACCATCGAGATCGACATCCCCAACCGCACAATCAATGTGGATGTCTCCGACGATGTTCTGGCTGAGCGCCGCGCCAAAGAAGAGGCCAAGGGTGACGCAGGGTTTAGCCCGGGCAAGCGTGACCGCATTGTCTCCAAGGCTTTGAGAGCCTATGCAATGCTCGCATCCTCGGCCGACAAGGGCGCGGTTCGCCAGCTCCCCGGCGAATAATAAACACTCCTCTTTTCCTATTACTCACAACGGCAGGCCACCTGAGTGCGCCTGCCGTCCCCCCTCCCCTCACCACATCCCACCTCTAAATGATAAAAATAACCGTTCTCTTCCAACACCTTATCTTTTCTTTAGATCTCATCGAACAAATATAATAGGATAGATATGGGTGGATTATTCACACCCCTACTATGCCGAACCGCTCACAAAATATCAGAGGAACAATTGTGAAGCCTACAAATCTACAAGATCCTGAGTATTTTCATAAAGTCATAGATTGCCAGTACGCCTGTCCGGCCCATACCGCCTGTGCCGAATATATCCGGCTGATCGATTTCGAGCGTTATGAAGACGCCTATATGGTGAACTGGGTCTCAAACGTATTCCCCGGAATTCTTGGCCGGGTCTGCGATCGTCCATGCGAACCGGCCTGCCGTCGCGGCAGGTTGGACGGGGAACCCGTGGCTATCTGCCGTTTGAAACGGGTCTGTGCCGATAACAAAAGAGCAATTATCGATAGACTTCCGAAAGTCCCTGAAGAAAAAAACGGCAAAAAAATTGCCTTGATTGGTGCAGGCCCCGCCTCGCTCACCGTAGCCCGTGACCTTATCCTGCTGGGCTATACCATCGATCTCTATGATGATCAGGCAAAAGCCGGGGGATTTATCCGCACCCAGGTGCCATCATTCAGATTGCCGGAGCAGGTGCTTGATGAGGAAATCAACTACATCCTCGATTATGGAGTGAACACCTTCTTCAACCAATATATCGACAACCTCCAGGAGATTCTCGATAAAGATTATGACGCCATCTTTATTGGCACCGGTGCCCCCCGCGGCCGTGACCTGCCCGACCTGCCCGGCCGCGCCGAGGGAGATCAGTCCATTCACCTCGGCATCGAATGGCTTGCCTCTGTGCTCTATCGCCATGTTACCAGTGCAGGCCCCAAAGTACTGGTACTGGGCGGTGGCAATACAGCAATGGACTGTTGTCGTACCGCCAGACGTCTCGGCGGCACTGATGTAAAAGTCATTGTCCGCAGCCCCAAGAATGAGATGAAGGCATCTCCATGGGAGGTCGAAGACGCCGAGCATGAAGATGTGGAAATCATCGAGAACCATTCACCTCTGGAGTTTGTTGTTGAAGATGGCAAATTAATCGGCATGCGTTTCGACCGGGTTGAACCAGTATATGATGAAGTCGGTAAAAGAAGCCTGGTCTCCATTGGCAAAGAGCCGGTTTTCATCGGGTGCGATGAGGTGATCCTCGCTGTTGGTCAGCAGAACGCCTTTCCATTTATAGAGCGCGATATCGGTATCGACTTCGACAAAAGGGGATTGCCGGTGCTCAATAAACACACTATGCAATCCACCCTGCCCCAAGTGTTCTTTGGTGGCGACGCAGCATTCGGCCCACAAAATGTCATCACCGCTGTGGCCCACGGCCATGAGGCTGCGATATCCATTCATCTCTTCTGTCAGGGAGCAAATCTGCTCGACCGTCCCCATCCCAAGGTGAACCTTGTCGGCCAGAAGATGGGTATCCATGACTGGCTCTATGAAAGCCACGTCACCGATGACCAGCGCCAGGTCGTTCCGATGGTGGAGAAAGTCAAATCGATACAGGACCGGCTGATCGAAGTTGAACTTGGTTATGACTATGATCTTGGCCAAAGGGAAGCCAAACGCTGCCTCAACTGTGATGTGCAGACTGTCTTTGAAGCCGAGACCTGTATCGAATGCGACGCCTGTGTCGATATATGCCCGGTCACCTGCATCAACTTCATTGAAAACGGTGATGAAGATGATCTTCGTCAGCGGCTGCTGGTGCCGGCCAATAACCGCACAACTGATCTTTACGTATCTTCTGAGCTGCCCACCGGGCGGGTGATGGTCAAGGACGAAAATGTCTGCCTGCACTGCGGCCTGTGTGCTGAACGCTGCCCAACATCATCCTGGGAGATGATTAAATTTGTCTATCAGGCCCCAATGGCGGAATAAAAGAGATCTCACATCTATGGAACCAATACAAAGTACTAATGACTTCGTAATCCGCTTCGCCAATGTCAACGGCTCCGGTTCGGCAAGCGCCAACAACCTGTTTGCCAAGGCAATCTTCAGGATGGGCATTCCGGTCAGCCCCAAAAACATTTTCCCATCTAATATCCAGGGATTACCTACCTGGTATGAAGTGCGGGTCAACGACAAGGGGAACCTTGGCAGACGCGGCGGTGTCGATATGATGGTGGCCACCAACGGCCAGACTCTGGTTCAGGACTATAACGAGTTGCTGCCCGGTGGATACTTTTTCTATGATTCAACCAGACCGCTGTTCGATGAGTGCGACAGAGACGACATCGTCGAGATCGGCATTCCGCTCACGCAGCTTACTAACGATGCCTTTACCAACCCAAAACTGCGCCAACTCCTGAAGAACATTGTCTATGTAGGTGCCCTCTCCCACCTGCTCGATATTGAATTCACCGTTCTCACCGACGCCATCGGCCAGCAGTTCAGGAAGAAACCGAAACTGGCTGAGCCCAATATCCAGGCACTTGAAATCGGCAGGGATTATGCGAAAAAGCATTTTAACGAGAGCTGCCGACTATCTCTTTCCCGCAGGGAAAACATCCTGCAGGACTCAATTCTGGTAGACGGCAACAGCGCCGCCGCCCTCGGCGCACTCTATGGCGGAGCCACCGTTGCCGGTTGGTATCCCATTACCCCATCCACCTCCGTGATAGAAGCGTTTGAGCGATTCTCCAACATTCACCGGCTCGAAGAGGACGGCAGCAAAAAGGTTGCCATTCTCCAGGCCGAAGATGAACTCTCAGCTCTTGGCATGGTTATCGGCGCCTCATGGAACGGATCACGGGCCTTCACCGCCACATCCGGCCCCGGCATATCACTCATGGCTGAATTTCTCGGCCTGGCCTATTTTGCCGAGGTACCTGCAGTGGTAGTGAACGTACAGAGAACAGGGCCGAGCACCGGCATGCCGACCAGAACCCAGCAGTCTGATTTTATCGCCACCGCCTACGCCTCTCATGGCGATACCAAGAACGTGCTGCTCATTCCCTGCGACCCGGCGGAGTGTTTTGAACTTACCGCCGATGCTTTCGATCTTGCCGAGCGACTGCAGACTCCGGTACTTGTCATGAGTGATCTTGATCTGGGCATGAACGACCATATCAGCAGGCCTTTTGTCTGGGATGACAACCGGGAGTATGACCGTGGCAAAACCTTAACAGGTGAAGAGCTGGATGAGTTTGAACGAAACAGAGAGAGATGGGGACGCTACCTCGACGTTGATGGGGACGGCATCTGCTATCGGACCATCCCCGGCGCCCACCCCACCAGGGGATCATACTTCACCAGGGGCTCCTCCCACGATGAGTATGCGGCATATACCGAAGACAGTGGTGCCTATCAGCGCGCCATGTTGAGGCTCGATAAAAAGTGGCAGACAGCAAAAACCATGATGCCCGAGCCCCATATCAAGTTTCGGAGCACGTCTGCCCCGGCGGGGAACCCTCTCGGTGCACTTTTTTTCGGCACCACCACCCATTCCGCCTACGAGGCAATAGACAGGCTGGCAGAAGAGAGGATCATCATCGACACCATGCGCCTTCGATCATTCCCCTGCCCTCAGCCTGCTGTGGATTTTATTGACCAGCATGAAATTGTTTTCGTCATCGAACAAAACCGCGACGCCCAGATGCGAACTTTACTCATCGCCGAATATGGCTTTCATCCGGACAAGCTCGTCTCTATTCTCAACTTTGACGGCAAGCCGATCACTGCCGATTTTATAACCGAAAGCCTGAAAGCACAACTGGCTGGCAGAACCGGCACAGACAGTTCTCCCCATCTCGCCACCGGAGGTAATGTATGAGCTATACCCGACCGACCTTTCGCCACCCTGAGCAACAGAAAAACAGCAAAGGGTATCACCGGCGGGACTATGAAGGTGCGATTTCCACTCTCTGTGCAGGCTGCGGTCATGACTCTATTTCCAGCGCTATTGTGCAGGCCTGTTTCGAGATGGCCATAGAGCCGCACAGGGTGGCGAAGCTTTCCGGTATAGGATGTTCTTCAAAGACTCCGGCCTATTTTCTTGGCAAGTCACACGGCTTCAACTCAGTCCACGGCCGCATGCCCTCCATTGCCACCGGAGCCAATATGGCCAACCGGGATTTGCTGTATATAGGTGTTTCCGGTGACGGCGACACCGCCTCCATCGGCATGGGTCAATTCGCCCACGCCCTCAGGCGTAACCTGAACATGAACTATATCTGCATGAACAACGGTTGTTACGGTCTCACCAAAGGCCAGGATTCAGCCACCGCAGATAAGGGCAGCGCCGGAAAAAAAGGCAAACCGAATCCCTTTGAATCAATAGACCTGTGTGAAATTGCCATCCAGCTTGGCGCAAGTTTTGTCGCCCGTAGCTTCTCCGGCGACAAGCAACAGCTTGTACCGCTGATTAAAGCGGCCATCAGCCACAATGGCCTGGCATTTCTTGACGTGATCTCCCCTTGTGTTACATTCAACAATACTGACCGCTCCACCAAAAGCTATCAGTATGTTCGTGAGCATAGTGAGGCAACAGGTACTTTTGATTTCATCCCGCTCCAGAGGGAAATCCTGACCCGTTACGATGAGGGCGCCACCCAGACAGTGGTGATGCATGACGGCTCTACCCTGCTTCTTGAAAAGCTCGAACAGGAGTTCGATGTTACTGACCAGCGCCGCTCTGTAGACAAGCTCGAAGAAGCAAAAGAACGTGGTCGGGTGCTTACCGGAGTCATTTATGTCAATCCGGCGAGCAAGGACACCCATGACATAATCGAGACAACCCCGCGTCCGCTCAACAGCCTCACCAGGGAAGATCTCTGCCCCGGCAATGATGCATTAGAAAAAATTAATAACAGCCTGAGATAACGCCCGGGCAAAATTTAGATTTTATATCATGTCATTAATAAGTATTTTGGGAATAGCCATCGCCCTGGCCATGGACGCCTTCGCGGTGGCTATTGCTGTCGGTATCAGTCTGAAAACAATCAGCGCCAGACAGACTTTTCGACTCTCCTGGCATTTTGGCCTCTTTCAGGCCATGATGCCGATTATCGGCTGGGCCCTCGGCAGCGCCATCCACAACTTTGTGGAAAGTTGGGCCCATTGGATAGCTTTCGGTCTTCTTGCCGCAGTGGGCACCAATATGCTTCGCGAAGCATTCGACTTCGAAAAAGACACCGAAGCAGAAAAAAAAGATTCCACCCGTGGACTAACCATGGTCATGCTTTCGGTGGCAACAAGTATTGACGCTCTAGCGGTCGGCTTCAGCATGTCCATGCTGCAGATAGACATCGTTACCCCTGCAATCATCATCGGCATTGTGGCTGCAGCTTTTACCATAACCGGCATGCACCTTGGCAAAAAGGTTGCTTCTTTTAAAAAATTAAGTGTTCTGGCTGAGATCCTTGGTGGTGCCGTACTTTGGGGAATTGGCTTAAACATCCTGCACCAACAAGGTGTTTTTGAAACGTTCCTCTTCTCCTGACCATAATTTCCCTTATCCAAACGTGGTAGTCCTTCGAAATTCCGATTTTTTATGGCATTATCCCATTGCATTACTTAATCAATTAACTATATTCTTTTATAGCTATTGATTTCCACCAAACAAGGCAGCATAAACAGCACATTAACCTTTCGGAGGAACAGTAATGAGAAGCTCAATCAGCACAAAGCTCGTTGCAGCTGCATTCGTACTGGCACTTGTTTCGTCTGGGCTTAGCCCGACAAATAGTTTTGCGGACAGTGCCAAGCAACCTGCTGCAGCCCAACAGCAGGCCCAGAACGTTTATAAGGGACCGGTGGTTGGTAAATCGAATAAAGCGAAGACTATTTCCATCCAGGTTGGCAAGGGGGACGCTGCCAAAACCATGATGGTGCGATTCGATGACCAGACCAAAGGAATCGAGTTCGCGAAAAAGGGTGAAGCGGCCATCATCACCTGGGAACAGCGGGGAGAAGATAAATTCGCGACCCTTATCAAGCCCAAACTTGCCAAACTCCCTGAGGGTGTCACCGAAATAAAGGTCGATGAAATCCATGAGCTGCTGGCAAGTGCGACGCCTCTCACCCTGGTTGATGCCCGTCCACTCTCCCGTTATCACCAGGCCCACATACCTGGAGCAATTTCAATTCCCGTCGCCAAACTGAAAGAGAAAAAAGCGGAAGTGCTCCCTGATGACAAGGATAAACTGCTGGTTTTCTATTGCGGAGGCCCCACCTGAGGCATGTCCACAGCAAACGCCGGTCTGGCGAAAAAACTTGGTTACAACAATATTCGAGTATTCCTTGATGGTGAACCTGCCTGGTCTGAGGAAGGGTATCCGCTCTATGCATCAAATGAGTTCGTAAAAACAGGCAATATCGTCCTGCTCGATCTGCGCGAAGACGGCAGCCCGGCCGATGGACGAATCCCCAGGGCTGTAACCGTTCCGTATGAAGAACTTGAATCACGCATCGATGATATCCCCCGCAACGCACCGGTGGTTCTTTACAGCGACAGCGAAGAGAGTGCCATGGATGCCTATGAAGATCTCAAAGATGAGGGCTTCAAGCATGTTTCTATGGTCAAAGGCAACTATGAGGGCTGGGTGGATGCAGGCGGTGAAGTCGAATCCGGGCCTATCTTCTCCAACGAGATCAGCTGGGTGCGCAAACTTGGTAAAGGTGAAGTATCCGTTGCCGAATTCAAGCAGGCGGTTGACGGCAAGCTGCCCGACACCTTCGTGATCGATGCCCGGACCGAAGAAGAAATAGCCGAGTTCGGAATATTCAAAAACACCGTGAACATCCCCCTGGATGAAATACCCAAAAAACTCGCCTCAATCCCCAAGGACAAGAGAGTATTTATTCATTGCTCCACCGGCGCCAGAGCCGACCTTGCCTACGAGGAGCTGAAAAATCATGGCTATGATGTCAAGTTTCTGCTGCTCGACATCACAGACCCGGCCTGTGATTGCGAAATAATCAAGCCGTAACCTCAGCAGAATCGCTATCTCCTTTCGCCCGGACGGAACCCTCATTCCGTCCGGGCAGCCTTACCCTTCGCTTCTCGTTTCTCGCTTCTCGTAAAATCGACTATTCCAGTAGAATGAAAAACTCGCACAGAGAAGTATCTGTAGGAATTTTTGTTCACATCGGCTACCTAAAACTTATCGGCATAGCAGCAATCATGAGCTGAACAAAAAAATATACAATCAGGCTTCGCTCTGCCATACTGTGGTCGGCCCAATCGCCGAGTTCCTGTTCAAACTTTAATAGCTGCGGAATATGAAATCCATAACAAGCCGGAATTTTAAAAACTACCTGTTCTTAAGCGTTCTGTTCTTTCTATGCAGCATATCCACACTTGTCTTCACCATATCCGACCTCCGGGCTGAGAACGCGATCGCCCCATCGCTGCAAGCGGAAATTGAAAGAACCCATGAGATCCAGGCCATTCTCCAGATCCTTGCAAACCGTCCGCAACTTGAATGGACTTTGGCAAAGAAACAGCAATTGCGGGGTTATGTATCGAACCTGAAAAACCAGATCGAATATGCCGAATCCGAAATCAACCAACTCAACTCAGTTCTGGGTGGGCTTGGTGGGGAAAATGGCGGCGGTTCCACGTCATCAGCCAATTCACTACCCGAGGTTGAGGCTCTCAAACAGAACAAGCAGCTCGAACTGGCGCAACTTCGTTTTTCCCTGCTCAATACCCAGAAAACTCTCGAGCAACTCGACAAATATATCGGGGAGCAGCAGAGCCAAAACCTCTACACCCGTAATGACCCTCTTTGGCTGCAGGCCTCCGGCATGACTCCGGATGCTGTTCAGTCGGAAATGCGATCGTCTATCGTTCCACAAAAGGTGGATCTTTCACTTGCTTATACTGCCATAATCATAACGTTTTTTTTACTTTCGGCACTTATCCCGAAGGCACGGAGTTTTATAACAACGCAGTGTAAACCGGACAACATGGTGCGTCTGCTCGTCCAGGCTCACGTTCGGCATAGTGTCGTTATCCGGGTACTCTATCTGGCCATTTGCCTCTCGGTGATACTCTTTTCCCGCTTTCAGCCTTCTTCTCTGGTATATGCATACCTGACGCTGCCAATAACCTTGGTGTTTTGCTCCTCTGTCATCTATTCACTGTTTCACGCCATACACGCCCGTTTCCGACAGCAGGACACTCCCGTTACCGGCGGCCCGGACAATCGCTCGTTCTCTCTCATCGTATTGTTCTTCGGTGTTGCCACAGGACTCCTGACACTCTTTTCTTCGAGCTATCCCGCCGGTCAACTGCAGCTTCCGAACATCAACCTGATATCATCCTGCATTTTCATCCTCTGGTTGATCGCCTTATCATTACAGACCAAAGCAGTTGGCAAAGAGCTTTTCCCCGGGATATGGCAGCAGGGAAAATACCTGGTCTATTCAGCTATTCTTATTCTCCTTGTGCTGGAAGTACTTGGATTCAAGAATCTTGTTATCCATATCGCGTATATACTGGGTGCCACTTTTGCCGTTTTTGCCTTTTCGCTCATCTTATATGATTCAATCGATATTCTCATACTGTTCCTCAACAGGCAGAGAGTGTTTTTTCGTACTTCCCAAGGCAGAGAAGAAAAAGGGAGTACACCGAAAACACAAACCAGCACGGTTTTGAGTATCGGTCTGAAAATATATGTCATTATTGGAGCCGCCATACTCACCCTGCACCAATGGGGAATCACCAATGTCGACAGCGAGCGGCTCCGGGAAATTTTTGTTCATGGCTTCCAGCTGACCGGTATACAGATCTCCCCCCTGCGCGTGACAATTGCTCTCCTGATCCTGCTTCTTTTCTGGCCTTCAATTGACTACATCAAGGCAAGGACAGAGAACAGGCTTTTGAAATCGGGAGATTTTTCTGAAAGCTCACGGGATACCATTCTCACAATCACAGGCTACATCTGCTATGGCGCACTTATCCTGCTCATGCTGGGAGTAGCCGGTGTGAAGTTAACCGGTCTTACCGTGGTAGTGGGTGCCCTATCGGTTGGAATAGGTTTTGGATTACAAAACATCGTCAACAATTTTATCTCAGGGCTGATCCTCATGTTTGAAAAGCCTATAAAAAAAGGGGACTGGATACTGGTAGGCTCTACAGAAGGTTATGTGAAAAAAATCAGTATACGCTCGACAATCGTCCAGACTTTTGACAGATCTGATGTCATTGTGCCGAACTCGGAGCTTATCTCCAACCAGGTAACAAATATGATGTTTGATGATCACCGGGGCAGGCTCAGGGTCTCGGTCGGCGTCGCATATGGCAGTGACACGGAGTTGGTGCAAAAACTATTGCTGCAAATCGCGCACAAACATCCACAGGTTATAACCGATGGTTCAACTCCTGTCCCCAAAGCCTGGTTCCAGGCATTCGGGGACAGTTCCCTGAATTTCGATCTGCTCTGTCACCTGAAAGATATTGACATGAAAATACATGTCAGGAGCGAGCTGCATATGGCGATTGATAAATCATTTAAGGAAAACGGTATTGAGATCCCATTCCCACAACGGGATGTGCATATCAAAACCGGTTCCACCCCTATCTAATTACCCCGGTTCGTCTGATGCCCGTTGAAAGCGGTGATTGTTTTTTGATTTGCTTGCAGATTTGGAACAGCGAAGACACTGACAGAACCGCCTCCCATGGTGGCGGCTATGCCAGTGGTGACCCCCCGCGGGTAAAAAGAGATACTCCCGCCTTTTACAACCACCCTTTCTTCTTGAAGAATCGCAGCATTAATGCAGCAACTGCCACCAGAACTCCCCAGAATACAAAATAACTGTATTTATACCGAAGTTCAGGCAGGTATTCGAAATTTGTACCATAAATCCCCGCTATGAAGGTTAAGGGGATAAAGATAGCCGCGAAAATGGTCAGAACCTTCATGATCTCATTAAGTCTGTTGCTGACGATGGTATTGTAGGTATTCAGGCTATCGCTGAGCATCTCCCGATAGGTTTCCAGAACTTCAACGGCCTGGGTTGTCAGGCCGTGCAGATCCTTTAAAAACGGCAGGGTCTCCTCGCCGATCAGATCGGATTCCACCTTGATCAACTGACCAATAAGATCCTTCACCGGCCTGATAGTTTTGCGAAGATAACTCACTTCCCGCTTATAACGGGTAATGGTGCTTACTATTTCCTGGTCGAAATCCTTGAAAATCGAATCATCGATCTCCTCAATTCGGCTGCCGAGGTTTTCGATCGTGACAATATAGTTATCGACAATGGTATCCAGCAGCACATACGCCAGGTAATCAGTCCCTCGCTTTCGTGTCCGCCCCTTGCCTTTTCGCAACCGTTCCCGTATCTGCTTAAACATCTCCATTGGCTGTTCGTGAAAGGTTACCAGAACATTGGCACCGATGATCATCGAGTACTGATCACTTAATACAGACTCTGTTTCCGGATTGAATCTGAGGGATTTGAGAACCAGATAGATCGTATCGTCATAATCGTCCATCTTGGGGTGCTGACCGGTATTCACAACATCCTCAAGCACCAGCGGGTGGAGTTTAAGCCCTCGTGCAAACTGCTGAATAAAGAAGGTATCGTGCAGGCCATACACGCTTATCCATGTGACATGGTCTGAATCGAGGTATGCTGCGCAATCGAGAGGTGAATGGCATTCAGCCTCGGTCAATTCCTGCGCGGAGTAGCTGACAACACTTATAAACGGTTTGTCGACCTTTTGTGAGCCGATAAACACCACATCGTCCAGGGATTTCCCCAGCACTTTGTCTCTGCTTTTCAGAAACCGGGCCATAGCTCTCTCCCCAAAGATTATTCTCAAAAAAAGAGGAAGTACGTTATCTCAGTATGCCTACATTCATCGAGCTTGCAGACCTGAGTTTACCAAGCCGCGAGGCAAGCGACTTTAACAACTGCCACTGCCATATCACCCTCTTTCTGTCGATTAATATAGTATATTTTCATCGACATCCACAATTTATTGTTTCCCCATACTCAATGCCCATGCAACACCAGGCTCAACCGACACAAACTATCGGTCGCCTCTCTCTCACTCAACACTCTTTGAGTGACCAAATCCTTCATCTCTGGTATTTTGCTGCAAACCGGTCAATTTCGCCTTAAGCGACAACCACAATTTAAAAGTTCGATTTTCACTGCTCACCAATGCTGTTATGCCCCTGATCAAACGTAACGAAATTCCCGCCCTGCTCAAGGATGAGGGTAAACTCGCAGAACTTTCTGTTGTCCTGCTCTTTGGCGAGCGCTATCTCTGCAAGGAAGCAGCGGACCAGTTACAGGAAGCACTGACTGCAGACGGCAGAGGAGCGGTGCATCCAATCGATGGGGATCATGAGGATCAGGGACAGACACTTGCCAAATTGCTCAGTTTCAGCCTGCTTCCCGGGCGTCAGGTTTACCGGGTTTCCGACTCCCGGATTTTCCACAGTAAAACAGTCGCCTCCACCATCTGGGATAAGGCTCAGCAGAATAGTGATGCCGGAAAAACCGCACCAGCTATGCGACATATTGGAGCCTTTGCCCGTCTTGGTTCCATAGATCTCGAAAGCCAGAAACCGTTTTCCGAAATTTCAGGCTCACAATGGGAGAAGATGTTTGGCTTCTCCAAACCCGGAGATCTCGGCTGGGCTGACTCTCTGCTCGTGCAGGCTGTGGGCACCGGCAAACTTCCAAAGGGTGGCGGCAACATAACTGAGAGATACATCGACACCTTCACCAAGGGCATCCCTAATCAGAACGTGCTGATCCTCAGCGCTGAAACAGTCGACAAACGTCAACGGTTCTACACTTTCATCAAGAAAGAAGGTCTGGTAATCGATTGCTCCGTGGCCACAGGGGCCAGTAAAGCTGCCCAGGATGCACAGAAAGACGTAATTCGGGAGATGATGAACAAGACCCTGGCCGATTTCAACAAATCCATCGAGCCACGGGCTTTGGAAATCTTTTTTGAGCGGGTCGGCTTTCACCCCGTCGCCGCTGTCACCGAAATGGAAAAGCTCGCCCATTATGTCGGTGACAGACAGCAGATCGTCGCCCAGGACCTGGAAGAGATGGTAGGCAGAAGTCGGGAAGATGCTCTTTTCGAACTCACAGACGCCTTTGGCAAGCGCCAGATCGGCCGAGCACTCACCATACTTAACCGCCTGCAGGAAAACGGTACCCACGGTTTAGCCATCCTGGCTACTCTCAGAAACTATATACGGAAACTTCTTATCTTTCGCTCACTGCAGCTCCAGCCTGCTCCAGCCTGGCACTCCGGCATGAACGCTAAACAGTTCCAGGGCAGTTACCTGCCTGCCTTAAAAGAACAAGGTGAATGGAGCGATATGCTTGGCGGCCACCCCTATGCGCTGTTCATGAGTTTTACCAAAGCGGGGGAATTCTCCTGCGGCCAGCTAAAACAGTGGCTGAGCCTGCTGCTTGAGGCGGAGTTCCGGCTCAAGGGCTCACCGATCCCTCAACATATTGTGCTGGAAGAGATGCTTTTGACTATGCTGAAGTTACAGAGAAGAGGTTAACTCAGCAATTCGCGTTCTCAGCTTTCCTCCTGGCCTGCCGGGACGATATCCATCGCAGGACTATAACCAGAAGTACAAAAGCGAGAATGAGCACCGGGATGGAGCCCAGTCTGTTCAACCAGGTGCATATCTCATCAAGATGATTACCGAGCAGGTATCCAAGTAGCAGAAACTCACCGATACCAATTATCACCCCCAGCATATTGAATATCAGGAACCGACCATAATCGAGTTTGAAGGCTCCTGCCAGGGCAGGCACAAACCAGGAAAAAGGTCCTGATAACCGCGCCAGAAAAACAGCTGACGCTCCCCAGCGGTTGAAAAAAACTATCCCCTTCTTCCGTATCTCATCCCTAAAAAAACGACCGGTAAACCGTTGCGTTGAAAGCTTTTCAAATAGACCGGTTCCATAACGCCTGCCCAGCATATAGCTGCAACTGTCACCGAGTATTCCACCCACATAGAGCACTGCTGCCACTAGCTTGATATCCAGACTACCCGTGCCGGCCAGCACCGCTCCGGCCAAAAAAAATATTTCGCCGTAAACGATAAAAGAAAACGGAATCACCGTTTCCAAAAAGGCCCCCAGAAACAGTACCGGATAGGCGTAGGCCTTATACAGACTGAGATACGCGAGGAGCTCCTGCCAGAAATTGGTCTCAGCGAACAACCCGATAACTCCGCAATCGTTTCACCCGCATTGGCAACAAAGCTTCAAATGCCCACCGTAAACTGAGCCGCAGATAGCCAAAGGCTTCAAAGCGTCGGGTCGAAGTTGAAACCTGATCGGTGTCCAGAAAGAAGAAACTGCCATATCCCATGCACTCCTTGATAAAGGTTAAATCCTCAGCCAGATGCAGAGCAGGATGAAAACCAACACTTCTGGCTATGGATGTTTTGGCTATCTGCAGAGCATAGGATGTTTTGGTCCAACGGTGGATATAATCATAGGTCTTGAACCAGAACCTGGCATAGCTACTCTTGACCGGCCTGGGACCGATGGAACAGGTTCCAACAGTTTGCCCCCCCCCTCGACGGATAAGATACAGATTGAGCTGATTGAGGAAATCCGGGCCGAGATGAGTGTCTGCATCGCACAAGACAACCCACTCGGACAGTACATCTGTTGCGGAAAGCCCAACATTTTTGGCAATTGAAACACCGCGGGCACTCTGCACTACCCGTACATTTCTGCTACCTGAAACCTGTTCGCTGATGTTCCTGGCAACCTCCAGGGTAGTATCTGTGGAGCCGTTTTCCACCACGATAACTTCATAGCGATCAGCCGGATAATTCTGCTTGAGCAGACAGTTCAAAGTATTGGCAAGCTCCGCCTCTTCATTGTGAGCCGGAACGATGACAGAGATATACTGTTTTTTTAAATATCGTTTCATGCTGTTGTGTATCTTTTTCAGTGAATCGGCAGTTCGCCAGGGAGGTGTAAAGCGCTTCGCCCCCTCACATCGTTTCAAAGCTGGTACCAGCTCCAGCTCATCACTCTGGCCGGCAGTGCCAAAAACATTTTCCCCGGCCAGGTATTCTGCCAGGTATTCCTGCTCTGTCTGGTTCGGAGTGGGAATCAGCAAGCCCCTCTTATCATGTTCAACCAGATCCATGATGGTTGTGTAGCCGGCTCTTGAGATCACTCGTTTCGCTCGGTTAAAGAGCTTTTGCCGATCCCGGCCATCCACCATCGGGTACAGGACTATGTCATCACCGTGGCCAAGGTCATCAGGAATTGCCCCTGCGTCCTGCTGCCCCAATATGAATACTTTCTTGCCGGGCAGAGCGTTCGCCTGATCCACCAGCATTCTGATAAAGGCCTCCTTATGCTCCAGGAGATAACCGCTGATGATAAAAAGGTAGTCGATATCCCGCGTAAGCGATAGCTTGTGGTACGAAGAGAGAATCCCTACAAAAACATGATTACAATCAGCAAGATATCGAGAATGTGAAAGTTGGCCGCTCAGGTTATGTTCCGCCTCAGGGAAGTCAGGAATAAGAATGGAATCGAACTTTTTCAGAGCAAACAGATTAACCCGTTCCGTCAATTGCTGCAGGCAACTGAAAAATTCAGGTGGCATGAAGGCGATCTGATGCGTCAGGATAAAGCTTGGCCGCCTGGTACTGTAAAAACCATATTTGCCATCACTGAAGATGAAATCGTATTGCTGCTCGATCTTTTTCAACTCGCGGTGTTCAGCCTTGATCATTTTCCTGGTGGCATGCAGATCTTTCAACAGATACCAATACAACCGCCAGCCTGTTCCGCGCTCCAGTGCTGGATAATCCGGCATTTCCCTGAAAGCTACCCGCCCCACATCACCTAATTCATTTTCCAGTATTTTCAGAGCATTGCCACTGGAAATAATGGTGATTCCATACCCTCTGTTTATGTAATCCCAGATAACCGGCAGTGTCCGGGTCGCGTGACCTAACCCCAGCGAACTCACTGCAAATAGTGCGTGCTTCATGTATGGTCAAAAAGTAAAAGTTTAACACTTGTAAAACAGAGCGCCCCCTTCAAACTGACAGCAATTTAATGCAGGGCAAACCACTCCGACCTCTTTTCGTTTGTATACATATATCCAGTACCGCTTACGATAGTGTTAGAATGTGGTTTGCTCTCTATTCAGGAAAAATGTCGGCGCAGGACAAGGTGGGTGGTATTGACTTACACACCCCGCTGGGGCTACTTCCCCCTGAAAGGGATCTGGCAATATGAGATTCCCTTTTGCGGCTGAATACCGTTCTGGGAGAGAAACATGGTGAGGGAGTTCATGGAGATGCCGATATTCGGGGTTGGCCCGAGAAAGAGATGCTCCAGGTCAATGGGACCATTACCCATTGAACTCAGCCTGAACTCGATGTAGGGCACCAGCATGGAGACCCCTTCCCGAAACTGGACCGCCGCCTGGTGATAATTGGTTATCACCGGTGACACGATCCGCCACTCTTCCTCTTCACGAAATGAAGGATGCTTGAGAATTGCCGCAATCCGTAACAAGTCACTTTCGATCATCTCAAAAATTTGATTGTAGACGTGGTTACCTCCACTATCCCGCTCGGTCAACCGGCCATCATGCTCTTCGGCCAGCTCTTCCACCGCATCAACAACCTGGCAGATCAACAGTTCCTGCTGCTCGCAACTGTAAATGCACTTGCCGATCTGAAACGCCTGCTGGTCTGCACACCGCATAATGTATTCCGGATTAAAACCCAGACTCACCCCTTTGCCGTGCCTGCTGTATCCTCGCCACTGGCTGAGTAGATTACCGTTGGAACGAAAAGAAGCGGCAAAGAGCATATGGCCGTTGGTTATCCGGTGGGTGACCCAGTCGAGAAACTGATTCAACAGGTCAGGCATAGCGTGACCGGCTGTGATTCTACGAGAAACCTCGGTCTTGAGCAGATCCGCCGTGTGCTTCAGCTCGGCAGAGTCATTCATATACCTGATATCACTTGTCCAAAGTGACCTGCTTTTGACAATCCCCAGTAAACCGCTGAAACTGGTGTAATGGTAAAGCCTTTCCTGAGGTACGTCGGCATACAACTTGGAAGTTATATTATGTATCATATCAATTTCACTCGTCTTTACTGGCTACACATTTCTCCCGGCCTTTGGGCGTTTAAGAAGCCGCCATCAGACACATTTTCCAACATATTGATACAAAACGGTTAAGCAGTATCAACCAGCCAAATACTGTACCAATATTATGTTCATTTTAGTTCTCCTTGACGAAGTGATGCAAAATAAACCAGACAGAACTCTTCACAGGCAGCTAATTTTACTGTAATCATTTAGAAAAATGACGTAAAATTAAGAAATATCGACCCAATTGGTCAACACCAGCAAAATGTTCATCATCACCTATTAGGAAAATGCCGATTTTCTTTGCACAAGCTGCCTAGTTTGCAATGCGAAACATGACAAAAATGTTCTCGAAACAGGGATTTCTCTACCGGGGCAGAGGTTGAAACAAACCAACTGCTCTGTACATTGAAAATGTCCGGTTATGAATTACTGTAATTGTGAAGAAGGGACGAGCTACCTAGTAACAATATAAAATATCTAACATAACACCAACCGCAATCATGCCTGAAAGAAACGATGACCGCCAGAGTTCTGTGGTTACCAAGGACAGAATCGAAATAACGGAGCCACCACTCTACAAAGCATTACTGCATAATGATGATTATACATCCATGGAGTTTGTGATTTCCATCTTGGAGAATATTTTTCACAAGTCCCAGGAAGAAGCCACTCGTATTATGTTGAATGTGCATGAGAAAGGCATCGGAATAGCAGGAATCTATACCCGAGAAATCTGTGAAACCAAGATAGCCATCGTCCATGAACTGGCTCGAAAAAACGAGTTCCCCTTACGTTGCTCCATGGAAAAGGCGTAACGGATAAGGGGTTCCAACCCCCAGGACAGAGAAGAACGATATGCTGAGTAAGACATTAGAAAAATCATTGATTCGCTCCATACGTGAAGCAAAGAATCATCATCATGAATATGTCACTGTGGAGCATCTGCTCTACGGTCTGCTTTATGATGATTTGGCTAGTTATATAATCAACGAATGCGGTGGTTCCATCGACACCCTGAAAGAACGACTTGAGAAATTCTTTCAGGGAGATGTGCCAACGCTTTCCCAGTCAAGCCAGCAGGAGCCCACCCAGACTCTTGCTTTCAACCGCGTGCTGCAAAGGGCTGTGGCCCATGTACAGAGTTGCGGCAAAAAAGAGGTGGACAGTGGCGATGTGCTGGTCTCCATCTTCTCTGAAGCAGAATCCCACGCGGTGTTCTTCCTGAGTTCAGTGGGAGTCGGTCGCATGGCCGTAGTGAACTTCATCTCCCACGAAATTCCGGACGGTCTGCAGCAGGAGCCGCTCCCCCACGTCCCCGAGGGTAACGAGCCCAAGGAAGCCGTCAAGGAAGACAAAGCGCTCAAGGAATATACCATCAATCTCGCCCGCTATGCAGAAGAGGGGCGTCTTGATCCTCTGATCGGCCGCGACATGGAGGTCAGCCGCATCATGCAGGTGCTCTGCCGCCGCAAAAAGAACAACCCTCTCCTAGTCGGTGAACCCGGTGTTGGTAAAACCGCCATGGCTGAGGGGTTGGCACTGCGCATCTATGAGGATAAGGTTGCCAGGCAGGAAGGCAAAGAAGGTGCGGTTCCCGACCTGCTGCAGGATGTTGAGATTCACCTGCTCGATATGGGTACCCTGGTGGCCGGCACCAAGTATCGTGGTGACTTCGAGAAACGGTTGAAAAGCGTGGTCTCTGCCATTGAGAATAAGCAAAACGCCATTCTCTTTATCGATGAGATGCACACCATCGTCGGTGCCGGAGCCACCTCCGGCGGCTCCATGGATGCCTCCAACCTGCTGAAACCTGCACTGCAGGCTGGAATTCTGCGTTGCATAGGTTCCACCACCTACGAGGAGTACAAGAATCAGATCGAAAAAGATCGTGCTCTCTCCAGACGCTTCCAGAAAATCGATATCGAGGAACCATCTGTTGAAGACACCATCCTTATTCTGCGCGGTCTGCAGAGTAAGTATGAGAAGCACCACCAGATCAGGTATTCGAAGAACTCCATCAAGTCCATGGCCGAGCTGAGCAAACGTTACATCAACGAGCGCTTCCTGCCGGACAAGGCCATTGACGTCATGGATGAGGTTGGCTCCCTGTTCCGCCTTGAGGGCCGCCTGAACTCCATGGTCAAGGTTGGCGATGTCGAGAAGGTAGTCTCGCGTATCGCCAGAATCCCGGCCAAGAGCGGCTCCAGTTCCGACTACAGTTCCCTGAAAGAGCTCGCCCCACAGCTTCGTCAGGTTATCTTCGGCCAGGACGAAGCCATCGAGGCTGTGGTTGCAGCGGTGAAACGCTCCCGGGCCGGTCTCGGCAACCCGGACTCACCCACCGGCAGCTTCCTCTTTGCCGGCCCCACGGGTGTTGGTAAGACCGAGGTGGCCAGACAACTCGCCCAGGTGCTGAACGTACATTTCGAGCGCTTCGACATGAGTGAGTATATGGAAAAGCATGCCGTAGCACGATTGATCGGCTCGCCTCCGGGCTATGTCGGATTCGACCAGGGCGGCCTGCTCACCGAGGCCATTCGCAAGCACCCCTACTCTGTGCTACTGCTTGATGAGATCGAAAAAGCCCACCCCGATATCTACTCCATTCTGCTGCAGGTGATGGATCACTCCACACTCACCGACAACTCCGGCAGAAAGGCGGATTTCAGGAATGTGATAATCATTATGACCACCAATGCGGGTGCCCGTGAAATGGCAACCAAGTCCATCGGTTTCGTCACCAGCGAAGGAGGCAAAGACACGACAGTAATAAACCGCCTCTTCGCACCGGAGTTCCGAAACAGGCTTGATTCCATCGTCAGCTTCTCCAAGCTTGGCGACGAAGTGGTCGAGAAGGTTGTCGATAAACTGATGGCAGAACTCAGCGAGCAGCTTGCTGAAAAGAAAGTGAGCATCCGTTTAAGCGACAGCGCCCGCACCTGGCTGGCCAAGAAGGGATATGACCCCAACTTCGGTGCCAGACCGTTGCGCCGCCTGATCATGAAAGAGATCGGTGATGTCCTCACCGAGGAAATTCTCTTTGGTCAGCTCTCCAGAGGTGGTGAGGCCAGCGTCGATTTAAAAGATGAAAAACTCACTTTTCACTACACAAGATAAACCATCCGCAGTAAATGCCGCGTGATGTTCTCTTAAACCCGTCGACTTCCGTTTTTCCCAGAAGTCGACGGGTTTTCTTTTTTAAGCTTCCGGTTGTAACCGACCTGTTGACAGTATGGCTTATCCTCCCCATACTGATACTACTCCTGAAATAATCATCCCTATTCTCCACTTTAAAAGTGAGTGAAGAAAAAGGATATCAGCCAGGGCATATTGCCTATGATCACCGTCACCTTCTGCTTCGCGGTCCTACTTGCCTCGGGCTTGGCTGCCAGCAAGGTGTGTCAGCGATTTCATCTGCCATCAGTAACCGGCTATATCATCGCCGGACTCATACTCGGTCCCACCGGTTTCAACCTGGTCACCAGTGACACCACAGGTGACGACCTCTCGCATTTTACCCAGATAGCCCTGATGCTGATCGCCTTCGGTATCGGCGAGCATATTGAATTCAGAACGATCAGGCAATTCACCCGCTCCCTGAAGTGGATCAGCATCTGTGAAGCATTGGCTGCATTCACCGTGGTGAGCCTGTTTATCTACTCAGCTATCCAACTAACCGGCTTCACCATCGCAGGCTGGGTTCCCCGCGACTATATAATTCTTTCATTGCTGCTCGGCTCCATCGGTGTTGCCACGGCACCCGCCGCGACCCTGATGGTTATCCGGGAAATCAAGGCACGGGGGCCGGTCACTTCGACACTTATGGCCATCGTCGCCATCGATGACGGACTGGCCATTATTATTTTCGGGTTGGTGGTTTCCATCGCCCATCAGGTACTTGGTCAGGCTGACACAACCATCCTGGCCTCATTTATTGCCAGCCTGGTTGAGATCCTGGGTTCCATGGTACTCGGCATCCTCTCCGGCACTGTGCTGCTGCTGATACTGAACCGTATGCGTGATGGCGGTGAACTGGTTACAGCCGGCCTTGCAGTGCTCCTGCTCTGCGGTGAGATCGCGTTGATGCTCCACCTCTCACCACTGCTTGCCGGTATGTCGGCGGGTTGCCTGCTGGTCAATAAAGCCGAGCGCGATGTCCGCGTCTTCCGTGCCCTCAACCGCTTTGAACCGCCGATATACGTAATCTTTTTCACCCTGGCAGGTACTCACCTTGACTTTGACTCACTGCGAACCGCTGGCATTCTGGGCATCACCTACTTTCTCGCCACAGTCACCGGCAAGATCACAGGCGTCTATATCGGCGGTGTAATCTCTGACGCCCCCGAAACGGTTCGCCGTTATCTCGGTCTTACCATGTTTCCCCAGGCCGGAGTCGCGATCGGCCTGATCTTTCTGCTGAGTTCCGATCAACTCCTCCTGCCGTATTCAGCAATAATCACGCCGATAGTTCTTACCGGTGTATTCATCTCAGAGATGATAGGCCCGGTAACTTCACGCTTTGCCCTTACCAGGGCCGGGGAAGCCAGAATCGACAGGGTCTCTCCAGGAGCACACGAAAAGGCTGCTATTGGCGAAGTAGATGGCAAAATCTGCGCCCTCGGACAAACAATACGTATTCCAATCTGGGGAATTCAGGGGGAATTCAAGTTGATTCCCCCTGAAAAACATAAAGGCTTCATACTCTTTCACAGTACAGAGCAGGCAACAGGTAGAGCCCTCGCAAGAATTGCCACCCTTTTTGCCCATCAGCACGATGCACTCCCCATGTCGATACGGGTCAGCCCGGAAGATGAACCGATTCATGACGAGTTGCTGATTACGGAAGAAAAAGAGGTGGAAAGCATGGGGTACCCGTTAACCTCTGAGTTAGTTCCCAGTCCCGATCGGGCGGCAGGCATCATTGCCGGAGTTCAATACAACCCTACCCACTCATTACTGCTCGCCTACCCTCTCGACACCACTCCACAGCCAATGCAGGATGAGTTCCACGAACTGCTCGACTTCATTGTGCCAAAGGTCGATTGCCCCCTGGCTGTAGTCCGCTTTTACGGCGAACTGAAAGTGACCAGGACCCTCATCCCCCTGGTTGACCTCGATGAGCTTGACCTGCTCCACCATTTCATTAAATCTCTGGCCGGAACCGGTAAAAAGCGATGGCCTGAAGCGAACCGGCTGCACCTGTTGTACATGCTCCCTCCCGACGTGGAGGATAAAGAGATTCTGACAATGGAGGAATGTATATTGAGCTGGCTCAATGAGCAGAGTCCACCCATCAATGCCATGGTTCAGGCAGTTCCCACCGATTCACGAATCGAAGTCATCGCCAAAGCCGCTGAAGATGCGGACCTGGTAGTAATGAGTGCCAAAGAACGGAGTGGGCTGCGGCGTATGTTTCTCGGATCATTGGTGGATTCTGTCGCTGCGCGGGTACAGAAGACCTTGATCGTGGTGCACAATGGGGGTACAACTAACGTGAACAGAAACCCGCTAACCCAATCCACTCAGGAGGACCAGAAATGAGTGACTGCCTGTTTTGCAAAATTATCGCCGGAGATATTCCCGCAGATAAGATCTATGAAGATGATGACATGGTCGCCTTCCGGGATATCGCCCCTCAAGCTCCGCAACACATCCTGATCGTGCCCAGGAAACATATCATCAATCTCTCGGATCTGAGCGAGGCCGAGGATGCGCTGATTGGCAAGATGATGCGGACTGCAGCGAAGATCGCCGCCGATAACGGCATCGGTGACGGTTACCGCACCATTATCAACAACGGCGCCCCTGCAGGTCAGGAGGTTTTCCACCTGCATATGCATATTCTTGGCGGTGCCCCGTTAGGTCCACTAGTCTCCAAATAAGCAAAAAATGATAATTCATTCAATCTCAGCGTTGCGTAACTAATTTTATCCTCGACATACAAATACGTATGCCTCCGGTAAAATTATTTACGCGCCTCGACCTTGAATGAATTCTCTAATTTTGCCACGTCCCGATCCTGGACGAATTATTCAGATTTGAATCGATAGGCATCAATTTCGCTTTATCGATTCACTACCCTCAAAATTAAAAGAGCCGCCTGAACCAGCTCCACAGGAGCAGGCCAAGGCGGCTAATTTTTCTGGCTCACGACTTTCGGTAAATTATCTCATGCTCTAAAACCGAGTCTAAAGAAAATCCTAGTATAACGATTCGACATCTGGTCAGACGTCGTCATATTCGAAATTTCTGGTATTGCGCAGGTAAGCGAAGACTCCGATAGCTTTTCCATGCGCAATACCAAAATACTGAGGAGGATGGCGCCGTATGACCTGATGAACTAGGCTGCTTTTGCCAGTTGCTGCCTAAACGCCACTATATCTTCAATGGTCAGCACCACCATATCGTGCTTCTTGCCAAACTCTACAATCTCCGGCAGTCGCGCCATGGTGCCGTCCACATTGGTCACTTCGCAGAGAATGCCAGCTGGCTGCAGACCCGCCAGTTTCATCAGATCGACGGTTCCCTCGGTATGGCCGCGGCGGGCCAGAACACCATCCGGCTGGGCCCTGAGCGGAAAGACATGACCGGGATGACAGAGATCCTCCGGCTTGGCATCGACTGCGGCGGCGGTCTTGATGGTGGTCACACGGTCAGCGGCGGACACACCGGTGGTCACACCTTCTTTAGCCTCAATTGAAACGGTAAACGCTGTCTGATTGGCGCTGGTGTTAGAAACGACCATGGGCGACAAATTCAGGGACTGAATCTTTTCATCTGTTAGACAAAGACAGACAATACCACTGCACTCACGGATCATCAGTGCCATCTGCTCGTTGGTCAGATTCTCTACAGAATAGATCAGATCGCCCTCGTTTTCCCGATCCTCATCGTCGACAACCAGAACACCCTCACCTGCCTGTAAAGCTGCAAGCGCTTTCTCGACCCGCTCATGCGAATTTCCGAACTGTGATAACAAAGAATCACTCATTATAACTCTCCTTTTTCCAATAACTGGGCACACAAGAGTACAGAGCGGTTACATGGACACATAACCGAAACAACAGCACCTCCCCTGCTTACCAGGCCACGGGACTTACTGTTGCACTATCCTCTCCCATCCGGACTGTAACCGTCGGCTCTGGATTCTCACCAGATCTGCTGACCCTGTGAATGAAGCACAGGCGCTCGCGGGCTCTTCCTGACTGGAATTACCGCCGGTGGGGAATTTCACCCCGCCCTGAGAATAGATTGCACATTGCCTTTTTTACCATATGCAATGCACGCCATTTTCCACCTGTAATCAAGCAATTACTTAAACATCGGCTCAAAACAGGCCAGCACATACTGTCCCAACTTGGAAAAAAAGTCAAGCAACAGAGTAGATTCAAAGCCTCCAGGCGCCACATCGTGGCACTATTAGCTGTAATCACTCTAAATATTGACCATAATCAAGTTTTAATCTATGATGATCTGTCATCGTTTTCACCATATTTTGTTCACTATTTGACTATTAATACTTAACAATTTACCGGAGGTAACATGCTTAAGCGCATTCCTGTCATTCTGACCGTTGCCATTCTTGCTCTGCTGCTGCCCACTGTCGGGTTCACTGATTCTTACAAAAAAGAGTACAAGATGAGCGTGGTCGTGGGCCCCAAACTGCCATGGGGTGAGGGCGCGACACACTTTGCCGACCTCGTCCGTGAGCGTACCGATGGCCGTATCAATATCAAGGTCTATACCTCATCTTCACTAATGGCGGGCAAGCAGACCAACGAGTTCCTGCTCCACCGCCAGGGTGTGGCCGATTTCTGCTTCGCATCAACCATCAACTGGTCCACCACCATTAAGCCACTCAACCTCTTTAACCTGCCATTCTTTTTCCCTGACTATGCCGCACTCGACGCTATCACCCAGGGTGAAGTCGGTGCCGAGCTTGAGGGGATGCTGCACAAAAAAGGTGTTAGTGTATTGGCCTGGGGTGAAAACGGCTTCAGGGAAATCACCAACTCCAAGCATGCCATCACCAAGCCGGAAGATATGGAAGGCATGAAAATCCGCGTGGTGGGCACCCCCATCTTCATCGATACCATGAAAGCGTTGGGCGCAAACCCGGTCAACATGAACTGGGGTGATGCCCAGGTCGCTTTTCAGCAGGGCGTGGTCGATGGTCAGGAAAACCCGGTTGTAGCAATCGAAATCCCTGTGAAAATCTGGCAGTTTCACCAGTATGCCACTATCTGGCGCTATGTTATCGACCCTCTCATGCTGACCGTGAACAACAAGGTTATGGCCAGCTTTACCCCGGAAGATCAGGAGATCATCCGCCAGGCAGCAATCGAGGCGGCTGACACGCAGCGTGGAATTGTACGTAAAGGACTGATCGCACCGGACCTGAGCGCACTCGAGACTCTTCGTTCCAACGGCATGGAAGTCACCGAACTTGACGCGGCCACCCGCAACCAGTTCAGAGCCAAAACAGCAGCAGTCTACGAGAAGTGGACCGAAGTTATCGGTGAAGATCTCGTTGTCAAAGCTGAAGCTGCTATCAAAGCTGCAGAATAGACAACCCATTAAGGAGAATTTGCTGTGCTGAAGTTTCGCTGGATCGCCGCGCACCTCGAGGAGGTGCTCGGCGCATCCCTTCTCTGTTGTATGGCCTGCTTGGCCTTCGCCAATGTGGTCACCCGCTATGTCTTCCACTATCCCCTTGCTTTCACCGAAGAGATTGAGGTAAACGCACTGGTGTGGCTTACCCTGTTCGGCACTTCCGCCGCGTTCAGACGAGGCAGTCATCTGCGGATGCTCTTTTTCCTCGATAAATTTCCGCCGATTGTGCAGAAAGCTCTCAACCTGCTCATGGCTGCATTGGGTATCGGGTTATTCACCAGCCTTGGCTATCTCGGCTATATGCAGCTGCTGGATGAGAGGCTGCTGGAGATCACCTCGGAATCCCTCGGTCTGCCCCAGTGGATGTACACTGTCTGCATTCCGATAGGTTGCGTGCTGATCGTGGTGCGAATCATTGAGGCCACAATCAAAACAGGTGGGAGGGCAGCGTAATGGGCGTACTACTTTTCCTAGGCTTTTTCGCCTTATTGCTGCTCGGTGCGCCAATCGCAATTGCCATTGGTGTACCGACCTTTCTGGTGATCTGGGCCGCAGAGCTGGGCACCCCGGTCATTGCTCCCAACTTCTTTGCCGGTATCGCCAAATTTCCGCTCCTGGCAATTCCGCTCTTTATCCTCGCAGGTTTCATATTAGAACGTTGCGGCATCTCCCTGCGCATCATCCGCTTTGCCAATCTGCTGGTCGGCAGGCGCAGAGGTGGACTGGCAATAGTGGCGATCGGTGTCTGCGTCTTCTTCGGCGGTGTTTCAGGCTCCGGCCCGGCCGATGCCGCAGCAATCGGTGCCATCCTTATTCCGGCAATGTACGCGCAAGGATATAGTAAAGGTTATAGTGCGGCCCTCATTGCCTCGGCTGGCTCGACAGCTATCATCGTACCACCGAGTATCGCGCTCATTATCTATGGTGCCATCACCAACACCTCAGTACCTGCTCTCTTTGCAGCCGGGGCGATTCCCGGATTCATCGCAGGTCTGTCTCTCCTGATCCCCGCCATCTGGATAGCCAGGAAAAAAGGGTATGGCTCTGAACAGGAGGGAGATGATACGGACGAATCAATCTGGCAGGCATTCAAGGAATCATTCTGGGGTCTGCTCGCCCCGGTGATTATTCTGGGCGGACTCTACGGCGGTATCTTCACCCCCACCGAGGCTGCAGTTGTGGCGGTGTTTTATAGTCTGCTGCTCGGTTTTGTCATCTATCGCAGCCTGAGTTTAAAGTCGGCCTACCAGATTCTGGTGGATGCCAGCCAGGCTTCCGCCATCGTCATGCTGATCGTCGCCTTTGCCGGACTCTTCTCCTGGGCCGGTTCCACCATCGGTATTCTCGATAGCTTGGCCAACATGCTGATGGGTGTCAGCGACAATGAGTGGGTGGTGTTGATCGCAATTCAATTGCTGATCTTCATCGGTGGCATGCTGATCGATGCGATCTCGATCTTCTATATCTTCCTGCCGATCTTCCTGCCGATCATGTCCCACTTCGGCTGGGACCCGGTCTGGTTCGGCGTAGTGATGACCTTAAACCTTGCTATCGGCCAGTTCACTCCACCGGTTGCCGTAAACCTGTATGTCACCACCCAACTTGCCAATATCCGGCTTGAGGAGACATTTAAGGCGGTATGGCCGATGGTTGTTGCCATGCTCATCGCACTGATGGTGGTTATTATGTTCCCACAGCTTTCGCTGTTTATTCCCACAATTTTGGGATTAATCTAAAATACACAGGTGGGCAGCACATTTTTTTGATGCTGCACCACCTGCTGCTATCTTTCCAGTAGTTACCTCAAGAGTTACCTCAAAAACGACTTGCCAATCACATTGATTTGCCGGTGAACTGGTCTACCTTGAGAACCCGGTTCAAAGAATCTGCTTTTTCGATGAAATCGATACTCCCCGACATCGTGATTGATCCTTTGTGTTCAATACCCAACATTTTTCCCAACGATTCCTGCCGACACTACAGTTATCTTATGCCCCGCACGCGAAGGAATATCCCAGTCTGGAAAGCTGGATACTCTTCTAAGTTCCATCTTCGCGACGAATCCAAAACTCGTGGTTGGTATTAACGGCGGAGTGAACCTGTGGCGTCTCAACATGTCCACCGGCATAGCCACCACACAAAGTTAACATGTTTGACTGTTTTAATGTTTGACTATCCATGAATAGAACTTTATGATGGGTGCAACTGTTTTCATTCAAGGTGATAACAATCAGGACAGCACAAATGCATAATGAAGAATTCATGGACAAAGTGTCCGTTATTGTTGAAACAGACGGTTTACTGAGAGATTACATCACCTCGGTGGTCATCAAAGACATCAAGTCCCGCATCAGCGACAACAGATTTACCAGTCTCAACAGCAATCATATCCATGCTGCACTGTTGCTCAAGGCAATAGCCCCCTGTGCATTGAAGGATTTTGCCGCACTCATGCGCCTGTCGAAGTCCGCAGCCTCAGCGCTGGTGGAGCGAATGGTTGAAAACAGCCTGGTGGTGCGCCAGCCCAACCCCCACAATCGGAGGGAAATCCTCCTGTCGGTCAGCCCTGACTTCGAAGAACACGTTGTTTTCGTACGTGCGGAACTGGCCAACTGGTTTGCATCTTTGATCGAAGACCTGGGCGAAGAAACCTTCGAGCAATGGTTCTCAGTCATGCAGCAGCTCAACACCGTCATCCTGCAAAAAATACGTTCCCCTCACACCTGATCCTTGCAGAGTTCTGACGATACCGGGTCAGGTTAATGAACAGCCGTCACCTCTGGGAAATGATTTTAGCTCTGAGGCAATCGTGCTGTTTTCTCAACATCTCCACATCTCATTCACTTCTACACACACAGGATGGTTTTTATGGAAGGATATATAGTTACATTTTTTACCCAACAGAGCCGCGGGCTTGATGGGGTATCGGTGGCTCACTGGATTATCGATAAAGCTAAAGAGCTCGGCATCCGCGGTGCCACCCTCTCATCAGGACATGAAGGTTTCGGACGTGACGGCCGCTATCACTCCGAAAATTTTTTCGATCTGGAGGATCGCCCCATACAGGTCGATCTGGTGCTCACACCCGAAGAAAGCGAACTTCTGTTCGCAGCTATAAGAAAAAAACAGCTCTCCATTTTTTATCGAAAAACCCCTGCAGAGTTTGGCAACACCTTAGATATCTGATTCATCACAGGTTGTTCCCACATTGCTGTTCCTCTTAATTGCTCAAGCTGTCATGGTCTGCTCCGGTCAGTCATGACACATTCTCTTCTCCGTGTGTCAGTGCACGCATGGTCTCACTTTAGGAAAAGTAATGATAGGTCCTTATATCAACGGTGCAGCATTATTAACAGGAAGTGTCATAGGCGCGATTCTCGGCCCCAGGCTCAGTCACAATTTCAAAGCCCACATGCCAATGACCTTCGGCTGCGCCGCCCTTGGGCTTGGTGTTGCCATGATCGTAAAAGTCCAATTGCTCGCCCCAGTGGTTCTGGCACTGGTGCTTGGCTCGGTCTTCGGTGAATTGGTAGAGTTGGAAAGGGCTATACAGAAACTGGCCAGCCGATCGAAAAAAGTGATAGAAAAATTCACCACACCTGCCGAAGGGATAAGTCAGGATGAATTTCTGGATAAATTCGTCGCACTGGCCGTACTCTTTTGCGTCAGCGGTACCGGCATCTACGGTGCCATGAGTGAAGGCATGTCCGGAGATCCGACCCTGCTTATTGTCAAATCCATCCTGGATTTTTTCACCGCGATCATCTTCGCATCGTCACTGGGGTTGACGGTGGGCGTGCTCGTACTTCCGCAATTTGTGGTGCAGTCAGTACTCTTTTTCAGCGCTTCGCTGGTTATGCCATTGATCACACCGGAGATGCTGGCAGACTTTTCCGCCTGCGGTGGCATGATTATGCTGGCTACCGGCCTTCGTATCTCCGGCATCAAGCAGTTCCCGGTGGTCAACATGCTCCCGGCCCTGATTCTGGCTATGCCCCTTTCCTGGCTCTGGAGTACCTATCTACCATAACAGCAGCCACGAAATACCAGCCTACAACTGCAAATCGATGGGCATACCCTGCGCATGACAAGCGGAAAGCAGGCAGGTATGTCATGGGCAAAATTACACTATCCAGATAATAGAAAACACATATTGGATCATTTCAATAATGGCAACTGAAACTGCCCGGGAAAGACGTTATGGTTCCAGAGCGGGCATTTCCTGCTCAAGATACGCCTCGATCTGCCTGATCCGCTCCAGATGAAGTGTCTCCTTTCGGCTGGCAAAGTAGAAGGTGTTCCTCAGTGGTGAGAAGCCTCGCCAAAGCAAGGCGATGGTGTTATCGTCCAGTTCCTTTTTGCAAAGGAAATCAGGGATGACTGCCAGGCCTGGGGAGACCCTGAGGTTTCTGATTATTGAATGAAAATTGGGGACGATATAATTGGGCCGAAAGTCCGGGTGGCTGCCAAAGTTGAGCTTCCAGAAGTTGAGGAGATGCTCGTTGTCTCCGGCGATACCATACCATGTCTGAGTTTTCAGCCAGCTGATCAGCACCTGGTTGTCGGCACTTTCCATGGCCGCATAGAAACCACTTGTGTCTGTCCCCCTGCCTGCGGCAAGCACTATATTCTCCTGTGAAAACGGATGGTAAACCACTCCCCTCTCATCCTGTTTTTGCGGCGTTACCACAAAATCGACCACACCTTGCGCCAATTTCCTTAGCAACTCCCTGTAATCACCGAATTCTGCGATGAGGTTAAAGTCGAGTTCAGGCAGATATTTCTCAAGACTATTCTGAAACGTTTCAAAACACATACCGACAGTTACAGTCGGGATATCTTCGCGGGTGGTTTTCTGAAAATTCGTCTCCACCTCCTGCAACTGCATCATCGGGTCGGCAATGGCGTTATAAAGGATTTTCCCCCGTTCAGTCGGGATGAGCTTTCGCGGCCTCCTTTCAAACAATTTGTAGCCGACATAACTCTCCAGTGAACTCAGATGCAAGCTCGCCCCAGGCTGCGAGATGAAGAGCGTTTCCGCCGCAGCGGTGAGGCTGCCTTTTTCATAGATTGTCTTGAAAGTTCTGAGCCATTCGAGATTGAGCATCACTCTACCTATTATTGAAATGATCTATATCTATTATTTGTCCTATTTGAATAATTGCTCACCCTGCTGCATTATGTCAACTGGAAGCACGTCGGCCACTGTGAATGGCAATGCCGTCACTCCACCTCAAATGACATTACAAGACCTGCATGAACCAACAGGGAGACCAGAATGAAATATAGCCAACCCGTTTTCCGTCCGCCTTTCGAGGCAGACTCACTACTGCTGCAGGTCACGGTGGGATGCAGCCACAACAAATGCGGTTTCTGTACTATGTATCGCCAGGTTAGTTTTCACATGGAAAGCCTTGAGCAGATCGAAAAGGACCTGCGTGAAGCACGGGAAGCCATCCCTAACGTGGAACGAATTTTTCTCGTCAACGCCGACCCATTTGCCCTCAGCGCACCACGGTTGAAAACAATCGGTGGGAAGATCAACGAGATTCTACCTGAAGTAAAGACGATCGCCATGTACGCCTCCATCCTCAACGTGATCAATAAAACGGATGAGGAATTAAGAGAGTTGCGTGATCTGAAATTCAACGATCTCAATATCGGTGTGGAATCAGGTCTCCCCGGCATGATGGAGCGATTCAACAAAGGATATGATCTCGCCACCGCCAAGGACCAGCTTGCCCGGCTTAAACAGGCAGGATTTGATTTCAGCCTGAATTTCATCATTGGCGGTGCCGGAACCGAACTTCACATTGAAAACGGCCGCGCCAACGCCGCCCTGGTTAACGAGACAAAGCCGAATCTGGTCTTTATCGCCAACCTCCATGTTGATCCCGGCAGCGAACTGTACGAGGAGAAAATGCGTGGCGGGTTCATCGAAAACACCATCAGGCAAAACCTCGAGGAAGAGATCGAATTTCTCGAACACCTCAACATAGACAACTGCACGTTCTACGGGTTGCACACATCAAACGTCGTACCCGTCAAAGGAGTGCTGCCCGGCGCCAGACAGACGATGCTGACGCGCCTGAAAAAAGGCCTGGCAACAATTGATCAACAACTTCTCAATTCACGCGACCTGGAAAAGGGGCGTGAAGGAAATCTGCTGCTACCTATCTGATCTTCTGAGTGATTAATAAACAGGAATAACTTGAAACTGTGATGGAGTATTTTCATGGAACTTTTTGAAAAAGCACAAATCGGCACCCTGACTGTAAAAAACCGTTTTATCCGTTCCGCATTATGGCTGAAAGGAGCTGAACAGGATGGGCATATAAACGATTTCATTGTCGACACCTATGAGACACTGGCCAGGGGAGGTGTCGGTCTAATCCTGACCGGATATGCCCATATCTCAAAAGAGGAGCAACCAAACCCGAGAATGAAGGGGATCTACGATGACTCTTTTATTGAAGCGTACAGGCATTTAACTACCAAAGTTCATGCACACGACAGTAAGATCGCCATGCAGATCGTTTTTGGGGGTTCCCAGTCCCACCATCCCGATGCCGCCTCGATGAATATACTGGCGCCATCCGCGGTACACAACAGAGTGACGGGACTTAGCCCCAAAGCGGCGACCAAAGAGGATATCAAACGCATTGTCAAATTGTTCGGTGATGCCGCAGAACGGGTAAAAAAGGCAGGGTTTGACGGAGTACAGATCCATGCGGCCCATGGATATTTCCTCTCCATGTTCCTGACCCCGTACTACAACAGACGCACTGATGAATATAACGGCGATATCCACAATCGGGCCCGAATCATCTATGAAGTCTACCAAGAAATCCGCGGCCGTGTCGGCAAAGACTTTCCGGTCATGATCAAGCTCAATTTCAATGACTTCATGGACGAAGGGGAAGGGCTTACCCCTGAAGACGCCGGTGAAGTATTCAAACGGCTTGATGAACTCGGTATGGACCTGTTCGAAGTGAGCGCGACCAACGAATCTTCCGGCAAGGGCCTGACTCCGGCCTGGACCAAACTGACAACCAGAGACAAGGAATCATATTTTCGCGATGCAACGGCGAAAATTGCCGAATCGGTAACAGCCCCGGTAGTTCTTATGGGTGGTAATCGTAGTGTCGAGTTGATGGAAGGGTTACTGAACTCTACGAAAATTCAATATTTCTCCATTGCACGGCCTCTGCTCTCAGAACCGGACCTGATCAACCAATGGCAGGATAATCGAGAGCACAAACCGAAATGTGTCTCCTGCAACAGGTGCTGGCTCAGTGAACCCAACAGCTGCGTACTGAACAAAAGACAATAGTATCCTGAAGCATATGTAATCAGCTCAATACATTCAGCAACAAATGAAAACTACAAGACTATAAACTTTAGTTCTTCACTCCAGTCGGCAAAAAATTGTCGTTACCGGGAAGCCACGCTGGATTGGCTCAGGTAACGACTCTACCCCTGCTGGAAAGTCACGTTTTATAATCGCCTTTTTTTACAAACCACAGGTATGGGAGAAGCATCTCTGGAGCCGCACAAGATGCTTCTCTCCCACCACGCACAGTACTCTTCTTGCAGTAATCGCAGTTTTACATCTAGCGGAAGGTATGATCGACAACATTGAAAGTTCTAAAGCAACAAACAGTAATAGGCTGGTTTTCCTTGCTCTTGATATGACAGCTCGGAAAAAATCAGCATTGACTCTGTATCATCAGGAATCGAGCAATTTGGTTTCGATATCTACGAATTGAGAGGTCGGGCAATGGAATTTGCCGGCATAGTATTGAAGGAGAATTGTTCCGGAGCAGTCGCGTCAAAGCCATTACGCGTGAAAAGCCGCCTGCTCTTCCCAGGAAATCCTGAATGCTGGTTTTGAATCTCACTCACACTTCACAAACACAATGAATTTCATCGTTGATATGACAGTAATTATTGCAAAACTTGATGAATCAACCGGATCGGCCTGGTGACATGCCGTATGAACGAGGTCGGACAACAAAGAATGCCTCCAAACAAAAGCGCTCAGCACCTCTATTTCATTCTGCTATACGAAGAACTTACTGCTTGCCATAACCCGTACTTTTTGTTCCTGTTAAGGAAAGACAACAAAAGCTGGGGGACAACATGAAACGGAATCCACCACTTTACTACCTTGCCGTCGTGGCAATGACCATCGCCATTATGATCGTCATTGAGTCATTCGTTCTGGTGTTGACAGCAGAGATACGCAGCGCCGCACTCCTTATCGCCACCGGTATATTTTCGTACGGCTTCGGTGAATACATCAACCACCCTTTGGTTCAGCAGGAAAATCATGCTGCAACTCCTGAAACCGATAATACCCTTGTACGCAAACGACGACCATGCCTGGCCGGTATAATACTCGTTCTCGCCTCAGCCCTGTTCATTTTCGCCGGCCTGATGCGGCTGGTGCCGTTTCAATCCCTTTAGCACCGGAAATTATTGGCAAGAGAGCCACCTCAACATCCCCCAGTTGAACCAAAGTACGGCAGCAACAACCCGGAAAAATAATCCCTCGCATTATCACCATTCATACCGTGTCACATAGGCAATCTATACAGTCGATTCAACACGCCATGACTATCAAGGCATTGCATCTGCAGAGGCTGTTCTGGCTGGACTATGCCTTTTTCCCCAAGCTCGACGCTCATGAGAAAATTAATGCATGCAGATAAGCGAACCTTGTGAGACTTCGATAGTAACCATATGGCTCCGCTTAATTTTCTCTCAATACCTTATTTTGTGACAAAAAATGCACTGCGCCAACAAAATCTTAGATTTCTCCATTGAAGGCAAGCTTGTCAAACTCTTTCATCTTCGGGTCATACACCGCGCCCCAATAATTTTTCCCGCCGTCACAGACTGTTACGGTAACCGGTTGTGACTTTTGTCTGTCGGCTGGCATGCCATTTATATAGACCAACCGTTCACCGCCCGTGATTATTCCCGTATATTGACGAAAATACTCGTTCAGATTCTTCTCCAGCCTGCCATATCCGCAACAAGCAACAGCTTCCAATTCCTGTAGTTTGTAGAGGTTTGCCTCAAGCTCCTCTATTACCGACAATGGCGGCATCCAGGTTCCTTCAATCACCGGCACTTCCCTGGAGCATTGATTGAGTATCATGTGTGCCTCAGATTCCGGTAGCACCTCATATCCGTCGGCATATACCGGAGAAACCGCCAGTAAGACGAAAAATATAATTTTCTTCATCACGGAATAACTCATCTGTTTTGTTGTATTTCAACCTGTCTTTCAAGACCTTTGCTGTACGCTTTCCAACGCGGTTTACGGACAGCTTGCTTCTTTCTGCATACCAGTTCGCCTTTGCCGATCGACCCAATAATGGCATCAAGCATCTCCAGCGCTTTCATCCTCATCAGCATTTCATGCGGTAGAACTATCGTCAGGCATGCTCTATTTCCGAAGCCTCAAATCAGGTACGCCCCCTCCCCTGTCTCAATTCAGGTCAATTCAAAATTCCCCGCCGAAGTCAAGATACGGCTGCAACGCCTCATAAAAATAGCCGGTCATAATCTCGTAACCGCCATCATTAGGATGAATCGAGTCGCTCATCAGATTTCTATCACTGAAAATTCCTTTGAAGATATTGGGGATGAGCACCGCGCCGGTCTTTCTGGCGACGGATTCGTACATCGTCGAAAACTCCCTGCCGTAAAGTGGTATCTGCAACCCACCAAGAACCACCATTGCCCCAGTGCCTTGAATCTCCACAACAATAGAGGTCAGATGTGCTTCTACGGTGACAATATCGACCCGCTTTCTCAGATCATTGCCACCCAGGGTGATCAACACCACACCGGGTTCTAAATCCAGCACATCGTGCTGCAGGCGAGCAAGGCCATCCGCAGTTGTATCCCCCGGCACTCCGGAATTAATCACTTCAATCCCGGTCATCTCTGCCAGGCGGGCAGGATAATCACGACCTTTTGAAGCACCGACTCCGGCGGTCAAACTATCGCCAAAGCAGACAATGCGGGATACGGAAACGGGTATATTTATAATTTTATAGTCATCATCTCCGCCGATAAAGGTGTAGCCGAGCCAACCGGCCATTACCAGAACGATTGCCAGTATGCCTTTCTTCATGGAAATTCCCTGAACCTTTCATTGGATTTCGCCGCTTGCGCCTATGCTGAATAGAGCGCTGATATATTCAATAAGAGCATAGAGATATAACGAAAAACAGTCGTCATTTCAAACAATCAAGCATCTATCAACTCTCTTGCCCGTCCCATGCGTTTCTTCATTAGAACACGTTTCTGCAACCACTTCCTGCTTGCCATCCCTGAACCTTTATGTTCCTGTTATGCAAAAGCTTATCAAAAATGACAGGTTACATCTCCATTCGTTTTCCGGTAATTGTATACCTTCTCCTGTCGACTCGCATTAACCAACCATACTCACAAGCTCAATGACTCAATCCCTTTCGTCCCAACTTCAAGAACTTTCTCAGCTACTTGCCAGTGCTCCACTGTTGGTTCTCATCCTGATTCTGCTTATTCTCTTTCCGGCCCTGGTACTTTTGGTGGTGCTTATCCTCTCACGAAACAATACCAGGTATCTGCGTGATAAATATTTCAGCACCCAGAAAGAACTCCACCAAACAAACACCCATGTTGAGGAATTAGAAAAGCTCACCACCAGACAAAAAATCCGTGAAGCGCGGATGATCGCGCTCATTCGGAACGAACGAAGGAATTCTTCAGAAAAACTGACACTGCTCGAAGATGCCCGCAAAGAGTTACGGCTGCAGTTTGCCTCGCTGGCCCAGGAGATTTTCGAAGAGAAAAACTCCACCTTTACCAGCCAGTCGAAAGAGCGGCTGGAGTCGATGCTCAAGCCCTTCCATCTGCAGCTCGATTCACTCAAAAGTGAAATTCAGAAGACCTATTTAAACGATACCCGTGAGCGGGCTACGCTCAAAACAGAACTGCAGCAACTGCAGGAGCTGAACAGACAGATGAGCGAGGAGACCACCAATCTCACCCGCGCCCTGAAAGGTGATAAAAAGCTGCAGGGCAACTGGGGAGAGCTGATTCTGGAGCGGGTGCTGGAACAGTCCGGCCTCAGGCGTGGTGTGGAGTACGAGACCCAGCGCGGCTATCGGGACGAGGGCAACAAACTGTTCAAGCCGGATGTGATCATCCATCTGCCGGATGAGAAGGATATCATCGTCGACTCCAAGGTTTCCCTCTCGGCCTGGGAGCGCTACTGCGCCTCGGAAGACAGCAGCGAGCAGACCACCGCCATGGCAGAGCTGGCGGTTGCCATTCGCAACCATATCCAGACGCTTGGCAGTAAAAAGTATGAAGAGCTTAAAGGAGTGCGCTCCCTCGATTTCGTACTGATGTTCATGCCGGTGGAGGCCGCCTATGTGGCCGCCTTCCAGCACGATGACAACCTCTACACCGAGGCGTTTAAGCAGAAGATCATCATTGTCACTCCCACTACTCTCCTGGCCACCCTGCGTACCATAGAAAACATCTGGCGCTATGAACACCAGAGCCGCAACTCGCAGGAGATCGCCAGAAAAGCCGGCAGCCTCTACGATAAGTTCCGGGGCTTTGTGGAAGACATGGAGAAAATCGGCAAACAACTGGACAGCTGCCGCCATACCCATGACAGCGCCATGAACAAGCTCTGTCAGGGCCGCGGCAACCTGGTCAGTCAGGCACAGCAACTGACCGAAATGGGTGTGAAGGTCAAAAAGGAATTGCCCCGTTCTATAACAGAACTGTCAGCTTCAGCAATGGAGGAAACCGTTAAAAATTAGGAAAAGCCAGCACCACTTGTGACTGCCGCCGCTCCTTTCGGAAACCAGGGCTGTACGGATAAGCATTGAGATCAATCTGCAATGGGAAAACCGGCCATGATGTAGTTTCACCCCTCCCTCCTTTCTCCTCAACCCCTCATAAACCTTGAGCTGAATCCTACCGTTTAACGACTATTACCCGGTATCACAACACCAGCTCTGGCCGCAACCCCTTCTACGTGCTGCCGCATAGCGATAGATGCATCCTCCGGGCTCCGCCGCCAGAGCGCATCCATGATCCGCTCATGCTCCACAAGGGTTTCGCCAAGATCTTCACTGGCACGAAAAGGAAGCTTCTGGCTTTCATGGAAAAGATCGAGAAACGGCGAGATCGAAAGATTAAAAAAACAGTTATTTGCCGCCTCGAGCATCTGCCCATGGAAATTGAAGTCCAGCCCTGAGAACTGCTCCAGCTTTCCCTCTTGCATAGCCTGGGCCATCGACTCAACCATGATCTGTAAATCACGCAACTGTACATCGGTGGCATTTTGCGCTACCAATCCAGCCACTGAAGGTTCCACCATGAGCCGGAACTGGTACATCTGCGTTTCCCGACCTGCCAACCCGAGCCACTGCGCTTTCGGCAGCGACTCCGCTTTAGGAGAGTGAACCATTTTTATCTGATCATGCCTGCTCAGAAACACCCCTCTGGACGGCTCTATAATCAGTTGCCCGCCAGCCTCCATGGTGGCTATCGCTTCACGGATCGTCGAACGACTGAATCCCAGCGCCAATGAAAGATCGCGCTGGGACGGCAATTTTGTCCCCTCCGACCAACCATGGCTGGCTATCATTTCACGGATTGCTTCAACTGCTTTATGGCTTTTTGATTTTTGCATTTCATCACGCTGATTGGTATTTCTCTTCATTGTGCTTCCGTTCACCCACTGCATCTCACCACACAGACCCACTAGCCCAGACCGATCAACAGACTCAACATCCAGACAACGTATCCCGACCAACTCACAAAAACCATTCACCACAACTAAAGAAATATATCTAACAAAAATACACACAAAACACAAACCGGTCCGACCACATTGACCCATAAAAACACAGTCACAACATCCTGTCCACTTTTATTTTTTCCATTTTTGTAATAGTATTTTCTGGCCTTACTCAATCGTTCTCCTCTCCACACACCTCAAGCCCCACACAATCAGCAACTTAAAGCACAAGTCCACATGCTTACGTTTTTGTAACAATCTATTTTTACAACATAATTGGAAATTATCTCCTTGACAGTTTCTTTTTTTTACACCATTTTGTGCATAACAGACCAACCGGCCCTACCAGTCCGGACCGACCAGATTCACACCACACAAAACACAGCCATCAACCACAAAACCTCACACAATCGGAGTCTTCCATGAAAACCTGCATTAAGCCTGGCGTTCTCACCCTGCTCACCCTATTTATCACAGCCGTTCTCATCACCAGCCCTGCCCTGGCAAGCGACGACAAATTCACTGCGATCAAGGCTGCCGGAGTACTTAAAGTAGCTGTACCACAGGATTTTCCGCCATTTGGTTCGGTTGGTTCAGACATGAAACCGGCGGGCTATGATATAGACACCGCCAGACTCATCGCCGAAAAACTTGGTGTAGATATTAAACTCGTACCGGTAACCAGCACCAACCGCATCCCATATCTCACAACCGGCAAGGTCGACATTATTATCTCTTCTCTTGGCAAAAATCCGGATCGTGCGAAGGTTATCGATTTCTCAGACGCTTACGCCCCATTTTTTAACGGTGTGTTCGGTCTCAAATCTCTGGATGTCAGCGGCCCTGAAGACTTAGCCGGAAAAGTAATCGCTGTAACCCGCGGATCCATCGAAGATCTCGAACTGACCAAAGTCGCACCAGCTTCACTTGAGATAAAACGCTTTGAAGACAATGCCTCTACTATTGCAGCTTACAAGATGGGTCAGGTAGATCTGACAGCTACCGGCAATGTTGTCGCCGCTTCTCTTAACGAGAAGAACCCTGCCAAAATGCTGGTAACCAAATTCGTCATGAAAAATTCTCCATGCTATGTGGGCATTGGCAAAGAGCAGCCAAGCCTCATGGCCGCAGTTAACGGCATCATTGCTGCTGCCAAAACTGACGGTTCCCTGAATGTTATCTCCGAGAAATGGCTCCATAACGAACTCCCTACGGATCTGTAAAACGAATTGAGACCGGCTGTAGCCCGGCCGGTCTCTTCCCCCATTCAGGACGACGACCATGACCTATCAATTTTCATTCGAGCCCGTTTTCACCAATTGGCTTCCGCTGCTCCAGGGAGCCGGAATGACCTTGCTCCTCACTTTTCTCGGATCACTGGTCGGCGTGGCTACCGGTATTCTCGGGGCAGTTTCAAGGGGCTGGAAACTCCCCCTGCTTCAGCATATTTTCTCCATCTATGTAGAATCCATCCGTAACACCCCGTTTCTCGTTCAGCTCTACTTCATCTTTTTCGGACTGCCAGCACTCGGCATTAAACTCAGCGGCTGGGAAGCGTCATTTATAGCCATGGCTCTTAACCTCGGAGCCTACTCAACAGAAATCATACGTTCCGGAATCCTTGCTATCCCAAGCGGCCAGATAGAGGCCGCCAAAGCGCTTGCCCTCAGTAAATACCAGACCTTTCGCTTTATCGTGCTCAAACCGGCGCTCAAAACGGTCTGGCCGGCACTGTGCAGTCAGATCATCATCGTCATGCTTGGTTCATCGGTCTGTTCGCAGGTTGCTGCAATGGAACTCACCTATTCCGCCAACCTCCTTCAGTCCATGACCTTCCGGGCCTTTGAGATTTACCTCTGCAGCACCATCATGTACCTGATTCTGGCCATATTGATCCGAAAATTCTTACATTTCATCGGTAACACCTTCATTGACCGGAGGCCAGCGTGATTGATTTCCCCATAACACTCATTGTCAAACATCTGCTGCTCGGTCTCGGCTGGACGGCAGGGCTCTCCCTCATCGCCTTTGTTCTTGGTGGAATAGTCGGACTCCTCACCCTGCTTGCACGAATCTCAGACAACAAATTTCTCCGTATTTTGTCCAAGGCCTATATTGAGTTTTTCCAGGGAACACCGCTGCTCATGCAGCTCTTTCTCATCTTTTTCGGTATTGGCCTGCTCGGCTCAGACATCTCCCCCCTGCTGGCGGCAACCATCGGGCTGACCCTTTTTACCAGTGCCTATCTTGCCGAAATATGGAGAGGCTCTGTTGAATCAATCACAACAGGGCAATGGGAAGCAGCCGACAGCCTGGCCATGTCGAGATACCAGCAGATGCGGTTTGTCATTCTGCCCCAGGCCTTACGCATTTCCATTCCGCCCACTGTCGGTTTTTCCGTGCAGGTGGTTAAAGGAACCGCTGTCACTTCAATCATCGGCTTTATGGAAATCACCAAAACAGGTTCCATGATCGCCAACGCCACCTTCCAGCCCCTACTGGTCTATTCACTGGTGGCCGTGGGCTATTTCATGCTCTGTTTTCCACTTTCCGTGTATTCCAGACATATCGAAAGGAGCATCGGATGTCGTTAATCATCAGCAAAGATATACATAAAAATTTTGGCGACCTGGAAGTACTCAAAGGTGTTGATCTTACCGTCAACGAAGGCGAGGTCGTCGCTATTATCGGTAGAAGCGGGTCGGGAAAAAGCACCTTCCTCCGTATTTTGAACGGCCTTGAAGAACTCGATGGCGGGGCTCTCTTTGTTGATGGCCAACTCATCACAGGCCTGGAAAAAGACCTGCGGCCGTTGCGCCTCAAGGTGGGCATGGTTTTTCAGCAATTCAACCTCTTCCCCCACCTCACCGTTGGAGAAAACATCATGCTCTCACCGGTACAGGTAAAAAAAATTGATCCAAGGCAGGCAGTAACGCTAGCCGAAGAGATGCTGGACCGGGTTGGTCTTGCTGAGAAATTCCATTCCTACCCTGATCAACTCTCAGGCGGTCAGCAGCAGCGCGTGGCGATAGCCAGATCGCTGGCCATGCAGCCCAAAGTCCTGCTCTGCGACGAAATCACTTCAGCACTCGACCCTGAACTGGTCGGCGAAGTGCTTGAGGTCGTACGAAAACTTGCCAGCGACGGCATGACACTGATCATGGTTACCCATGAAATGCGTTTTGCCCGCGAAGTTGGCGACAAGCTCATCTTCATGCATGAAGGACGGGTCCACGAGGCCGGTCCGCCCAAGGAACTGTTCAACAACCCGGCCACCCCGGAGCTGGCCGCCTTTATCGGTGCCGTGAGCTGAGCAGCGGCGAATTTTATACACGCCGACTCACCGTAACAATTTTCAAACCCCGCAAAAATTAACCAGACGAAAGAGTATGATACGCTGCAATCCAACACGTTTAGAACAATTCATGACAGAAATCGCCCGCTTCGGTGCAACCGACAGAGGCGGAGTGACGCGACTCGCGCTCACCGACGAGGACCGCGATGCCCGAAACCAGCTCAAACAGTGGTTTGAAGCGGCCGGTGCTGCCACACATATCGACCCGATGGGTAACATGTTCTTCACTCTGGCGGGCAAGCAGCGCTCACTGCCGCCGATCATGACCGGCTCCCATTGCGACTCCCAGCCCCAGGGCGGACGCTTCGACGGCATTCTCGGCATCATTGCCGGCCTCGAGGTAATGTGCGCCTTAAAAGACGCCGGTATCCAGCTTGAGCGTGACCTGATCGTCGTGAACTGGACCAACGAGGAAGGCAGCAGATTCACCCCCGGCACCACAGGCTCAGGATATTTCGCAGGCAAACTGCCACTTGCCAGAATGCACGATCTCACCGACCTTGAAGGCAAGCGACTTGGTGACGAACTGGAGCGCATTGGCTACAAAGGTACCGAACCTTTTGAGCCCGGTCCGATCCATGCCAATTTTGAATGCCATATCGAACAGGGCCCGGTGCTGGAGCAAAAAGGTATCTCCATCGGAGTTCCCAAAGGCATCGTCTGCCTGCGCTGGTACGATATCGAAGTAACTGGTGTCACCAACCATGTCGGCCCAACCCCGATGGACTCACGACAGGATGCCCTCTACTGTTTCGCCCTGATGAATGCCAGAATTTTCGAAGCCGGTCGTAACGCCGATGAAGTTGTCGCCTCCGTTGGCGAAGTACATCCCATCCCCAACTCCCGAAACGTCATTGCCGGAAAAGTACATTTCACCATCGACATCCGGGGCTGGGAAGAAGATGAGACCGACCGGGTATGTACCGAGGTTGAAACTGCCCTTGCCGAAATTGCCGAAAGTGCCGGATGCACAGTTACCATCAACAAATTGTGGGAAGTTGAGCGGGCCCCGTTTCACCCTGAACTGGTCAAACTCGTCCATGACAGCGCCGCCAAACTCGGCCTGGAATCCCTCGATATGGTTTCCGGCGCCTCCCACGACACGATTTACATCAACCAGCAAACGCCCAGTGCCATGATATTTGTTCCTTCTATTGACGGCAGAAGCCATGCCGAGATTGAGAACACCTCATGGCAGGATTGCGCTGCAGGCACCGATGTACTGCTGGCTGCGATTATGCAAACCGGCAACTCCACAGAAGAGCTCGCTTAAAACACCAATGAGCACGAGACTCTGTGGAACCTGTTCCACGACTACACTCACCGGCATCCATACTGGAGCAACATGGATGCCGGTTGACTCCATCAACACAACAGCACAAAAAGCATAAAAAATGAGGTCGAAATGAACGCTGCAAATTTTGAAAAAATATATCGTGATGAAGATGTGAACCTTGAACTGCTTACCGACAAGGTTGTGGCCGTTATCGGCTACGGCAGTCAGGGGCGCGCCCAGAGCATGAATATGCGTGAAAGCGGTATCAAGGTAATCGTCGGGGCTGGAGATCGCCATCGCCATTCAAGCTGGGACAAAGCTGAAGCCGATGGCTTTGAAGTCTACTCCATCGAAGAGGCAGTTCAAAAAGCCGACGTGGTACACATCCTGTTGCAGGACCCGGCCCAGCCATCAGTCTATTACGAATCGATCCACGCCCACCTTCGCCCTGGCCAGACCCTCAGTTTCGCCCACGGTTTTGCGGTACTTTATGGCACAATCAAGCCACCCAAGGATGTGGACGTAGTACTCTTTGTCCCAAATGGCCCTGGCCCGGTCACCCGCCAGAAGTACAAAGACGGCTCAGGCATCTGGGGCTGTGTCGCTGTCGACCAGAACATCAGCGGCCAGGCCCAGGAAACCGCCCTTGCCATCGCCAAGGCGGTTGGCTCCACCAGGGTCGGCGTAGTGGTTATGACCTTCCAGAATGAAACTGAAGGCGACAACTATGAAGAGCAGGTACTCTACGGTGGCACCATCCACCTGATGCGCACCATGTACAATATCATGGTCAAGAATGGTTACCCGCGCTCCTTTGCCTATGCCAAAGCCATCCGCTCCATTCGCTCTATCATCGATGATATCGACGAAGTCGGCATCGAGCCCTACCTCACCTCACGCGCCAGCAGAACCTGTGAATTTGCCGTGCGTCACAGTGGCCCCCGGGTTATTAATGAAGAAGAGATGGAGAAAATCTTCGAGGAAACCGAAAATGGCATTTTCGCCAGAAACTGGCTGCAGGAATTCTCCCTCGGCATGCCGACACTACACAGAATGCGCCGCACCTGTGCAGAATCAGACATGGAGCAGACAGGCGAAATATGGCGCGAGAAATTCGGTAAGTGATTTTTGGAGAAAATAAATGGGATACCCTAAGGGATTACTAAAAAACAGATCGGTTCTGGAGCCGGGCAAGTACGCTGTCATTAGCCCCGAAGGCCGAGTAATCAACGTCATTCCCGGAATCAGGGACTGCCGGATGACCATACTCGCTTCGCCAAAACTTGGCGCAAGCTTCGTACAGATGATCGGCACGGTCAGCACCACAGGCGAGACGACCATGGCCTACGGGGCTGAAGAAGGCGTCGAGACCCTGCTCTTCGTACTCGATGGCATGGGCGGCCTTGAGGTCAAATCGGGCGATACCACCGAGACCCTCACCGCAGGCGGATACATTTACTCCCCTCCGGGAGCAGGGATTCACTTTAAGTCAAAAGGTGACGGCGAGGTTCGTATTCTGCTCTACAAGCAGCGCTTCACCCCCCATCCGGACCCGGAAGTGAAACTCCCCTGGACGGTGACAGGCAACATCCACAGGATCAATGAAAGCAATTATGACGATATGGAAAACGTCCTGGTGCGCGATCTGCTGCCGACCGATGAAAGCTTCGATATGAACTTCCACACCCTGGCATTTTTGCCCGGCGGATGCCATCCTTTCGTGGAAACCCACGTACAGGAACACGGGGCCTATATCTACACCGGCCAGGGCCTCTACCTCCTCGATGAGACCTGGATACCCGTCCAGGCAGAAGACTTCATCTGGTTTGCCCCGTTTTGCAAACAGGCCTGCTACGGCACCGGCCTTGATCGCATGGAATACATCTATTCCAAGGACTGCAACAGAGACGAAAGCCTCTGATACGGGTTTTTTCATGCACCACGCCGGCTGACAGAATACTGACAGCCGGCGTGTTCGGAAGAGAACAGTCGGCCCACTCCCAGCTCACACCAACAGAAAGAATCTAAAACTCCAGAAGTTATCGGGACAGCACCTCCAGTATGGCCGGCAGAAAAACCGGCAGGTCATCCGGCGTTCTGCTGGTGACCAGTTTGCCATCAATAACTACCGCCTCATCCACCCAATCGGCGCCGGCGTGGATCATATCGTCTTTAATGGCGAAATAGGAGGTGACCTTTCTGCCCTGCAGTACCTTCGCCGAACAGAGCATCCAGCCCGCGTGACAGATAGAGGCCACCATCTTGTCTGCATTAACCGCATCTGCCACCAGCTTCACCATGGCAGGATAACGCCGCATCATGTCCGGTGCATAACCACCCGGGATGACCACTCCGTCAAACTCATCAGCCGAGACATCGACCGCCGCCACATCCGCTTTTATCTCCGTGGCAGGCTTACCGGTAAAGCTCTTCTTTCTGCCGGAACCAACCACAACAACCTCAACTCCCGCCTCTTTCAGCCGGTAATACGGGTACCAGAACTCGTAGATATTGAACATATCCTCAATCAGTATCGCCACCTTCTTTGTGCTCAGTTCCATATCCACCTCCTGTTATTGTGAGTTTTGACGACCTATGTACCAATCCTGAACTGTAACCGGGGCTGTATCTGTACTGATTCAAAAGGTGCAAGCACTGTACATTCTTTCATAATTCGATATACTAATGCAGATTTATCCATATGCGATAAAAACAGCTACAATACCCCATCAAGGAGTGTTCCATGGCCTCGCTTTCGAAGCATCGAAAAGTTGTGATGACCGCCTTACTGGTGCTTGTTTTGATAGGTTCCTGCTTTGAGATGCCCCGCAGCTACCTCTTTGAAAACAGAGCCTTCACGACTGTAGACAGTGTTGCCACCGATTATGTGGACCAGGCCCTGCTGCGTGCCGCCGCCTCCTTTGCCATGGCCCGCACTTTTAACGGGGTGATCTCAGTTTTTCAGGAGAGCACGCTCCAGCTCGAACCGGGCGGAGTTGGTGTCTCACTCGCCCTCGGCGCCGCCCTGGACCCGATCAACGACCTCATTGAACGTTTCTCCTGGGTGATGCTGGTCAGCCTCACCTCTCTTGGGTCCCAGAAGTTCCTTATTGAAATTACACCTTTTGTCTCTGTCCAGATCATTCTGGCAATGGCTTTGATCGTGCTGCTCCTGGGCCTCTGGTTGCCCTTGAAATACAGGCCACAGCTTACCAGAAGTGGTGTGGTGCTGGTGGTCACCGCAGTGGTGCTGCGTTTCGCTGTGCCAGCCATGGCCTATATCAACGAACAGGTCTATGTCACCTTTTTGCAGGAAAAGCATGATCTCTCGGTTGAAGTGCTGGGCCGTACCGTGGCCGACCTTGAGTCACAGCAACTCGACAACCTGCTCGGTCCCACTGAGGGCGGGCAGCAAGAAGAGACTGAAGGGGAAAGCTCGCAGGATGAAAAGGGAATCTGGAGCAAAACCAAAGAGCTGGTCAACCAGACCATGAGTCAGGGGCAGCGCATGCTGGAAGCCAAAAACAAGATCGAACTGCTCAAGAAGATGTCGCTGGAATTGATAGACCAGATTGTCGATCTTATCGTGGTTTTTGTCTTGAACACCATACTCCTGCCACTCATTTTTTTATGGGCAATCATGCGCTTCGGCACACTGCTGCTTCGCCTGCTGCCCCTACAGCATGAAAAACAGATATAGTTGCGCACAGATTATCTACCCAGCCTGATTTCCCCTCAGACATCAGAGGGTATATTCTGGTATGAGTCGAATAACGTTTCAATTGCGGAGAACTTCTCTCAGTGCACTACAGCAACAGACCAGCGCTGACCAGCTCTCTACCCGGTGCACCATCACCTCGGCTTGAGGAGCATTACCATGGGCCCACACGTGGAATCTATCCTGGCGAAAGGGATTGTCCTGGAACAGGAAACTCATTTCAGCAAAGCCAAAGCCCTCTATCAGGAGATCCTGCAGCATGTCACCGATGAAACAATTCTCGAATCAGCCCGATTACGGCTGGAGGATATTGACGACCTGATAGCCGAGAAGAGGGTCTATCAGCGTATCGACGAAAACGCCAAACAGGTCTTGACGGAAATCGGCATGAATATTTCAGGGAACCAGACTCTTATGGATATTCTCCTGGAAGCGGATGCCATTGATTTCGAAAATGAAACAGCGCTGTTTATCCCCATAAAACGGAGTTACATCGACCGTTGCCTGGAGCTGGTCCCCCGTGAAATGCCCGGAGACCCTGGTCAAAACTCTTTTGGCACAGGTTCGACATCACCCTTTCTCAAACGGAGCACCGACGAAGAACTCCGCCCGGCCACTCGCAAAGAGTACGAACAGATTACCCGCCTGGTGGCTGAACAGCAGGATATTGTGAACATTTTCAGCCTGCCGGTTGCCTGCGACAAGAGTATATCCCTTTTTGAGGTAGCCCGGTTGATGGAGCGAGACTATCAAGGGCTGAAAATGATCACCACCAATACGATGAACGCTGACGAGGTGGGATTTTTATCGGGCAAGGAACACTGGATCGACGGCACCAGCCTGCTTTCCTCCCTGGCGCCCATGAATAGCATGGTGGACCCATTTTTGCGCAGTGCCCGCTCCGGCAACAACCTGCTGCTGATAGACCAGACTATTGCCGGCGTATCCGGTGCCTGCAGTCCGGAGTCGTTGCTGACGCAGATTCATGCCCAGGTACTATTCATGATGATTATCGCCCAGACTGTTAACCCGGGTGTCTTGTGCATCCACGGAGGCCTCCCCAGTGTGACGGAGACAGGTGGCAATCTTTCTTACAGCTCTCCCTGTCAGCCTCTCATCAATGCGGCTCTGGCACGGCTCAACCTCTGGATTACCGGGTACCCCTCAGCCCAGACCGGAGGCAGCACCAGCTTGACGGAAGTGTCTTCCCTGGCTATTTTCGAGTCTGAAATGAGTCGCAATTCGTTACGCAAATATGGGGTGCATATCGTACGGCACGCCATGGGTGCTCTAGGCAGCCTGAACTTTTTCAGTAAGGAAAAGTTCCTGGAAGACTGTGAGCGTGAACGCTATTCCAGGAAGCTCTTTGAAGCACGACCCCAAAACACAGGAGTTCTTCCTCTGTACTTTCCCGCTGACGATAATGCGCTTGCCGGTATCCGTGAGATTGCTGAAAAAGGCAACCCCAGGCTTGCGGAGCACACCTTAAAGAATGTAGATTCATTCTGTCTGTGGCAAAATGCAATAAACAGCGCTGCTTGAAAAAAGCTTTACCAACCGCAGCCGAACGATACAGTTATTCAGGCAATACGCGGTGAAGAAATGGTTCCCTGAGGTGTTTACATCACTTTTAGCTCTATTCAAATCCACCATCCGACCCTACATTTTGTTCTGCCTATCACATTTACTCCAGGGAAAAGAAGGTTAATCCTATGCTGGAAAACACCACTACCATACTGATACACTTTTATGAATATGCACCAATTACGACAATCATCCTGGCGGTATCGACACTATGCTATTTAGCAGTTATTAAATTTCCACCCATACAACCTGTTAAAGATTCTTTTCCTGTTCTCGTTCCGGTTATCAACTTTTTTTGCATACCCCTGGCTTTTTTAATTGCCCATACGTTTTTCTACCATTTGTTTACGAAGTTTGTAGGGCTAGCTCAGGATAAATGGCCGTCTTTATTTTTTACTATTATCTTTTTTCTTATCGTTGGCGTGCAGCTTGCTGCTGTTGTTCATGCCTTCGTTGTGAAAAAATATATGAGCAAGGGAAAAACGACCAGTACGGTATCAGGGTTGCTGCGTGGCGTCATTTTCGGTTCTTCACTATTCGTAACCCTGGGAGTTTTTTCCTGGCAGCAGGGATATTCCTTTACCAGTGTATGGGTTTCGACCGGCTTGGCAACAGCACTGCTGGGATTCGCCCTGCAACAAACACTGGGGGATTTATTCTCCGGTATTGCCTTGGGGGTGGAAGGGGCCTTTCGCATTGGAGACTGGATTCGGCTCAATGACGGTACTGAAGGAATGGTTGTTGATATCAACTGGCGGGCCACCTGGCTTAGAGGCTGGGATAACACAACAAATGTGATTCCGAATTCAAAGATGGCCAAACAGGGGTTTACCAACTGCGGCAATGAATTTCATCGATACCGGCCATGGTATACTATCAACCTTCCTGCGGAACTTGACCCCCGTTTTGCCAAACAACTGTTACTTGAGGGACTTTATCGCTGCAAACATGTCTTGAAGCATCCGGCACCGGTTGTCCGACTCACAGACGCCTCATCCGTCCCTTACACGTATATGTGCTGGATATCATTCCCCAACTATCCCTCCATGTTCAGGGGGCGCGAGGAACTGTACAGGGAGATACATTATGTCCTCCAACAGGCGGGAATATCTCCCTCAACCATAACCAGCGAAATGCGTATCAGGAAATCTGAAATTCCGGTAGCAGAGCCTCCAACTGTTCAACTGGCTCTTAAAAGTCAGCCGATTTTCTCCAACCTTGAGGATGACGAAATAGAGAAAATAGCAGTGGTAAGCCATCAGAAACATTACGATACGGGATCGGTCATACAATATGACGAGGGCGAAGTAGATGCCTTTGATGTTCTTATCAGCGGGGTGGTAGAGGTCTCCACCAGGCTCGTAAACAACAAAAAAATAATCATAGGGGAATTGGGCCCGGGAGAAAGTTACGGCCTGGTATCCATGTTCACCGACCAACCTATCCCGACCCATTGGACAGCGCAGACCGATGTTACCCTCATACGTATTAATTTCGACATAATGAAAGAACTGGTGCAGAAATACCCTGATGTAGCTGATCGCATTGCCGTTGTAGTCAAGCAACGCCAAGACGAAGCAGAGTACCTTCGCCTGCAGAATAGTACGGAGCCAACTCCTTCAAGCCTTCGGGAAATAAAACGTTATATCCGGCAAATCATCAAAAGAGGGAAATAATCATGTCTCTGTAATCTGATTACCACTACAGCTCAGCTTCAAGGAGAGAAGCGTGAGGAGAAAGGTGATTGGAGTAACAACCTAAAGCTAAAAAGCTTTTCTCCACAAACCAATTTCACAATTATTCCAGGGATTGGTCGCTTGCCAATCGGTCACGTCTGGCACCTCAGGTCTATCACCTAACCTTTTTTCAAGCTGAAGATTAAGGGTAATCAGATCCCATAACACAGCCGATAACCGGCTGATGCCTGCCGCAAATAGCAGACACCAGCCTGCTATGCGGGGTTTGGCACTTTGAAATATTCACATTATAACTGCAATCTCAATGTCACCTGTCTTCCGTATTACATGAATTCCGGCCTCGTTATAGTTTCGCCGTATCACAAGGTCCACTTCCCCATTACAAACCTTCAGGTTCGACAGGTGAACTGAATCGAGAGAGTCAGGTAAAAAGGGACGGGTAAATCGTATCTGCGGCCTCTCATGAAAAAATGTGAGTCCGAGGGTGGCCTGCAGCAACATGAACACAGCCCCACTCGCCCACGCCTGTGGTGAACAGGCTACGGGATATAAGGTCGGATTTTGCCCATGTCGTCTATGAAATCCGCAAAAAAGTTCCGGCAAACGGAACAGATCGACGGACATTGCGGTATTGAACATGGCTGTAAAAATTTTCGATGCCTCTGTTTTAAAGCCGTACCGTGCCATCCCCATGGCGATAAGCGCATTGTCATGGGGCCATACAGATCCATTATGGTAGGACATCGGATTATAACGTGCTTCCCCCATAGCCAGGGTTCGCACCCCCCAGTTGCTGAATGAGTTCGGGGACAAGAGGGTTTCCACCAGCGCGCCTGCACTTTTCTCATCCGCGATCGCATTGTACAGGGCATGACCGGCATTTGAGGAACGCACCCTGCAAGGCCTCTTATCGCCATCCAGTGCAATGGCATATGTCTTCAGATCTTCCAGCCAAAAACTCTCATGAAACTTCTTTTTTAAGTGCGCCGCTTCATCGAGCAGGCTTTCAGCTAACGCTGATTGCCCTAAGACCGCAGCTAAGCCCGACAACTTCAACTTTGCCTCGTAGACATATCCCTGCACCTCACAAAGCGCAATGGGCCCGGTTACATCAGTACCATCCTCGTGGAAAATTGAATCATTGGAATCCTTCCACCCCTGCTGAAGAATTCCCTGTTCGCTTTTTCGCTGGTATTCTACAAACCCGTCACCATCGATATCTCCAGAGTCCCTGATCCAGTCCAGTGCAGCAAGAAGATGAGGCCAAAGCTCCAGCATAAAGTCCCTGTCACCGGTTCGGTCATAATAGTAGACGGCCAGAAGTAAAAACAGAGGTGTTGAATCAACACTCCCATAGTAACGGGCAAAAGGGATTTCTCCCATAGCCGCCATCTCTCCCTTTCGGCTTTCATGCAATATCTTGCCCGGCTCCGCATCGTTTTCAGGTGAATAGTCTGTGGCTTGGTTTTGAGCGAGGTATTGCAATACGCCCCTGGCCAGCTCCGGATACACCCAAAGGCACTGAAGAGCGGTAATCAGGCCGTCTCTACCGAAAGGCGTACAAAACCAGGGGACGCCTGCATAAGGGTAAAGCCCCTGGCCTGTTTCCGTTATCAGAAGCCGAAGGTCAGCAGAAGACCTCTCGACCCACTCGTTACACTGCTCATTTGAAGAATAAACACTCACGAAAGCGGCACGGGATGCCAGACTTTTCTCCCTGCACTCTTGATATGCCCGTGAAAAAGTGAACCCAGGAAAGGTACTGTTTTCTCTGCTGCATGATATCCGCAAATATATACTTTCTGATTCGCTGGGATGCAGGTTAAAGGAATAGAATGTGTTGCTTGCGCTGATGCCCTGGGGCTTTGGATCAAACTGTATTCGTGTCTGATAGAAAACATGGTCAAGCCCGATATAGCTGAGTTTAATCATACTCTCATCCCACACAGGGCGCTGGATCTCCCCTTTTGCCGCTCTCTTCATTCCCCTTATCTCAAAAATATCGGCATAGTCAGCACCAACGGAAAAGCTGAGATCAACAGAACAGATCTGTGCATCATAATTCGTGACACGTATATGTTCGTAGTACTGCTCGTTCCAAAGCAGTTTCGAACGGAAAACATGCAATTTCCCTTTACCCAGATACAGTTGGCCATCGCTGTACATATCAGGGGTAGTAAGGTCAATGGAAAGCAGTGTGTTGTCATGTGAAACGGAAGAATTCAAAAGCATAGGTCGCCGTCGGTTCAACAGCATTTCAAGGGCAGACAGGTACCGGGTCCCTTGATGAAAGATACCCTTCTCTCCTACTCCTATGCGGTGGATGTCGCCGAATCGATCAAAAATCGCGAAAGATTCACCATTCTTAAGTACCCTGGTCTGCAGATCCGTTCTTGAAGATCCCGCCTTGACATACCAGCTGTCGTTAATTTGAATAACTTCCCCGATATTTTTTTCCATGGCTATCAGTATTTTGTTGGAGATGTACCTGCATTACAGGCACCATCATGGGATGAAATGAGTTGATGATATACATCAAGATATTCATCTGTCATGGCCGTAGCACGAAATCGCCTCTCAAAAACATCACGGCACTGATATCTGCTGATAAGGTGCAACCTGCCAACAGAGGCAATGGCCTCTTCAATAGAATTGACGATGAATCCAGTAACAAAATTCTGCAAAATCTCCGGGACAGAGCCGCGGTTAAAGGCCACCACAGGTGTTCCGCAGGCAAGTGCCTCTATCATGACAAGTCCAAAAGGCTCCGGCCACTTTATAGGAAAGAGAAGAGCCGCTGCATTGCCAAGGAAATCTGACTTTTCGATTTCGTTAATTTCACCTATGAAATTAATTAGAGGGTGATCTAAGAGAGGAAGAACTTTTTCGTGGAAATATGCTTGATCCGTTGGATCGACCTTGGCCGCTATTTTTAGCTCCACACCGCTGCGCATTGCTATCTCAATAGCTTCGACAACACCCTTGTCCGCTGTAATTCTGCCCAGAAAGGCAAGATAGCAACCAGACTCCGGGTTAAAGTTCAGCAGGGAATCGTCGATGCCGTTGTAAACGGTTTTCTGCCAGTTTGCCATCGGCAGGGCTTTACGCTGATTATTGGAGATTGAAACGACAGGTGCCTCCCTGTATTCATTAAAAATCATGGTATGTTCCGGAAGATCCAGCCGCCCATGCAGTGTGGTTACATGGTTTACGGGGAGCCGCCTCAAAAACGGAAACTGCAAATAATCTGTATGAAAATGTACAATGTCATACAGGTCTAGCTCCCGAAAAACTCTTTCAAGCTGTAGTATCTGTACGGCCAGGACATCACTGCAACAGGGCTGAATCCTCCAGGCCTTGTCTGGGTAACTGCAAAGGCGTGCCTTGGTCTGGGAATCGCCACTGGCAAATAGAGTTACATCGTGACCTCGTCGTACCAGTTCTTCTGTGAGAAATGAAACTATCCGCTCTGTTCCACCGTAGAGCTTGGGCGGCACACTTTCTGTTATTGGAGCAACCTGGGCAATTTTCATAGCTGGGCCCTCACTGGTTACAACTCATTCTGCAATAAGGACACAGACACTATTATCATATTCAACATCCAGTCCGCGTTTCTCGGCCGCATTTTGCAGAAACACAGGGAAGTTTCGGTTAATAATTCATTGAGAGTAATGGGAAGAGTAATGATTTGGGAAGTTGCCCACCAATGTGCCCTGAAAGAAATAAGCGCTGACTTCGAATACTCTCGGGGAACAGCTCATGCGATGTCACCTTCTTGAGTATTTTGCTTACCCAAATAACCCACGATTCATTTAGCACCCAAAGACCTGAACCTGACACCGCCTAAACTGATGAAAAATCGGAATTTTGCTGCAATAAAGGGGTTTGACTTTGCTGCAAAACCCCAACCTCTCCCCCCGCCCTTACTTAACCAAATTCAATTCTGGTGTTTTCGGTTACCAGAGTTTTCTGTGCAAGCAATATGCCACTGGCGATTCAGCCCTCCACAAATATGTAATTCAACATATTTCCCATACCTATTCAGATTGTTACTTCAGATGAGTGGCATTTACTGCATTGAAATGACCAAAGGAGTGGCATGTGCCATGACACAGTTCCGTTACCGGCAACTATGTGTCAAAATGTAGCAGAGTTGAGTTTCCCAGACTATTTTCAGTGACCAGGCACGCAGAGCATCCAAGAGAAAATCTTTCAGCCTATGTGTGCACAACATCTTCAGCTAATCCACAGGATGGATTAATTATCAAGAAGATCATAATGTTCCATGCTTCAGTTCTCCCCTGAAGTGTTGCGCTCATCGTGACCTCATCATCCCCACAGAACGAGACACCTCTGTTAAACTATCGGAAATCTGAATATTTTTCTTACCACCCTGATCTTTTACTTGAACCTTGATGCAATCGAAGATACTTTGGGCAAACTCTGTAGGCTGCTGTTGGCCCCAGGCCCTCGGTGCATTCTCTTACACTTTTAATTCAGCGAGATACCCATGCCCAGACTTACCAAGATTGTAGCCACCATCTCTTCGCTCAACTGCTCCGTCGCTTTTATCGAAGGCCTCTACAAGGCCGGCGTCAATGTCGTACGTCTCAACACGGCACACATGAGCCACGAGGATGCATTAGAGGTCATCGAAAACACCAGGGCCGTCTCCGATAAAATCGGCATACTGCTCGACACCAAAGGCCCGGAAATCAGAACCTGCCCTGCAGAGGAGCCATTAACGGTCAGGTATGGTGATGCTGTTCGTATCAAAGGCGCCCCGGATAAAAAATCCTCAGGCGACACCATCTGCGTCTCTTACGACAACTTCGTCAAAGATGTCCCGATCGGTAGTTCCATTCTTATCGACGACGGCCACATAGCCCTCGCTGTGCTTGAAAAAGATGATCAGTACCTCTACTGCTCAGTGGAGAATGACGGTACAATCAGCGAGCGCAAAAGTATCAATATCCCGGCAGTACATGTCAAGCTGCCTGCCCTCAGTGAAAAAGATAAGGGTTTTATCCGTTTTGCGGCAGAGAATGATCTCGACTTTATCGCCCATTCCTTCGTGCGTAATAAAGAGGATGTGCTGGCCGTTCAGGAGATTCTTGATGAGAGCAACTCTCCTATCAAAATAATTTCCAAAATTGAAAACGCTGAAGGTGTCAACAATCTCTGTGAGATTCTCGACAATTGCTATGGGGTCATGATTGCCCGCGGTGACCTGGCCGTTGAAATCCCGACTGAGCAAATTCCGCTCATTCAAAAAGGCATCATCCGGGACTGCCTAGAACGCCGCAAACCGGTTATCGTCGCCACACAGATGCTGCACTCCATGATTGATTCGCCCCGCCCCACCAGGGCCGAGGTCTCGGATGTGGCCAACGCCTGCCTTGACCATACCGATGCCTTGATGCTCTCCGGCGAAACCGCCAACGGCAAGTATCCCGAGTTGGCTGTACGAACCATGGCCAAGATCGCCGTAGAGGTTGAGAGCAAGAGACAGGGTTATATCGATGCGGGCTACACCCAGCAGAACAAAGTCGCTGCGTATCTGGCAAAATCGGCAGTTAAGGCGGCTATTCGCCTTAACACCAAGGCGATTGTGGCAGATTCTCTCACCGGCACCTCGATCCGTGCCCTTGCCGCCTATCGCGGGCCAAACGTCATCCATGCCCAGGTTTACGACCAGCGGGTCATGCGCCGCCTCTCCTTATCCTTTGGGGTCTATGCCGATTATATTCACATGGATCTTGGCAACGGCAATGTCTTGCAGTCGTCAATCTGCCGACTCATAGCGGAAAACCGATTTCACGACGACGACCTGATCGTCATCCTCGCCGGCAGTTTCGGTCCCCGCCAGGGAGCAACCTATATCGAGATCAGCTCAGCAGCGAACTTCAAACTTAAATGCCGCTGACAATATTTTTTCTAATTACCCCTCACTTTCAGCTTAAAGAGGTGTGGTGAGGGGTGTGAGGCGTGGCAAATGGCCCTCCTGGAATCGATTCATTATATCGAATTTAAGAGAACACTTCTTTAGGATTAGGCTGTTACTCCTCCACCCGATTTCCTCGCTCCCACGCTTCGATCTATGAGGCTACACCAAAAGTGTAATCTGAATATATTTTAGAGGAGATATGGTGATGAATTCAAAAAAGTCAGAGAAAAAGAACTCGTGCTGAGTTGAATACAATCTTGCGCGGCAACAAGTCGTGCGCTGACTCTTCCTGCCCTCAAAAGAAAAATCCAATCCCAGCTCAACGATACTGTCTCACTATCAGGAACTAATCTTCATTTGATATTGTTGAACGTATATCGGAACTCCTGGTCTATAAAATCTGATTAAACCCAGTTTACCTATCTTTTTGCATACTATTCGACATAACACTAATTGATGTCACAGGCGATCTGACAAATCAACTAAATGTAGTTGTACGATATCGTAGTACACAACATGTAAGGTTAGGCACAACTAACGAATATTGGGGTTGCGTAATATACCCATACTCCTATATCACGGTTATTTGCGTATTATAGGAACTCCAAGGAGTTGCCTGATTAACGCTTGCAACTTGAAAATCAATCGCCTACTATGCGATAAAGCACTGACATTTAAGATAGATAAGCCGTTTCTCACACAATCCGAAAAGAAATACACCACATCATCACACTACCCGTTGTGGTACTTCATTTTCGCCAAAATGTGGCCTTACTCCGCAAAAAGGGAGTATTCCTATATTACACGTTAGGTAAAAATACTCAAAAAAATCGATTAAGAATCAAGATAAGTATGCTGGAATTTAAAATAAGGGAACTGAAATGAGAGTAATTGCAATTGAGCCCAAAAATCATTCAGCCATTTACGTGGTCGCGGATGTGAAAGAAAAAAATATAACATATGTATCTCATGGCGAAATTTCGCCTGCCACAGATGAATCTCGAACAAATGAAATGAGGTGTATATCTCGTCAAGTTCGTGAATTAGTGAAAACTCACTCCGCTGACGAACTGTTGATAAAAGCAAGTTCTGTCTCTAGAGGGATGGGGGCAGGGCATTTAGGTACAGCAGAGGTAAGAGGTATATGCGTGGGGGCTTCGGATATTCCTGCAGAATTAATACAGCCTGAGTCAATGGCGAAAGGGAAAAAGAGAGACTCATTAAAAAATGATAAGCTTTTTGAAGACAATGGGCTTGGTGATATTTTGAAGAAATCAAGAGAGGCTGGGTTGTTAATAATAAAAAAGGCTAATTCATGAGTTGGGAAAATAATCGACTCCCGATGAACGTAGCTAGTAGTCCCATCGGAAATGGCACATTTGGTCAGGTTTTTCCTGGGGCAGACATTATTGGTAATGATTTAGCTGTTAAATATATTCAATATTCAAATGAGGCAGAAGCACGACATGCCGTTTCAGAAGGTATAAGTCTAAACGAATTAGAACATGAAAATGTTGTAAAGGTCCATCATGTATCTCTGAAAGAACCGAACTATGTGGCCATAGCTACAGAGATGTGCAATCAAGGAGATTTAGATTCATTTTTTAAGAACAATCTAATGTCGACTCAGATGGCAAAAGTTATATTTATGGAAATGGCTCATGGCTTAAAATATATCCATTCGAAATGCTATATTCATAGAGATATAAAACCTCAGAATATATTTATGAAGGACAATAAACCTAAAATTGGGGATCTTGGTTTAGCTTACAAAACTTCTAATGGCTTTGCTCAAGGAGCAGGAACACCGATTTTCATGGCAAAAGAAACCTTAGAGCATAATCTATGCAGTTTTCAGACTGACATATGGTCTTTTGGTTTAACCGTCTATTGGCTCTTAGTTGGTCAGAATCTATATTGTGAATTTGCCAAAAATTATAACCAGGATGTGCGTAGTGATAGAATTGGAAATCGTTTGATTTTTCTACCACACATAAACAGGTGGTGGGGTGTTTTTATAAAAAGATGCATTAATGTAGATGTTGATGCTCGATTTAAAAACATGAACGAAGTTACACACGACCTTTCTAATATACCTGCTAATAACTGGGTGTATAATGAGTCGCTAAAGACATGGAATAACATTGGAGTTAGAGCAGGAAGGAGATATGAGGCTTCTCTTAAAGGATCTAATGTTTGTATACTTAACCACCCCATAAATGGTGGGAATACAATGCGGATCTGCAACAAGAAGTTTGGTACCGAAAAAGAGGCAGGTCAGTTTTTGCGAGATTACTTTTATAAAAACCCTTGATGGCATAATTCTGTATTTGGAGGGTCGGATGAAAAAGTTTGTTTTGCCAGTGTGTAAAGGTTGTAATAGTAAGCTGTTACCTAGACGGTTCTCTGGAGGTAATGATGTTTTGTGTTCATCTTGCAGGAAAAAGAAATTCATTAGTGCCATAAAACGACTCAATAAAAAGAAACATGTAACAATCGGTAGTAACATAATTCCGCTTAACGAAGAGCCTTTTCATAATATCGATATGAGCTTTTTGGAGTTATAACAACATTGAAGGTGTCGTATCGTTGACAGAAAAAACTGTTATAATTTGATGCTTGCCTATTGTGTAAAATACCCATACTTAGTACCTAACCAGTCGTTAAACACCGCTCGTGCCTCGCTTGGACTCGCTGAGGCTCGCCAGTTAACTAAACGTTAACTTAAAAAAAGGAATTCTATGAAGAACTTGTTTTTTTGTATGATTTTAAGTTTGATCATTGTCTGTAACGTAAATGCCACAGAAAACACGGATTCAGATTCAAAATCAAATCTATTTGGAACGTGGATTTGTGAATATAAATTTGGAGACAGTGGGTCACAGTTGAAATTTGCAAGCGAAGACACCTATGTTCGAAATGGGACAACCTATAGCATTGGTAGTTTTGGCCTGAAAATAACGGAAGATGTACCTGAAATTACATACTCATTGTCAGCAAGTGGTACTTGGGAAATTGTTGATGGGTATTTAATTACAACGTCTTCAGAGATAAAATTGGTCAATTTAACTAACCCAGAAATAGATGATATTTTACCGCTGAAAGAGATGTTTCCACAAAATGTTAGTGAGTCGGCAAAAATTCTTGAAATCAATGAGTCACAAATGGCATTGAAAAGTGAAACAGATGGTCAAATATATCTATGTACCAAAAAGAAAATTTAAACGTGATTCTATAGTCACTTTAGAAATGGTTGGCTGATTCATGGTTTTTGTTTGCCAACCATTTTAGGAGAACATTGTCATCTACAATATAAAAAAAGTTAACAAACTAATAAACACGGACTCGCAAACAGCGCGCGAGCCGATTATCGTAACGTTATGCCCTCATATAAATAGGAGATATAAATGACGAATACTTTACTAAGAGCCATGTTAGCTCTTTTATTGACAAATCTTGTAGCATGTTCTGGAACAATGAATATTACCCCACCAGAATACAGGCAAGTCAAGAATAGCTATTCTTATGAAGCCTCATACGATCAGGCGTGGCTTTTGGCTGTTGATTGGTTTGCTGAAAACAATATTACCATTGATAAAATTGAGAAAACATCCGGTCTTATTAGCGCCAAATATAATATTCGTCTCCACCCCAATGCGCTTGATTGCGGTGAAATCAAAGCATCCACACTAGCAACTCTGCAGCACTATGAAGAGACAGCAAATGTAAATGTCACGGTGAGATCTGTAGGTGATAACAGGACTAAAATTAGCGTTAATATTGCAGGTGGTTACGAGGGGATGGGGCATGATAATGGCTGGGGTAAAAAACTACCCTTCTCAGGGTTTTGTGTATCAACCGGAGTATTTGAGCAGTCCGTTGCAAATTTCATATCGACAAGGCTATAGGTATAACAAGGCGCTCAAAATGGACACAAAAGCTTATCAGTTTTTCGGTCCATTTAGCTTAGCGTTATGTCCATAAAATATTACCCTACTCCATAACTATGAAGAAAGAACTTAAATCTTTTAGCACTGGAACCTTAAAGGGCTTAATATCTCAAATCCCTTTTGCTGGTTCACTTGTGAGCGGGTGGGATCATTACGAAAGAGAAAGCTATGAACGTAATATAGAGATTGTCCTCATTTTACTTGCAGAAAGAGTCGAAAATCTAGAAGTATTCTTTAATAACGAGATTTTCAAAACCGAAGAAGGTAAGAAAATAGCAAGAAAAATCTTTTACTTAGGGACACAAATTGAGTTTGAAGATAAACAGAAATTGTTCGTCAATGCTTTGGTCAATTGTGCAGAAGAGCAAGGTGATAGTTTCGATATAGAGAAAAGCAAATTTATAGATATCCTTAAAAATTTATCATACTCATCATTGCTTATTTTAGCAGAAATACATCCACTTTTTATTCACGCAGTTAGAAGAGAAGATAAAGAATCTGATCCATTAGTTGCCTTTCCTTTAGTTGATGAAGAGCAAATTATCGAGAAGATATCTGAAAAATTTCATCCATACATTATTAGCTCTTCCTTAAAAGAAATGGAAGGGCAAGGTTTGTTCAGTAAAATAGGTGCATGGCAAAAGCAATCTGACGGTAAATATTATAAAATAGGTGGGTTTGCTAATGAACTTGCATATACAGATTTTGCTGCTAAATTTGTCGAGTTTATAACAATAAAATCCGATACATAACAAAATGTTAGAGAGGGACGCGCAAAATGCGCGCGCCCCTCAACTCTACGTTAAGGCCTAAACACAAATCAATGTACAATATACCTCCTGAATTAGAAGAAGATAACCTTGATAAATATGATGTTAATATCATAATAGGTGAAAATGCTAGTGGTAAGAGTGTACTTCTAAATAACATATCCCATTCCGCAACAAAAAAAAGGCAGAGAGTCATTGCTATTGCTACATCCGTTCACGACAAATTCAATAACCGAAGTAAGTATTTTCATTTTTCTGGGGGAAGGCAAGGAAGAAATAGAGTTAGTAAAATTATAAAAAGGACACTGATTCGAAAGGAAAACGAAAAAACAGATAGAGTAGAATCACTGATGAGAGTCCTTGAATACGTGAAATACGACACTCGTGTTGGAGTAAAGGTTCAAGGTTATAATCCTGAGAATATTGAATGTATAAAAAGGGATGAGTCCATCAATGAGAAAGAAAAATATGATGTCATTTCGTTACTTGAGAAATACCACGATGTTTTTATAGAAAGTAACATTGTTTCAATGGAACTAAGAACATTTACTCAAGGTAGTATCTATGGATCTGCTTTATCCTCAATGCTAAAGCATGAAAACGTAATGCGTAAGCATAAGGTGCTAAAATATTTGTCTTTATATTTGTCAAAAGAAAATACAGAAATCCCAATTCAAGAGGCCAGTTCTGGAGAACTGATGATCATATCAACTTTAATGTTCATTGCTTCGAACATAGTAGACGGAGCTGTAATATTAATTGATGAACCAGAAAATAGCTTACACCCACGGTGGCAAAGAGAATATATAAAAAACATACTTGATCTTTTCTATTATCAACGACCTAAGATAATTATCGCAACCCACTCTTCTTTGATAATCCCTCTTAAAAAAGATTTAACAAATCTGTTTATTATAAAAAGACATCAATTACACCAAAGAAGCAGTAGAACCAACAATAATGAGGAGCTACTTTTAGAAGATTTTGGGGTGCTCACTCCTGAAAATAGGTACTTGTCTGATAATATTATTGAACTGCTAAACAGTTATGACTCTGGTGATCTTTCATATGACTCTATAGTATCAAAAATAAGTTCATATCAAGATAATATTTATGATGAGACACAAGAAGAATTTTTAAAAAATGTTTTAAAGATAGTCGATGAAATTAAATCTAAATAAGTGACATATTGAAATGCCTTACAAAGTAACCTTTAGCATTGCAGAAATTACAGAAATGAGGGCAGCAAGAAAAAAGGGTCATAAATCTTGGGATAATAATTCTAAGCTGAAATCCGTAAAGAAGAAGATTAAGGATTTTTGTTTAACTAAAAATGATGATCGATGTTGTTATTGTGGGAGAAATCTACACGGTGAATTTAGTTTAGTCATTGATATCGAGCATATCTTACCAAAATCCTTGTTCCTAAAGCATATGTTTACAATCAAAAACCTTAGTGCCTCATGTAAGCGTTGCAACATGCTTTTGAAAAAAAATAAGGTAGACTTCTTGATAAAGACTTCACCTATACCCAAAAGATTATTCAGATCAAAGTATTATCAATTCATACACCCAAATCTCGACAATTACGATTCTCATTTGGAACTACTTTCAGTTCAAAGTGGACGTAAAAGGCTGATAAAGTATAGCGTTGTAAATGACAGTAAGAAGGGATCTTATACTTATGACTATTTTAAACTTAAAGTACTAGAGCTGAATTCTTTTGACACAGCACAAGGCGGAAAAAAACGAGCAGAAATTGCGAATCCTTTGATTGCAAAGAAGTATGAAAAAATAAAGCCTTAACAAGGCGTTCAAGAGGGACGGCAAGAGGCTGTGGTGTTTGCCAAACCCAAAGTTTAGTCAAAACATATAAATACTAAATCAGTTTCGGGGTAAATCGCTTGCCGCCCCTTAACTAAACGTTATATGAAAAATAAATGAAAAACATCAAAACCACCATTGAAGATCATATAGTTACAAACACAGTATCTAGCGATACTACTTTGCCTGAGATATCAGAGTATATTTCTATGAATTCTAAGGCATGGGCAAACAAATATGTGATTTGGATTCTAAATGATTTCAATTTTGATCATATAAATTCTGACACAATACGCTCTTTTATTCATATAACGAAAGAAGCGTCAAAAAACAGAAAAGGGCTAAAGACCGCTATGGTTGCAAAGTCAGATATAAATTTTAGAATGACCCGAATGCTTTCAATGTTAGCCTTTGAGAAATATGCATTCCCTATTGAGGCATTTAGAGATCCTTCAACCGCTAAAGAATGGTTTGGTGAAAATAATAAAAACATATAACCAGTCGTTTGACCCACTCGCTATGCTCGCGCTGACTACATTAAATAGCCGGTGTTGAGAGGTGAAACTGAACCAAGAAAATAATTACTTTCCCCAAGTAATCGGTGCCAACGTCTGTAGCAGGTTATTCTAACGTTAGCTGACTGAAAATAATGATAAAAATACCACCATACAAGGCGGCTATTTTATTTGGGGCTATTGGCATGCCTATTTTTATTTATGTGTTAAATATTATTCTGATTACCCCTCATCCTCAGCAAACTTTAAAATAGGCTGAGGCATGCTAGATTCAAGTAATAAGTGCAACACTTTTACTTGAATCTAGCTTCCGAACATGAGCAAGGCAGATGGTTGATGCACCAGAGAAGCAAGCTTTCCTCCAGACAAAGACCTCACCCGCAATATTGGCACCTAATATAGAGTACAAAGTAAACCCTTAAGCAATTGACTGTAACCACGTTGGATCAAAACCATTACTTCAATAAAGAAGGAATAAATAAAGATATGCTGGGAATATATGTTACCAGCAACACCACAATAACATTCGCTATGAGAAAAGGCAGGATTGCCCGGCTTATCTTTTCCATTGGTGACTCTGATATTATCGAGGCAGCGAACAGACAGCAGCCAACGGGCGGTGTGGCAAGACCGGTAATGAGATTAACGCTCATGAATAAACCGGCATGCAGTGGGTCAATGTTGAGGATGTTAAAGAGAGGCAGCAAGACAGGCGTCACAATCATGATGGCTGGAATGCTGTCCATGAACATCCCGAGCCCAAACAGCATCAGGTTGATCATCAACAGGATCTGCCATTTCGATAATGAACTATCCATCAGCCATTCTGCAAACATCTGAGGGGCCTGCTCGTTGGACAACGCCCAGCCAAAAAGAGCAGCAGCAGCGATAATTATCGAAACGCTGCCAGTCTCAACCGCGGACTCTTTGATTACCGTCAGCAGCCGTCTCACGCTCAGAGTCCGGTACACAAACATGGCGATGATACCGGCATAAAAGGCAGCCACGACCGCCGCCTCGGTGGGACTGACGATTCCGAGAAGGATCCCGCCGAGAATTATCACCGGCAGCAGGATAGCCAGAGAGGCGTCCCGAACAATTATCCACGCCTCACGAGGAGAAATCGTTTCCTCCCTTCTGGGGAGGTCATTCTTGATGGCATGAATTTTCACCACCGCCATCTGTGAGATCCCGACCAGCAACCCGGGAATAGCGCCGGCAAGAAACATATCCCGAATGGAGACCTGGGCAATGGAGCCGTATATGATAAACATGAGGCTCGGGGGAATGATAGGACCCATGGTTGATGAGGCAGCGGTAACTGCGGCACTGAAGCTTCTCGAGTACCCCTTTTTCACCATTGAGGGAATAAGGATAGAACCAATTGCTGTGGTATCTGAAATGGCTGTGCCGGTGATACCGCCAAAGAACATGCTGACCACAATATTTGTATACGCCAGGCTGCCTTTCACTCTCCCGACGATAAGGTCAGCCACCCGGATCAAGCGGTCGCTGATTCCCGCCTCGGACATGATTCGACCTGCGAGGATGAAGAAAGGGATGGCCAGCAGGATAAACGAATCGAATGAACGCAGAAGACGAACCACCACAATATTGAGCGGCAGTTCAGCGCCGAAATAGTAGACCAGAGTTGAAGCGAGCAAAGCAAAGGGGATCGGTACCCGTATTGCCATGAGAACAAAAAAACAGATTACCATCAGTGCAATGTACAACATGCTCAACCCTCTTTCCTATCTTTCAAGTCAACTAATCGCTGGAATATGAATATCACCATAACCACAGCACACAACGGTACAGCGAGGTACACAACACCCACTGGAAAACCAGTAATAATAGGCGAGTGCACCTGCCACATATTTACAACGTGCTTGGCCCCCATCACCGTCAGGACAGAGCAGAGAAACAGCATCACACCATTATGGACAAGGTCAAAACCAAGCTGCATCTTTCGGGGTACCCGCTGGTAAATCACATCAATCTGGGCATGGCTACCCTCCATGTAGGAGACAGCGGCCCCCAGCAGAACAATATGGATGTAGGCATACCGTGTTATGGTGTTGGACCAGGCTACGGGTTGGTCGAAGAAGAACCGAAGGATAATACTTGCCCCTAGCACCAGCCCCATTCCAACCAGCAGAACTGAAATGTATGTACAGGTAACGACCTTCGTCACTCGAACAGTCTGGGCCATTACCCCTGCAGTTGTATGAGGTTTTACCTCGATATCTTCCATTTCACTCTCTTTCCTTTGCAACTTTTTCCAGCAAACTCCAAAAGGTTCACCGATGAGCAATTCATACCGGCCCTGCCCAAGCCAAAATTCCTGAGAGGGCCAGTATGCTTGCCACATGATATCAACTATTTTACTTGGTAGGCTTTTGGCATTCTCGCATCAGGATCAAGAAACTGGATCTGATCGTACCAGGCTTTCCAGTGCGGATTATTCGCAAACCACTTTTCGTAAACTTTCTCAGAAGCCGCTTTAAACGGGGCAGTATCCGGATATGTCACGGTACCGCCTGCAGCTTGTACCTTTTCGATGGCCTCCTGCTCCCGAGCGTATTGCCATGCATCGGTGAGCTCAATCGCATCATTGGCTACGGAGCGTACCAGCTCCTGCTGTTCTCCAGAGAGCTTGGCCCAGGTCTTTGGAGAGATGAAGACGACTTTCTGCGTCCACATCTGACGGAGGATTGCATAATTACTTACCACCTCACTCATCTTGAAGATGTTGTTACAATACACGCCGAGGTCGTCTGCCTCTACCAGGCCGGTCTGCAGGGAAGTGTAGAGTTCACCCCAGTCTGTGGGGGTAACGGTAAACCCGAACTCGCTGTAGATATCAACAAAGAGAGGATTCTGCATACAACGCAGTTTTGTTCCCTTCGCATCCTGGATGCTGTTGATCGGCTTGGTGCTGGCAATGGCAAAACCGTTACAGTCGGAATAGATCCCGAGAGCAATCAACCCCGTTGCCTTTTCAAGCTCAGCGAGTATCTCTTTGATAACCCCTGACTGCCTGGCCACTTTATAATGGGCGGGACTTTTGAACAGGTAGGGCAGCTGCAGAAATTGAATATCTTTATAAAATCCAGCAAGGTGTCCGGCTGAGTTGGTATCAACATCGACAGTTCCGGATTTGACGAATTCCATCGCCTCTTCTTCGCTGGTGGTCAGGGTTCCAGGATAAATAGCGACTTTTATCCCACCGTCGGTTCGCTCTTCCAGCAGCTGCTTGAAGGTCTCGGCTAGTAACTGATCAGCATCATAGACGTTGTTCTGATGAGAAAATTTCATTTTTACGGAACCGGCTTCCACGCCAGCTGGGCCAGTCAGCGCGAACATCGACAGGGCCACCAGAGTGCACATGGCCTTCTTGAAATGTTTGACAGGGTACATCATGGTCTTTCCTCCTTTGGGGGATTGATGCGTTGATTGATTGCTACGGCGTCAGCTGCAGCAGCGTTGTATATGCTTTCAAAGGTGTTCGTTAACTCCCTCCAGCCGTGCGAGAATATCTTCCAGTCTATTCCCTGCGGCTTGATGTTCGAGTATTTCCATCGCTTTTTCCGCGACGACACTTCCCGCCTCAACCGCAGGAAGCCCTCCAGCATAGATATTGGTGATAAGCGTGTACTCGTATACGATACTGGCGTTGCCGCTGTAGCGTATGGCTTCCGGCAGCGACGAACTGTCGGCAAGCCTGATAGCCAGATAGGCTGAAAGGCTCCTTGATGACAGGGCATCCCCACCTGGGCGTTCCCCGACCAGCAGAATCAGCAACTGCGGCTTCAGGGCGTCCCCCAATGCCTCGACCAGTTTTACCCGACCATACGGAACGAGTATTGGCTGCCCCATGGTAAAATCCCGACTGGCCAGACCATCCTGGAGCACAGGCAGCAAATCTGAGACATTATGGTGAACCGCCTCTGCGCTGAGTCCGTCTGTTACGACAATCTGCACGTCCCGGTGCTCTGGGGTAAGCGTTGCAGCAGATTCAGGGCTGAGCCGTGAGCCAAGCTCAGGGTTTTTCAGATGATCGGCCTTGCCCACAGCCACAGTGGATAAGGTTCGAAAGTTGAATGACGCCAATTCGTCAAATCTCAGGTCGCTGTGCACAGCCTCTCGTCCTACGGCCTGGTTAGCCCGCAGAACCCGCTGCACCGCATTGGCGGGACGAGGACCTGCGTTGTCGAAACCGGGGGCGTTGGGAAGGGATTCCCGCAATCGCTGAAACTCCGCGTCTGAGGAAATGAACAGCCTGGGATTGCCCCAGTTCGGCCCCCTCGTCACCCTGCCGTCAGGAGTCTGCTCGAAGATCCCCCGGCCAACCGCCCATCGGAGAAATTCTGGGGCAGGATTCCGATTGTAAATCTCCCGCATGGTCTGGTCGTCATGGCCACTGTTCACAAAATGGGCCAGCATGCGGTCGGCCCCCAAGTAAACATCCATAAAGAAGTTCGCACCTGCGGCTGTCGCCAGCTGAACGGCCATCTGCTGCCCTTCCAGATGTGACTGGGAGTGCAGGGTATAGCTTGGGCTTATCCCCATGGGCAGTCCAAGGATTTTACCCATAAAATGATCCTGCAGGGTAGATACCATCAACTCGAAATCGTTCAGATGAGTTTCCGGGCCAATAAAGCCTGTAGCATTATTGACCATGAAAGGGTCGTAGCGACGGCAGAGTCCATAACAGAGAGCTTCGCAGGTCGTCATGTCGATACCGTCATGCTTCCGGTAGGTCATCTCACTCCCCTGTCCGGTCTCGAAGTACATGAACTGATCTGCTCTACCCGCAAGAGGACCACGCTCCGCCATAATCGCGTACGCCCGATCCATAAACTCTACCGTGACATCAAACTCCTCGGTAAGTGTTCTCTCCGTTCCCGCAAAGCTCTGGAAGAGGATTTCCACGGGCGCTCCCTGGTCGAGAGCCGCCAGCTGAGTTTTAACATGCCCCAGAACACAGATCTGAGACGGCGCTTCGGTTTCTCGCCGAAGTTTATCCAGGTGGTGGAGAATTCTGCTCACGTTGTCCACCGAGCCCTCAGAGGGATTCACCCCGATCAGACAGTCTCCCATGCCTAAACTGAGATCTGTATAGACCAAGAGAGAAATTGCATCGAGATCATCCTTGGGGTGATTCGGCTGAAGCCTGAATGAGAGACAGCCCGGCAGACCAATAAGCGTTCGTGCCCTGGTGGGCTTGGCAATTTTCCTGGGGATGAAGACAAGCTCGTGCACGTCCATTATTTTGGCTAAAGCAGACGCCATAACAGGCGTTAATGCCTTACCCAGCCGCTCAACCTCCGCGCCGCCCGAAGCAAGGAGGTGATCTTTCAGTTGGCCCAAGGTCATGGTCGCGATCGTGCGAAACACCTCAAGGTCGATCTCGTATCCGGCACGCATGACACTATCGACCCGTCCGCTGCCATCGGTCAGGGGCGTGTCGTAAATATGTTGCAGGGATAGACCTGAAAGAATTGAGCGTGCCGCCTCCCTTTCCATTTCATCTTTGGCTGCAAGCCCTGCGGTGCGGTCACCCGCCTTGCTGATGTCCGCAGCCCCGAGCAGTTTCTTCAAGCCTGTGAAGCTGAACTGCCGATCGAGGAGGGAGGTTGCATACACCTCATCAGGGCCCGGAGCAGGCACGAATATATTTTCTAACGGTTTAATAATTTTCATAAAACGTTTATCAACTTTATTTTTTTTAGAGTGCATCACTGCACCCCGTAAAACGACACCGGCACAATGTTATTACGGTTACGGCCAATATTGACGAAGTGCGCATTCCTGTCAGGGATCTCATCGATCACCACGATATTGGCAGAAAGCCGTCGCCAGCCAGTGGCGTAATTCCCCAGCGATTTGCCGCAATTGTTAGGGACAAGCACGATGAGCGGAGTATCGGGCGTGATCCCTTCAGCCACGACGCCAGAATACAGACTCTGACCCAAGGCCTTTACCCGTTCCATTTTTTCAACTGACGGCCCCTTGATAACTCCTTCAGATTGATCATCTTCAGCAGCAGCGGTAACCTGTATCGCCCCCCCACGCTCGCTTTTAGCTATCATCCTGATAAGCTGACGAACTTTTTCATCCCCGGCATCCATTGACATCCGCCCCACGATGGGCACATCCTGCAGGGGCAATATCTCTTTTCGTGGAAGGAACAGGGTGGCTCCTGAGACCTCGGTGCTATGTATGGCAAGTCCATAGACTGTAGCCCTGCCCATGTTTTCAGGTACAAGCTTGGAGACACCCGCAGAAAGGATCGGCGAGGACATGATGGAGCGAGCCAGATCTATACCCAGATCCCCGAAATGGGTGGTATCGGGAAGAGGCTGGCCAAGTGCATGCCTGTAAATAAGTTCACCGACTCCGCCGGAAAAAGTAATTACAGGTTGTCTCGACAACTCTTCCGTAGGCAGAGGGATCTGAGTGTGTAATCGGGCGGCATGGCTTTCCAGTAATTTATCTGGGCCTCGGACAATTGCCTCCAGCATCATCCGATAGAACTCAAGAATCGCGTCTCGCTCAGGTATCTTCAGATCGTCTCCAACCTTTCTGGAAATTCCAAGGTGATCCAGGAGCACGCAACCGTAAGTGGAGATCGAGGTAAGGCGATATGTTCCAGGCTCAAACTGAAAGTGACGGGCTCCGATGAAGTAGCAGCCAGCAGCCAGCACATTCCCATTTACACCAAGAGCCGGATTGGTAGTGCCACCTCCGATATCAAGATTGATTATGGCACGCTCGCTGTGACAGCGGGAAAGAGTTGAACAGCTGCCCATAAAGGCGAGCCAGGACTCCAGGCAAGGATCCGAAGCCGTTGCGATTATAGCTTCTCCCACTCGCTCTTTAACCAGTTCAGCGATCCGGCCTGCATTTGCTTTTTCAGTGGCCAGACCGGTGATAATTGCCCCGCCTGAGAACAGTTCCTCTATTCTTATACCACTTGCTTGCAACCAGCGGTCGAGATAGCCCCGCAGTGCTATTTCATCGATCCTGTCATTTTCAAAAGGTGTGAACACGGGTTCAGAGCGGTATATGATATCGGGATGACCGAAAGCCATTCGGCCAGTAACTGAATTACGGCCAACACGAGCATGAGCCACCATCGCGCTACTTGTTGTTGAGCCGAAATCCAGCCCAACCATCGTGACTACGCCGTTTTTGTGAAATTCCTTCTCTCTGCTAGACATATTCTTCTCTGCAAAACCACGCTGATTTCATGGGTGTTTTAAGGCAATGGACTTTGTATCCTGACTACTGATATACTAGCTGATATACCAGCAGTCAAGATACAAAAACCTTCCATATTTGTAATTCGCCAATTTGGCTGATTACATTTTTGTCCCTTATGGGTTACAATCACTTAGAAATAAAAGGGAAAGAAATGGAGTGGTTGCAGGGAAAATTCGCAAATCCGTTGTAATAAAAAATCAATGGGCCAATTCTTAATGACATATCTCCTCGCATTGATACACAGTTAGGTTCAGGAGTTCTATTTGAACACAATTCTGTGAGTAAAATGAGTTGGTTTTCATTTTTAATTCGTTGGATTATATTCTTGTCGGATTAATTGAGGACTCCATGAGGAATTCTCCAGACCACATCCATTTACAATGGCCTTACCTTCTTTTCCTGAAGTCAGTTTTCGGATGAGACTGCTGAGATCGAAATAGCAACAGAGCAGGGAACACATGACCTCGACCAAGCAAAAAACATATGAAGGGCTTAAATATCAAATTATTACTCAACAACTCGCCCCCGGCGAATTGTTGAAAGATAAAGATATTATGGAACGGTATGGAATTGGGCGAACACCGTTGCGCGAGGTTTTTTTAGAACTCCAGAACGAGGGTCTCATAAAGCGCATTCCACGGTCAGGAACCTGGGTTGCCCCGATGGACTTCAAATTCCTCAAACAAATAACTGAAATACGGATTGGTCTCGAAGGAATCGCCGGGGAACTGGCAGCAGAGAGGATTACAGAAGAGCAACTCCATGCGCTTGCCGGGATCCTTGCAAAGGTGGCAGCACTGGAAATCGAAAATGGAGTAGACGGTGAAGCCTTACTGAAGCATGAATCTGATTTTCACAATGTGATTTATTCCTCCACAGGGAACCCACAGTTGGAAAAATTACTGCGCAACTACCAGAGTGTCGGTGCCAGATTCTGGCATTACCTAGTTTTCAGCAAGGAACAGATGTTCGATCAATTCAAAAGCCAGCGCCTACTCCTTGATGCACTCGAAAAACGCGACAAAAAGACAAGCAGGAGAATTGCCGAAGAACATATTCGCAGCTACATGGGGATTATTGAAGAGCGAATCGACCTCCGATAAGATGATCAAAAAAGTTCCAATAACCTGTATTGGTTAAATAAAATCTGTAAAATTTAGAGCGAATCAATAAAACTGACAGGCAATTGAAACAGCCGAATTCGATCCACCCTGCCCCTCTCTCTTTGCCAATCAAGGGCACCCATGTTGATGGGTAAGCCAACAGATTCTAGAGAAATATCTGGCACCAATCTTCTGTGCAGAACTCTATCTTCTTTTCCTGAATCAGGTGCAGGCAGGCGTCAACGCTTGGCGCGTGATAACGAATGCCCCGTCCATCCCTGATTTCATCTAACGCCTTAGTGATTCCCAGTGATGGACGATACGGCCGATGGGAAGACATTGCTTCGACCACATCGGCAACAGCCAGAATTTTTGCTTCAAGCAAAATATCTTTATCCATCAACCCTTGGGGGTAGCCTGTTCCGTCCAGATGCTCGTGATGCTGATAGACAATATCCGCTATAGGCCATGGAAAATGAATCGGTTTCAGTATTTCATACCCCACCTCTGGGTGGCACTCGATAATCGCCCGTTCTTTCTTGCTAAGTTCTGTTGGTTTAGCCAGATATTCGGAAGGCAAGGTAATTTTGCCGATATCATGCAGCAAAGCGGCGATGTGGAGCCCTTCAATCTCATCTTCAGAAAGATCAAGTTGTTTTGCAATAGCACATGCTAAACGGTCTACCCGCAGCTGGTGGCCAGCGGTATAAGGATCCCTTTTTTCCGCTGTTGACGCAAGAGACGCTACGGTTTCCTCAAGGCTGGCACGCAGGTCGTCACGGCTTTTCTTCAATGCTTCCATGGCAACTTTCCGATCCGTTATATCTCTGGCAATCCCCCGAAAACCTAGCAGAACCTGCTCTTCGTTTACAACAGGCACTGCATTGTTTTCCAACACCACTACCTGCCCGTCTTTGCCAAGACAAGTGCACTCAAAGCCGCTGAACGGCTTTTTAGCCCTCAACAACTCTTCATATTGTGGCGACAACGCCTCGGATGAACGGGGGGATGCAAGATCCATCAGGTCTTTGTTGATAGTTTCTTCGGGTGCGTAACCGAGCACATCTTTTACTCGCGGGCTTGAATAAATATACCTGCCACTTCTGTCGGTTTCCCAGATCCAGTCACTGGTCGTCTCCAGCAGGTTTCGAAATCTTTCAGTACTCTGCGCCAATGATTCGAGCAGCTGTTCCCGCTCTATTGCAATATTTTCCCTCTCCCGGTCTGCCAAAATTGACTGACGAATCGAATAGGCGGCCAATAATGAGACAATGAACAGGATGCCTGCAGATATGACCTTGAGTTTGATGCGTATGGCGGCCATTTCCGCGTGGACATCATCTAAATACATGCCGGTGCCGATAATCCATCCCCACGGCTTGAACCCCATGACATAGGATGACTTAGGGGATATCTTGAGCGGATCATCTTTCCACTGCCACAGATAGTCTATGTATCCCGAGCCTTTTTTATTAACAAGATCGACAAATTTTCTGAAAGGGAATACGCCGTTCGGGTCTTCGAAATCGGAAATGTCTTTTCCCTCCAAATCCGGCCTGTACGGATGCATAACCATCCTGGGATACGTGTCATTAATCCAGAAGTAGTCCTTCTTATCAATGCCATATCGTAATTTTCTGATACGTGAAATGGCTCTGTTCTGCGCATCTTCCCTCGTCAGCTCGCCCGACTGTTCACGTTCAGAATATGACTCCAGCAGACTCCAGACCGTTTCCGTCAGTTCCCTGATTGTCTCTTGCTTCCTGCTAATGAAACTTTTTTCCAGCTCGGGAAGAATAATAAAGAATATGGCTATGATGAAGAGCAGAATGGTGAAGAACGATGGTAAAGCGATACGGAAAGAGATGCTGTTAACCAGCTTTCGGAGAGCTCTGTCAGGCATGGCGCTGAAACTCGTTAAGATTCAACATTAACCTGGAAAATACAGTTTTCCAGGAGACTCAATGAAATCCTCATATGTAATCCTGCGATCAGCTCACAATCGATATTACTATAAACATATTTGAAATTGCGGGAACAGTAAAGATTCAGGATTGATATGACACGTTACCGGCTCGGCCAAACTGAATATTTTCGTATTCTGTTAACGTCTCAGCGGGCCTCTTTCTTTATTTTAATGATACCGCATGATGCGAACAACCTCCCCATCCCCAAAGAGGGTAATGGGGGGTCGCAACATTCTCCTTCTTCAGGATAACAGGCAGGGCTATTTGTCAGGCAACCTCATGGGATGCCATAAGTTCAAGAGCACGTACCATAGCGGAGTGATCCCAACCCTCTCCTCCGTTTGCTGTACATGCGTTGAACAGTTCCTGCGCCGTTGCAGTGTTCGGCAGGCTCAGCTTCATGGCCCGGGCATTGGAAAGCGCCAGGTTCAGATCTTTCTGATGCAGCTCAATACGAAAACCCGGCTCAAAGGTGCGGTTGATCATGCGTTCGCCATGCACCTCCAGAATTTTTGAAGATGCAAAACCACCCATCAACGCTTCGCGCACACGAGCAGGGTCAGCCCCAGCTTTGGAAGCGAACAGCAGGGCCTCTGCCACCGCCTCGATGTTCAGGGCAACAATGATCTGGTTGGCGACTTTGCAGGTTTGACCATCACCATTTGCGCCAACGTGGGTAATGTTTTTACCCATAAGTTCAAAGATCGGCTTTGCTGCTTCAAAGGCGCCCTCAGACCCGCCGACCATGATTGTCAATGTCGCTGCTTTGGCACCGACCTCTCCGCCTGATACTGGTGCATCGAGATATTCGCAGCCAAGCGCATTGAGCTGTTTGGCGAATATTTTGGTTTCGATCGGTGATATCGAACTCATATCAATAACTGCTTTGCCTGGGCTCAATCCTTCGGCGACTCCATTTTCACCAAACAAGACCTCTGCCACATGGGGAGTATCCGGAACCATTGTTATGACAGCATCTGCCTGTTCTGCCACTTCCTTTGCGGTTGTGCAGGCAACTGCTCCCTTATCTATCAACCCCTGTGGAACACCACTTCGGCTGCATCCATACAATTGGCAACCACCAGCCAGAATATTTGCAGCCATTGGGGCGCCCATTATTCCTAATCCGACAAATCCGATCTTGCGCATTTTTTCTCCATTGAATTCTTACAAGTGTTGATTCTTACAAATTGCGGATCTGAGTTCTGGGGCTAAGCCCGCATTACAGGTATGGTTCAAGCCAGCCCAACCCTTCTACTGTGGTAGTGGCCGGAATGTATTCGCAACCGATCCAGCCCTGGTAGCCGATTTGGTCGATAAAATCGAAGAGAAATGGATAATTGATCTCACCTGTGCCCGGTTCGTGACGGCCGGGATTATCAGCCAGCTGGATATGCCCTATACTGCCCAGATTCTTCTCCAGAGTGGGCGCGAGATTCCCCTCCATGACCTGCATATGGTAGATATCGTATTGCAGTTTGATGTTGTTTGATCCGGTGGCTGCTATCACATCAAGACACTGCTGTGTTCTACAGAGGAAGAAGCCCGGAATATCCCTGGTATTGACCGGCTCTAAAAAGAGGCCGATATTATTTTTTGCCAGTTCCCCTGCCGCGAAAGTGGCATTTTCGATCAGGGTGCTCGTCAAAACATCGTTGCTGACATCATCCGGCGCTATTCCAACCAGCATGTTGACGTTCTTATTTCCCAAAGCTTTGGCATATTCAATGGCTGTACCGACACCGTCCTGGAACTCACCTATTCGATCAGGGAATATGGCTATGCCACGCTCACCTTTTGCCCAGTCTCCTGCAGGCAGATTGTGCAACACCTGTTCAAGATTATTTTTTTGCAGCAACTCGACCAGTTGCTCCGCTTCAAAATCGTAGGGGAAAAGATATTCCACACCTTTGAAGCCAGCTTTGGCGGCTGCTTCGAAACGATCCGGAAATTCAACCTCCTGAAACATCATTGACAAATTCGCATTAAATCTCGGCATAACACTCCTCACACATTCAATTACATTGTCGATCTACACCAGCACCAGATACGAAAATCTGGCCTTTTATCCCATCCCTTTATGTACTTTTCAGCAGATTCAGGGAATGTGGCAATCAGCATGAACAAGTTCACTCACCTCCTGTCGCGCTCTTCTCCGGTCTGAAAAGGCGTCACATTTTTAACATTTTATAATTTATAAATTATTCATATCGACAACTATCAGTGGCTGCGCGTTGCATAGCACAATCAATCAGTAGTGATTTATTGTTATTCAGGGGAATATCTAGAGCTTATCCACGATTGCCCTTTTGGAAGAATTCCCCTCAATTTTTCACCAAACCACTAGGTGCTTTTAAGCAAAGTGTGGCGCATCGTTTGAATGTTGCCTTCGATTGCCTTTTGGGCCGCAGTGACATTTCTGTTGTTGATAGCCTCAGCAATTTGCCGGTGTTCAGAGAGGGTGATGCTGTTCTTCTCTTCCGGATTATGCTTCTTCTCCTCTTTCCTGATCAACTGGAAGAAGGCCGAAAATTCATCGAGTAAGTTTACCAGACGACTATTTCCAGACAATCGTGCTATCAGCATATGAAACTCGCCATCAAGCTCGTTACACGCAGTGTAATCTTTTCGCTCAAGCTCTTTTTCAAACGCTCGTAGTGAGTCATTTATCGCTGCGAGGTTCTCATCTGTCAGCAGTTCGATACATTTTTTAACAGCGAGTTTCTCCAGAGACAGTCTGATCTCAATATGTTCTTCAATCTGCTCAGGGTCCGGATCGATAAGATACAGACCTCGCTGTGGCTTTTTGATGATTATCCCGTCTGCAACAAGGCGGTTTATTGCTTCCCTGACCGGAGTGCGACTTATCGAGATCTGTTCGGCCAGGACATCTTCGCGTATCCGGCTGCCGAGTTCATATTCCCCCTGCAATATTTTTGCTCGGATTTCCGAATAGGCCGCATCGTTCAAGCTCTTGAATTCCATATATGAATCTTTTCCTTTTTCTTCAGCTATGCTGGCATAATATGTTCGTCTGCGTCCACATTCAGATCTACATGACTCTACTTTGTATAATTTATAAATTATACATTTTGCAAGCAGATAATTAAAATTTTTCAGAACTCTGCCGAAGAGAAACCTTATCAGCTCACTTCAACAACACGAACGGGGTAGAGCAAACTTAACGCGGCAAACCATTTCCGCAGACTATCCATAATCGTTACAGCCTCATTCAAGTGGCAAAGCCGTTTTATATCTCACCTGCTTGAGAGCAATGCTGGAACGCATATTGGCAACGTTCGGTATCGTGGCGAGTTTTTCGGTGATAAACGTCTGCAGTGATGGCAAGTCCCGGGCTACTACTCTCAACAGGTAATCTGATGAACCTGTCATCAGATAGCACTCCATTATCTCAGGATACTGGGCAATCTTTTTTTCAAATACCTCAATATAACTCAACACCTGCTTGTCGAGCCGAATCTCGATAAACACAGTTACCCCCCATCCCATCTTCTCCTGATCGAGCAGCGCCGTGTAGCCGCTGATGACTCCCTGATTCTCAAGTTCACGAACCCTTCTCAGGCATGGTGCAGGTGATAGATGTATCGCCTCGGACAGAGCCACATTCGAGATCCTCGCGTCAGTTTGCAAACAATCAAGTATTTTCAGATCGTAGTTATCCATAATTGCGCCATATTAGAATTTTTGTCTTAATTGTTGCCAGATAATTACAAAACAAACAATTCTTAGCAATGTATTTTTCCACAACCCTGAGTACGATGATGTTCACTTACAAATATCTACATTCAACCTGCTGGTGAACAGAGTTTAGTCATGGAAAATATAAGAATTATTACTCGATCGTGGACTGAGAAATTTGAGGAGCCCTGTGCTGAAAATATGGAGGCAATCCAATACCAGGGTGGTCGCCTGGAAAGTACAGGCAAAAGTGACTCCAGACCTGTTCGACGTGATAAGCATGGCACAATCGATTACTCATATTACATGGCGAAAGCCAACACCATACGTAACGAATCGATTGTTGATTTTATCAGGATCATCAAAAGCACGCTCACGCGTCAAACATAGAAGTACAAGATAATCAGGCAAATCAACGAAAAAGCTCTGCATAGCGATCTTGCTTCCATGTTATGAACGCGTCTGGTCAGCTCCTGATACTCAGCGATGAATGAGACACCATTGATCCGGGTCTCATCAAACAACTTCATTCTTCCCCGTTCATCATTCAATTGGCCGGTTTCAGGCAGGTGAGTATGTCTTTCAGCTGGTAACTTCCGAGGTATGGTTCTCATCTGTCACCTTAAGCTTTTCAACTGCCCAGTGGTGCATCATGGAAAGGATGGGAAAAGCGCTTTTACCCAGATCAGTCAGCGCGTATTCCACCCTTGGAGGTACCTCGGGATACACCGTTCTGGTGAGCAGACCATCCCGCTCCAGCTCTTTTAATTGCTGGCTGAGCATCTTCTGGCTTACACCTGGCACAATTCGCTCCAGTTCCTTATAACGCTTATCACCTTCATGCAGATGCCAGAGCATGAGACATTTCCATTTGCCGCTGAGCATGTCCATGGCGACCTCCACAGGGCAATGGTAGTGTTTTCCGTTTCTTTCAATCATCTTCAATCCCAAAAAAAATTATCGCTCGCGCTACACTGTAGCTTCACAAAACCAACCTGTGGGTACGTATCACACCAATAAGTGCCTTCTTGTACCTGTCAATTTATTCCCTATACTATACCAGTAACTCTGGGATAGCCCAGTAATCAATGACACCCATTAAGGAGCACGTACATGACTTACCCAAGAACCTTTTCTCATATCGGTCTTTCAGTTACAAATCTTGAAAAAGCTGTTGAATTCTATACCAAAGTACTCGGCTGGTACGTCATTATGCCACCGACTGAAATCTTCGCAGACGATTCAGCCATCGGCGTAATGTGCAACGATGTCTTTGGCGAGGGCTGGGGAAGTTTCAAGATTGCCCACCTCTCCACGGGTGATAAAATAGGCGTTGAGATTTTTGAGTTCAAGAACGCGGAAAAACCGGAAAACAATTTTGAATACTGGAAGACCAGCGTCTTTCACTTCTGCGTGCAGGACCCGGATGTGGAAGGGCTCGCCAAAAAGATCGTCGAGCATGGCGGCAAGCAGCGAATGCCTGTACGGGAATACTATCCCGGCGAAAAACCATACCGCATGGTGTACTGCGAAGACCCGTTCGGCAACCTTATCGAGATCTACTCCCACAGCTATGAATTGACCTATTCTGCCGGAGCGTATCAGGATTAACACGTGCAAGGCCATCTTCTTCAGTGTCTTGACTGTACGCATAGGTTGAACTAATGCGTACAGTCAAAAGCTTCGAATATGGCACCGCAGGTATTCATCTGGAATTGAGAGGAAATGAACTGTAGAAAGCCAGATCAGTCCATCAGGTTCTTTAGATTGGTAGTGGGAATGTCCTACCAAAGACTTCTATTAACCTGGTTTGGCTCTCAACCAATGTACTTTTCAGCGAAGATGAAATAGCCTTAATCTTAGATTTGGCAAGGGCCTGGGTCCCTAACAAGATAGACCCTCTATAATAAAATATCACTAAACATAGATCTGAATGGATTTTCAACAGCAAAAATTGTTACCTCAAATGAGCTCCTTTCCTGATAACACCCATTTTATCATTGTTAACTAATCTCCTGAATGCTACTTTGCAATACAAGAGAGTCTCGTGATTATAATGCTTAATACACGCTATTAGTCTTTTCAATCAAGAGTTTCCGGGTGATAAAATTCTTGAAAAATCTGCCGACAATACTGATTGCTGATGACGATGCCATCTTTCTCGGCGTGGCAGCGTCCATGGTTAAAAATATGGGATATCCTGTCATCACTGCTCTTAATGGTGTTGCTGCAGTAGAATTATTTACCAGAAATAAACAAAGTATCGGTGTGGTCCTGCTCGACATCAATATGCCAGAAATGAACGGCATTGAAGCCTTTCAGTGTATCAGAACACTCTGCCAAAAGGTGAAGGTGGTAATCGTTTCTGGATGCTTGAACGATACGAAGCGTGAACAACTCTCTCCTCTTAGTCCCGCCGCCTTTATGGAAAAACCTATCAGCTTTGATGCTCTTTCAGATGTACTGAACTCCAATTCTCCAGGTTAACCGTCTGTGATGACTACCATCATGGGGAAGGGAGAAACAGGACAACTTGAGAAGCTGCAGATTTTTTCCTATTGTTCATAGAATTCAGGATAATTTTTTTCTGCACAATCCGGGCATAGACCATGGCTGAACTCAACATCGGCATGAACTGAGAGATAGGACTCTATATTATTCCAGTACCCCTTATCATCCCTGATGTTCTTGCAGAATGAGCAGATAGGAAGCAACCCCTGTAAAGTTTTTATCTCCTCCAGAGCATGAGTAAGATTGTTGATAAGGTGCTCCTTTTCCGCTTCGGTTTCCTTGCGGATCCGAATCTCTTCTTTCAAATCATTATTTGCTCGGTTCAGGTCAAGAAAAAACAAATTGAACGGCTCTTCGATGCCTGTCTTGATGAGTGCCAGATAGATCAGGATAAATGAGAAAATCTTGAAATAGTGACCAACCAGGTTCATCATTCCATAGTTGTCAATGTACAGTGTAAATGACAACTCTGAGCTGATGGTGAAAAGAATCGACGCCAGGAGAATGTAAAATATCTTCGGTGAGAATCTTGATCTGTTTTTCACCAGAAGATAGACCGATGTCACCAAAATGGCACAGATAACATATTCACTTATTATCTTGAACATTGTCTGTCCCTGCCCCTCAACAAAGCATTCGGGGAAGATCTTCCAGTAGAAAATACTGGCTATGCACAGAGCTGTCACAATCGTATAGACAATGAAAACAAGATTTACTCGAGGCATCCGGTTCAAGCGCATATAAGCGAAGGCAACAAGGAGTGTAATGGACTCTATGTACCTGGCCACAATCCAGAGTTGATTTGCGTAATAGTCGTAATCCGTGAACAGCGGCATACCTTTGTATGCCATGGTATGCAGCAGATCAACCAGGGCGATGAAGAAATACGCAATTCCAATAAACAACAGATATGGATTGTGAATATACTTTTTGGAGTTCCAGGCTATCACGAAGATAGAAGATGCAATGATAATACTGTAACCCTCTGCCAGAATATGAAAAACGAGATAATTAATTCTTATTGTGAAATAAAGACCTATCAGGGTGCCAAGAATAACTGTGTAATTCAGCAGTGTCTGTAGGGTATTGCCTATTCCCTCTCCTTCCCTTTCCTGCGAAATTTGCTGCATGATGTTACCTCGAATTACAACAGCTAAGATTATTGTCGCTTTAGGTTTATTTACAGATAGACTGATACGCTAAATTACCACAACATTTCAAAACTGCTGGTGCTGGAGTCATCGCTCTCCCCCGTCACCCCGCGTAGGATAAGGCATTTGTGATATGATAAGCAATGAACAAACGCCAGCGAGTTACTAAGATAGATTAATCATATCTTTACATTACAACATAGTGTCTCGTGGTTGGCACGCCATTTTTGACACTCTACGCATTTCAAATAATAGACTTTTGCATTTTGTCGAATAGTTGGTTCAAACGGCAGGAGGGGCGCTGTGTTAATTATTACATTTTATATCAATGCATTATGTGCATCTTTGTCGTATAAATGTTAGGCATCTCTGGAATATAGTTAAACGGTATCAGGCATCAACGGATCACGTGAACTACACTTACTGGTTCCATGATTCTGGACTTGACATCTATCTCTGCCAACATCGGCACACAAGATCTACAATGTTTTCAAGTAGATCTATTTGCCGTTATCTGGTAATAATTTTGTGTTAGTCGAATAACAACCAATATTTTAACATGCGGAAATTTTTAACATGCGGAAATGTTTTATCATGTACCTACGCTATGAATAACACAACTTTTGCATATCGGCCGATGCCACATTTTTCAAGGAAGCTTGACCAGGTTGAGGTTGTTGACCCATCTGGTCATGCTCGTATCAATAGGGTAATTGATCGATTGTTGTTTGACCCCGGTAATTCAGACGGTAAGATGAGAGGACTTTATAATGGCCGGCTCAAAAAGTATGTAGGACGGAAAGATTACCGCCTGATCTATTACTGGTGTCATCTGTGTCGTAAGGAAAATCAACGCCTAGAACAAAAATGCGATGGATGCGACGAGCTGCCGGACAACAGCGTTATATTTTTTGATCTTTACCATAAAAAGGATATGAAGAAGCTCAAGGAATTGTAGAATCGGGATCAGGAGACACAATTTCAAACACCTGCAGAAAAAAACCACGTCTTTGATTGACTCACCTCAAAGGTACTCTCGGATTATCTTCGGCTACGCACCTCAGGGATTGGAGTTTCTAGGGTGTCAGGCAGATTGGGAACTTGCACGACACAATCATGCAAGGCGAGATTGAAGATGGTCATCGACTATCTGCTGTGGTTGACAGACAGGACAACTGAAGATGATTCCTGAGTATACGTAACAAAAGCTGTTTTTTCGTTTTATTTTAACCAGATATGCACTGAATATTTCTTACTGCAGTCAAGATTAGGTATTTTTTGTATGGAAACGGCCAACCCATATCCTGAGAAAATGTGGCACGTCCCTCTGGTTAGCCTACCCCATACGCCTGCCACCTTACGCGTGATATCCTACCAGTTCTTATTGAACTTCTGGGACAATCAGAAGCTCATTCAACCTATACAAACCTGAAAATTGCAGGCTCTCAGTGAGAAATCGGAGTATTCTCCTAGCGTATGCCGCTTGTTGTTCCTGCCTCCCTGTTACCTTAAAATTATTTGTTGACTTATACTCTCTAAAAGAATATTTGTGTGTGCAACTAATAATTCAGGACCTGATATGAAACATAAAACAGAAAGCCCACTCGATTGTTGTCTCTTCTTCACCGCCAACTCACTGGCCAGGGTAATCACCCGCATGGGCGAAGAAGAGTTTGCAGCTATAGCAATGACCCCTTCCTACGCCTTCCTGCTGATGCTGGCCATGGAGAACCCCGGCATAGCCCAGAAGGAGCTGGCTGAGGCTATGAATATGGCCCCTTCCACGGTTTCCCGCTTTGTGGACGCACTGGATAAACGTGGACTTATCAGAAAGGAAGGACTGGGACGCAATACCTTTATCCACCCTACGGAAAAAGGTCTCGCGATTGAACCGCAGATCAAGGAGGTCTGGCATAATCTTTATAAACGCTACTCCGAACTACTCGGCCAGGAAAATGGAGATCAACTGACACGACTGACTCTTGAGGCCAGCCGCAAGCTGCAGAAAGGGTAGCTTAAAGCATGTTGGACGTTGGACGGATAACTAACGTATTTCTCTGTCGCTAATGGAAAAAATTTAAAGCAAAAGAATTCTTAGAACCAAATACTTGCATGCACAACTAATCTTTTTTAAGGAGAACGCCATGAACCGTGTAAACATTGATGCCAAAAACGGACTTTATCCTTCGCTCACCACTATTGTCGGCGCCGATGTCAAAGGCAAACCCAACTGGATAACCATCGCCCATGTGGGCATACTCAATCATGCCCATGGAGATGTCCCGCAATATCTTTCAATTGGCCTGCACAGCAACCACTACAGCAACATAGGCATTAATGAGCATAAGGAATTCAGCATTAATATCCCTTCGCAGAAAATGCTGGTGGCAACAGACTATGCGGGCCTCGTGACCGGTGAAAAGGTGGATAAAAGCGAGCTGTTTGAAGTAGCCCGGGGAGAGCTCGCCCATGCCCCGATGATAGCCGATTGTCCGCTCTCGATGGAGTTACGTTTGCATGATACCGTCGTGCTTGGACCCCATGAAATTTTCATTGGTGAACTGGTGAATACGTACATAGATGAAACCTGCCTCACCGGTAAAAAGCCTGACCTGAAAAAGATCGACCCTATTCTCTTTGATTTTATGGCGCATGAATACTGGTCTATCGGAGAACGTACCGGCAAGCCGTGGCGTGATGGGAAAGCGCTCAAAAAATAACTGCATTGGACGCTTGGATAACAACAGCAGGAATTGCAAAAAGTTAAAAAAACAGGAGTAGTCTCCAAACCAGAGGGAGTGACAAATTCACCCCTCTGGAAATCTTCTCCACAACTCACCCAGAGGAATATTTATGAGACAGCGGCATGTTCTGTTGGCCCGGATATTTCACGAGTTTACATCAGCCCTTAAAAAAGCCAGGGAATATACCACGGAACCCCGGAAGTAAACGGATAAGTGGATCTGGAACCTCACCTGAAAGGAGTAAACAACTGGAACTGGGATTTGGGAAGGTTAGAGGTCGGAAGGGAGAAGTGGGACGTGGGAAGGATAAGGTGTAAAATTTGAGATTTGATCTTGAGGGATTACAGACATGTTTGAATCCCGCCCTCCAGAACACCCCAAAGGTAGTGCTCCCCCTTGCTATTGATTGTATCGTAGTACCTGACATAGCACCTAACATCATTACAGATCAAGTCTTCGGCAAACTCGACTGCAGGCGAAAAGCAAGAAGCTCACTTTTATCGAAAGCTGTCAACATTTATGCTTATCACAAATTATTAGCTCACGATTACGACTACATTTCAAAATTTCCTGGAGACTTTCAGAAAAAATGCCACAATCGATTTTGAGATTGTTCCGGATCTGCTTCAAAGGAAGATGCCGCTTGCTTAAATAGACCGTTGTGTGCCGTTCCAAATTCCATTCACCGATTTTAATACTTTCAAGGCATCAACAACCTGACTCAAGCCCGTGAGTGAATCAATAATATTGAAGCATTACACACCTCATCCTGACGTACATGAAGATCCAGACACTATCAATGCCTCTTCTTGAAAAAGACTCATGAGACGCCCAACCCCAACAAATAAAAAAACGTTTGTTCAGGGATATAGCAAGACGATACAGTTTATCATATGCTTATAATCGTTACCTGGCTTGTTTGTCGTTTCCCACGATGAGTCATCTTATGTGTCGTTTCCTTCGCGGGGAAAAGCGGGATGCTGTTTTGCTTGCTGTTTTTCTCAACAACCTGAAGAGAGGAGATAACTTCATGAAGCGCCACTGTAGTGTATTGATCATGCTCGTTTCCATTTTCCTGGCCTTATCCAACGCGTCTGCCGAAGGTGACCTGGCCAAACAATCGCAAAACCCCGTGGGCGACATGATCAGCCTGCCCTTCGAGTACTGGCATTACGATGGAATGCCCAACGATTCCAGTGCCGACGTCGTCATCGCCAAGCCGGTGTATCCGGTAAATATCGGAAAATACAATCTGATCAACCGATTCATCATTCCTTACATCTCTGTCGATGCCAATATCGATGGAAGCGACCTGGGTAATGTGGTCATTCCCCCAACCAATGTTTCGGAAAACGGCCTCGGCAACATCCAGTACCAGGGATTCTTCAGCCTTGCCGAGCCGGGGGAGGTCATTTACGGAATTGGGCCGGTACTTGATTTCCCCACTCAAAGTGACGGATTAGGCTCGGAAAAATAGTCGGCGGGAATCGCAGCCGTGGTACTCACGATGCCTGGGAAATGGGTTGTTGGAGCCCTTGCGCAAAATATGTGGTCGTATGCCGGCCCGGGTGATGCTCCGGATGTCAATAAGTTCCTGTTTCAGTACTTCATCAATTACAACCTGGCTAACGGCTGGTACCTCTCCATGACGCCCATCATTACCGCCAACTGGGAGGCGGACAGCGACAGTACCTGGACCATCCCTGTCGGCGGAGGCATCGGCAAACTGCACCGGTTCGGCAATCAACCCGTTGATTTCAAACTGCAGGCTTACGGCTATGCGGAAAAACCCGACTTTGGCCCTGACTGGAGCACGGTATTCACCTTAAAATTTCTCTTTCCCAAATAAAGAGCACACTCATAGACAAAGGAGGTCTGGCATGAAAATGAAGAAATTGCTGCAACAGAACGAAACATTACCTTTAAATTAAATACATTTTGCTCATTTTTTACAAAATGCTCATGAGAAATTCGGGCTAAGGGAAAAGTTTCATAAGGAAAGGACGGAGTGCATCCTCAAGATCAGGCTTGCCATGATCCCGGTATGTATAAGAAACCCGAAGAGCCGGATGATCGATGGAAAGCAACCGGTTGAGCTTGATCGGAGTGGCGAAGAGAACAAGGTCACAATCGACATTGTGAATGGTGGTTTCCAGATCCTTTACCTGGGCCGGGCTGTACCCCATGGCCGGCAGGACAGGACCGATATGGGGATATGTCTTGTACGCTTTCGCCAGCGTTCCGACCGCATAGGGCCGGGGATCGACTATTACTGCAGCTCCATGCTTCCTGGCAGCGATCATACCGGCACCATGGGTCATGCCTCCATGGGTCAGCGTCGGGCCATCCTCGACAACGAGTACCCGCCGTTCCCGGATGCGTTCCGGTCTGTTGACACTGATTTCGGATTCGGCCAAAATTATCCGGGCCTTTGGTGCATGACGTTCGATATTGTGCCGCACCTCATCTATCTTCTCTGGTTGGGCAGTGTTCACCTTGTTGATGATCGCTATATCCGCCATGATCATGTTGGTTTCACCCGGATAGTAAAGAAGTTCATGACCGGCCCGATGAGGATCGAACAGGACAATATGGACATCGGGTGCAAAAAAAGGTGTATCGTTATTGCCTCCGTCCCAGATGATGATATCAGCCTCTGGTTCCGCCGCCCTCAGAATCTTCTCATAATCAATTCCGGCAAAGACCGTGATACCGAGATCGATCAGCGGCTCGTACTCCTCCCTCTCCTCGATAGTACACTGCATTTTTTCGAAATCCTGGTAACTGGAGAAACGCTGCACCTCTTGTTTTCGCAGGTCCCCATAGGGCATGGGATGACGAACCACCACTGTCTTCTTGCCTTCTTTTGCAAGTAATTCACAAATCTTCCGGGTGGTTGGAGACTTGCCGCACCCGGTGCGAACGGCACAGACGGCGATCACAGGTTTGGCCGATTTCAGCATGGTATAGCGTGCACCGATCATGATGAAATCGGCATTCTCAGCCATGGCGATCGAGGCTTTATGCATCACCTCGGAATACGGAACATCGCTGTAGGAAAAGGCCACCAGATCAATGGAATTTTCGCGGATCAGGCCGGCAAGCTCCGCTTCTGCCCGGATAGGGATACCGGCGGGATATATTTTTCCTGCCAGTTCCGGTGGATAACTTCGTCCCTCGATATTGGGGATCTGGGCGGCGGTGAAAGCGACAACCCGATATCGGGAATTGTCTTTGAAGTAGACGTTGAAATTATGAAAATCACGACCGGCGGCCCCCATAATAATGACATTCTCTATCATCTCGCCTCCTCCTGATTCAATATTCCTTTTCCGACCCTATCTCCTCTAATTATACGTGTTTTTTATATAGAGTCAGTTGCAGATGTTTCACACCTGCCGAAATTCTGTGCTCGACAATGGGTGGAGGAATCAGGAATGACTCGATCGAAAATATCCAGTAAGGCAGGCAAAGCTTGAGATTATTAGAGTGGTAAGATCTTTGAAATGGCAATATTAACGAAAAGTACAATGCAAGCCGCATTTTTACCAGCCTACTCCATATCCAAGACACTGAAATCACAATTATAGTTTCTTCAATGGTTTACACCTAAAATTCTGAAAAACAAATCGTAAAGCTTATTCGGAATATCTTTTGCGCACTGTGTTCCCAGAATAGCCTCGTCACAGCCACCTCGAAAGCTGTAGAACATAACTACGGCAGTCCAGTGCTCATCATCAACGTGCCAGGCTCCAGCTTTAGTTCCATCGCTTATCAAGGTCGCAAGATATTTGGTTACTTCAGCATCTGCCATAGGGTTTCGAAACGGCATTCCTGAACCGTAGATTACTCTGTCGTGCAGCTCATTCATCTCAAAATACCCCTCAACGGCCCCATCTATCCATGCTTTGATACGACCCCGCCAATCATCAGCATGGCAGTTATCCACGCTCGCCCTGATACGCTTCATGGCTTCTAGTTCGAACCCCTCTCTCAGAACCTGCAGCAGTTCAGCCTTATTAGAAAAGTAATGATACAGTGTACCTTTTGCGCAATTGGCGGCGGCTGCAATTTCATCCATCGTGGTAGCCTCGTAGCCCTTTTCAGCAAAAAGCTTGCCTGCCGCTTTAATCAAGGTTGCGCGTCTCTCATCCGCCTTCCTTGGCCCCGATGGTGCCCCGCTTCGACGGGTGGTCTTACAGCCTGATCGGCTCGCAACTGAAGCGGCCTTTTTCATGTCTTCTCCTCGCTGTTATGGTGCGCAATTTTTTGCGTGTGAATGTTTTGTCGACTTCCGGTCGATTTAAAATTGACTGCCAGTCTATTTTAACATAATCTACAACCGATATAAATTATTATATCAGGATAAAGTACTGCGTAACTCTAGCTAGATAAACGGACATTTACCTGCGTAAGCAGTTCCACTTCTGATTTTTGATGTTGGTGAAATTCATGCTGGATAATGAAAGGAATGGTTTCAATTGAGCTTGGTCCAGCCATGGTTCAAAGGCCCAAAACCTGATTATTCTCAACCAAGCCTGGAGGTACACATGAAGGAAATTCGCAGAAGTTACTGTGGTCTTTGCCATCCACGATGTGGCACCCTTTTGCATCTGGAGAACGGCAAAGTAGTAAAGGTTACCGGAGACCCGGACCATCCAATCACTCGGGGAGTCATCTGCGAACGTGGCCGTTTAATGCAGGATCATCTCTATCACCCACAGCGGTTGAATTATCCTTTTAAAAGGGTTGGGAAGAAAGGGGAAGGTCGCTGGCAGCAGATATCCTGGGACCAGGCTCTGGATGAAGTGGCCCAAAATCTCTCGGAACTTAGGGATAAACACGGAGCAGAAACCCTGACATTTACCCATGGCACCAAACGAACATATCATTGGGATTGCCGCCGTTTTTTCAATCTCTTCGGCTCTCCCAACACCTGTGGCGTAAACACGATTTGCATGTGTCCCAGCTATGCGACTGAATTTGCCACCTACGGGGGCATGATCATGGGTAGCGAAGTGCCGGCTGCCAAATGCGTCGTTTTATGGGGCTGTAACGCTTCACAATCCAGCCCGGTTGGCCTTTACCCTAAAATTGTTGCCGCCCGAAAAAATGGAGCCAAGGTCATTGTCGTTGACCCGAGAAGGACAAAAGAGGCGGAAAAGGCGGATGTGTGGTTGCAGATTCGCCCGGGCACGGACCTTGCGCTCATGCTCGGCTGGATTCGCTTGATTATTGCCGAAGATTTATATGACCGTGAGTTTGTATCCCAGTGGACTGTTGGTTTCGAAGAGTTGAAAGAGGCGGTTGAGCCCTACACTCCGGAGAAGGTTGCAGAAATCACTTCGGTGCCTGCAGGTCTCGTTACAGAGTCGGCAAGAATGTACGCAACAAACGGCCCGGCTGTAATTCCTTTTGGACTGGGTCTCGACAAACAGGGCGTCAATTCCACGCAGTGTGCGAGAGGTCGGGCAATTATCAGGGCTATTACCGGCAACCTGGAAATCCCAGGCGGAGAGGTCTTTTCGTTGGCTGGTGAAGTAGGCAAAATACGTGATACTGGGTATTTTGAGCTTAACGATATGCTGCCTGAGAGTCAAAAGGCCAAGCAGCTTGGCGTTGACCAATATCCGTTTTTCGGTTTCCCGGGATGGGAAAAAAACTCAGCCGCCAACAAGAGACTCCCCGAAGGATACATGGCCGCTCCCGAGGCGTGGCATTCCAATCTCGCGCATGCCAGAGAGGTTATGAACGCCATTATTACCGGCAAGCCATATCCAGTAACAGCTGCAATCACCCTGGCAAACAATCCGCTTCTTGCCTTACCCAATACAAAACGGGTATTTGAGGCTCTGCAAGCCCTGGAGCTATATGTGGTTGTGGACTACTACATGACCCCATCCGCCGCCTTGGCGGACTATGTTTTTCCTGCAGCCTCCACTGTGGAAACCTCTGAAATCTGGTTGACCGGCAGATTCTGCATGGCCTGTCCGCAAGGGGTTGAGCCGATGTACGAACGGCGCAATAGTTATGACTTCTACCGCGGCCTTGGGATGCGCTTAGGTCAGGAGGAATATTGGCCTTGGGAAACGATTGAAGACGTCTATGACCATTCTCTGGAACCTGTTGGCCTGACATTCAAGCAACTGGCGGATCAATACGGCGTATTTGGCGAGATGGAATATCGTCGGTACGAACAGTTCGGCTTCGGGACCCCGTCCGGTAAGGTCGAACTGAAATCCTCGATTTTTGAAGAGCTGGGGGCAGATCCTCTGCCTCAATACCGTGAGCCAGTATGGAGCCCGGTGAGCAGCCCGGAGTTGGCGGAGGAATATCCTCTGATTCTGATCACCGGAAGCCGCTTTATGCCCATGTATCATTCGGAACAGCGACAAATAGAAAAGGCCCGCAAAAAAATACCTGACCCATTAGTCTCAATTCACCCCGAAACAGCAGAAAATTTGGGGCTTTCCGAAGGAGACTGGGCCATGATATCGACTCCGCTTGGTTCGATACGCCAGCGGGTAAAGATTTCAGACGTCATGCATCCCAAGATGGTTGACATCCAACACTCCTGGTGGTTCCCGGAGCGGGAGCCAAAACTTCCAGAGTTATTTGGTGTTTTTGAGTCAAACGCCAATATTCTCTGCCCAGACGATCCTGAATTCTGCAGTCCTGAAATAGGCAGTTGGCCGCATTCCGCGTTGTTGTGCCGCGTTGAAAAAGAGGTGGAGGGTAGGAAATCCGCCCATAAATAGTTTCCATATTAAACTCGGCTTCCGTCCAATCTCAGCGTTACGGATCCAGTGGGCTGGCAATGGCCGAGCACCTTTTCAACTACCGCCACGACCAGAATGGTTTCCAGCCCTCTTGGACTTCGTCAACGGTCGCATACCGCAAGAGAATATTTATCAAATTGAGGAGATATAATCTGTCGGTTAAGGAGTTATTTTTTACTGATACAGCAGGATGAAACTTCACAGCGCATCCTGCTGTATTGCAACGATGAACGACTACTTGCCTTCGCCATCCAGCCACCTGGAGTGATGATGCTCGGCATATTGGCGATCAATTTTGCCGGTGATCATCGAGGGGATTAATGGCCTGTGGCTCTTGAACAGCAATGCCGCGACATGGGCGATCAGGAGCAGCATAAAGATCATGCCGAAGATCGTGTGAATGTAGGCGGTCCATTGCAGGATCATCGGGTCGATAATGATGGCACCAAGGTTCTTGTAGGACTTCAAAAGCCCCGTACCAATCAGCACCAGTGTGGTGGAACCGATTATGGCATAAATTACCCGTTGCTTGGCCTGGAATTTTTCATTTTCGGGTTCCTGTCCCAGGCCGAACATAGCCAGAACGCCACGTACCGACTCACCAAGATCACCCCGTTTAGGGAGGATAGCGAACTCCTCCCTGCGGAGATGATACACCAGGTGAAAGACCACGACAGCGGTAAAAACTGCCGCGGATACATAGTGCAGAATAAGGGTCAAGGCGTAGTCTGATGACCAGGCTAACCCTGGAATTTTCACCACGTTATAGCGTGCGTACATAGGCATCTGCCCAAAACCGGAAAAGAGCAGCAGGATGCCGCTGAAAGCTATCAGCCAGTGGGTAAGCCGGACCGCGAGGGAATGTCGTACTCTTTTCATTTCTGCACCTCCTCATCCGTGGTCTTTCTTCCTGCCAGACCAAATGCCGCTACCGCACCTATAACTGGCGCCACCAGACTCAGCAGCGCCAAACCTTTCTGTTTCTCCAGCATATTCTCTGGCTTGTTCAGACGAACGACCTTTTTTGTGCCCTGCTCTGCAGCCGCCTTCTGAAGTGCGGCATCTATTTCGGAAAACGCTACCGGTGAGACATATATGGTAGAGGTACCACCGTTTTCATCCATTCCGTAAATATCGCCGTCGTATTCATCTTTGAGTTCTTCAGCTCTGGCCAGTATCGCCTCCCGGGAACCGATACTCATGGCATCTTTCGGACAGGCGGAAATGCAATGGGGGGTACCGCCTTGTACCAGCTCTTTCCGGCAAAGATCGCACTTAAACATTACCCCACCGCCCATGGGCAGGTAATCCTGAATATACGTGTAAAGTCCAACTCCGGCCTGGCGTTGGGGCACACTCCAGGGGCAGACGTTGCGGCATTTCGCGCCGCCCATGCACAGGTTTTCCTGGATATATACGGGCCCTTCAGGTGTTTTATGGTTAATGCCGAAAGGGCACAGTTTCACACAAGGTGGATTATCACAGTGCATGCAGCGTCTTGGGATGGAAAGTGTCTGCCCTCCCACCTGGACCTGTTGCACAAAGAGCCAGTTATATGGAGTGAAGCGATCGGTGACATGCCGTTTATTCGACCAGTCTTCATGTTTTTTCTGTGGCCAGTAGTCCCGAACCTGATCCTGGATCGGTTCCGGAAAATCCTGCGCCCGACCGCTGCGGCAGCCAGCGACACAGAGCGGGGTATCTTTCCCCGCACAACCGTCACATTTACTCAAATCTATAAGAGTGGCATATGACTCGGGAGCAGGTGCGGCGTGTGCGTCTACCTTGGGAAGTACCGTCAAGGCACCCGCCATGGCGCTCCCTTTGAGAAAGTTTCTTCTGCTGATTTTCATGGTTCCTCCTGTATATGCAAAATCAAATGCATACTACAATATGGCAGAACCACTTTCAAGTTTAATTAAATTATTAAATACTATTATTCATATTTAGCTCTTATTTACAATGTATTAAATAATTGACCCGGGAGGTACAGCATGAAAAGCGATCTCTTTCAGATAGAAAGATAGTTGCCTGTCATCACTATTCAATTCAGCCTCGACACCACTTTTGCTGAACGCCGACTCTATTCGCAACTGCACCGTTTCTCCTTTGGCCAGCGCAACAGGCAGCTCGACACGAAAGTCGGAACAGTTGTCAATTTCCACTTTTTTGCTGATATCGTTCACTTTCACGGTCAAGGTATTGTGAGAAAGCACTCCTCCGGGCAGACAACCACTTAAAGAGACGGAGCCTGCCGCAGTGAAAGTTGTCATCTGTGCCTCAAAACGTATCGCGCACCAGCTGTCCGGCCAGTATCCCACCGGCTTACCGGCAATTTCAACCGCCCCGACTACGGGCAGTTGCTTACGTATCGTATTGAGCAACTGATCCGGTGCATGCTCCTCAAGTTCCACACCCTCTTTGCCTGGTACACAGCTCAGGTCATAACCGTAATGGTGAAAATCTGCCCCATATAGGCTTGCAACCTTAATCTGGAGTTTTTCATCATAGAAATTTGCGGTCTGGGGAAGGATTTTAGTGCCGAGATGGCGATAAAGCCGCACTTCTCCCCAGAACTCAGGCCATACCTTTCTGGCGGTGTTATGACCTGACTTTCTGAATTGACCGAGATCAGCTGGAGTTAATCCCAAAACTCTTTCACATTCTGCCAGTTGTTTAAAACTACCCTCAAGCTGAATCACATGGTCAGGCACCACCCCGCCCGCCTCTTCAGCCGGATGCAGCTGCAGTCTATGGTGAATATTGCAATTCCTGAGATCTATGGTCGCCAGATAGTCGACAAATTCCGCAAAAGAAAAGCCATTGTTACTATCCACAGGCCGTTGCAGGAACCTCGCTACAAGTTCATTCTCGTATCCTGCCCGTACTGCCATCAGATACGAACTGACCGCCCGTGCATAGGGGTTGCGCACCAGCTTGACCACCCCCATGGAGGACGCAGCGATGCAACCGATGTTTTCCTGAAACTGCCGGGAAATCGTCAGAACCTGCTCACGATAATCGTGCACCCAGCTGCTGTGCTCCAGGGCCCGGCCAAGCAGGTCTGTATGGTGCAAAAACCATTTTACCCCAAAGGTGCAGCCCGATTTGGCTGACCAGAACAGGGCCAGATCATGCTCTTTCGAATAGAGGGGTACCGGGTCCCGTAACAGGAGTTCACGGAGGTGATCATGGGAAATTGGGAGATCTATGGTCGTATTGCTACCGGAATGGTCCCCGGGGAAACGATTTCCCAGAAAAGAGACAACCTTATCCAACAGCGTTCGCATGCTTCTGCCTCCGTGATTGAATTGGTAATACACAGGGACATAAAGGGAAACTGCGTTTAACTCATACTGTTTTCTATACCATACTTCTTCATCTTATAGCGCAGGACACGCTCACTGATACCCAGGGAGTCTGCGGCCCTGGTCTGGATCCAGCCATGCTCCTTAAGAGCAGACAGCAGCATACGCCGCTCCACATTGGCCAGACGTTCGCTGAGCATGCCACCATTCTCCGGCTGCTCCCGTACCTCGGCAGGGAGATCACTCATCCTGATGACTCTGCCGCGGGCAAAGGTAACCATTCGCTGAATGATATGTTCCAGTTCCCTGACATTACCGGGAAAGTCGTATTTGACAAACACACTCAGAGCTTCCGGATCAAAGCTGATTCCGCGACCATGCCTGGTGAGAAAATGTTCGGCCAGCTCGACAATGTCCCCGCGACGCTCTCTCAGCGGTGGAATAAAGAGTTCCAGCACATTTAAGCGAAAGTAGAGATCTTCTCTGAAGCTGCCTTCTGCTACCATTTTTTTCAGATCCCGGTTGGTTGCCGCAATAACCCGTACATCGATTTTCAGGTTGGTTTCACTGCCCACCCGATTGATGGTTTTCTCCTGCAGGGCACGGAGAAGTTTGGCCTGCATCTGCAGTGGTAATTCCCCTACCTCATCAAGAAAGAGTGTTCCTTTATCCGCCAGCTCAAAACGGCCCCGGCGCATATTGGAAGCGCCGGTAAAAGCGCCCTTCTCGTGCCCGAAGAGCTCTGATTCAAAGAGAGATTCCGGAACCGCTGCACAGTTCACCTCCACAAAAGGGCCATCTTTACGTTCGCCAAGCAAATGGATACATTTTGCCACCAACTCCTTGCCGGTACCGGTCTCCCCGCGGATAAGCGTCGGCCACTCCACCGGCGCCGCCCGATGCACCAGCGAAAGCAGATCCTGCATTTCCCGGCTTGAGCCAATGATATTCACCGGCAGCTCCTGCTGCACCAGAGTAGCAGTAACCTCGTCTGCCTCTTCGGCCGCTACAAGCTCCTGTTCTATACGATCGATTTTTTCCAGCAACTCCAAAAGGTCTACCGGTTTTTCCAGAAAGTCATCGGCACCAAGTTGCATCACCTTGACCGCAGTCGTCACACTGCCAAAGGCGGTGATCATAATCGCGCGTATCAACGGCGACTCCCGACGCATATGGGCCAGCACCTCATCCCCGTTCATGTCTTCCATGCGATGATCGAGCAATACCAACTGTACCGGTTCAGACCTGAAAAGGCGAAGTGCTTCCTCTCCACCTGAGGCGGTACATACCGAGTAGCCTTTTTTCTCCAGAAAGCCCTGCAGCATCTCCCGCTGCATCTGCTCATCATCAACAATCAGAATACGCATATATTACCGTTATAAAGAACATTACCCGAACATGTCGACACAATTTCACCAGGAACAACAGAGCTATTTTCGTGGCAGATCTATGAGCAAAACAAGGCTTTGCCTGTCGATATCGGGTTCAGCCGCAATACTCCCGCCATGGGCCTCGACAATTTTCTGGCTAATAGCCAGCCCCAGACCGGTTCCCTGGACCTTTGAGGTAAAGTATGGCTCAAACAGCTGTTTGCTGTCGTCCTCGGAGAGGAGAAAACCACCATTTTCCAACCTTACCCGACAATAGGTATCGCTACCACTCACAGAAATCCGGCAATAGCCTCCATGGGACTGAGCTTCCACACCATTCTTGATAACATTTTCAAAAAGCTGGCCCAAAAGTCCTGTGTCACCCGGCACAGTATATTCCGCATCTGCCTCCAGCACAACCTCAACCCCCTGCGCTTTACAGGCTGCACCATAAAGATCCAGCACTGAGCGAATCAGGGGCAACAGCTTAACCTGCTCCTTCGTTACTTCGAAGGAACGAACATATTGCTGGAGATTGGTGATAATTCCGTTGGATCTCGCCACCGCTTGCCGCATGGAAACCAGCAGATCAAGATGCTCCGGATCGAGCCCTTCAGTTTCCAATTGTAAGCGCTGAAGGCCCATATTTATTGCATTCAACGGGTTGCGTATCTCATGGGCGATGGTTCCCGCAGCCCTGCCCAGGACCGCTTCCTCGTGCTGGCGGGCCATCTCTTTTTCATACTCGCGTGCTTCAGCAAGACGTCGTCTTTCAGCATGATAGAGCCACCAGCTGGAAAGTACGCCAAAGACCAGCAATAACCCAACGAACACCATGAATTCAATAGCCATCTGCTTCAGCCTTTTAGCAAAATGCCCGGCACGTTGGGTAACAATCAGGTCGCTGTCATTTATGCGAATTCGTGTTTCTGTCACCTTCTGCCCATCGCGTTGTACCAGCTTGGCCAGTTGTTCCTCCTGGCCTGAACTATCAAGCGTACTCTTTTCCAGCTGTACGGAAACTATTCCAGGTAATTCACTAAGCTTTTCGAGCAATGTCTCTACCGAAACACTTTGCCGTATATGTGCCACATCGTCTGATGCAAAACCGACAACCACACATTCTTCTGTATCTTCAGAAGTATAGACGTAAGAATAGAGATGTTTTTCAATGTCTAAAGAAAGAATCCGATCTTGACTGCAGCGAACATTTTCTGCCCATCCCTCCGGCCCGGACACCTGAACACCCTCACCAGTTGAGACAATGGTTATACCGGCAAGACCACTTTCCCTGGCAAAAGCGGAAAGTTCTTGCTGATCAAACCGTTCGATAACGTTGAGGTAGGAAATAAAGCGGGCGCTGTTTTTTAGGAAATCGGTAATAACCAGTTCAAGGCCGTTATTGCTGAGCATCGCATTGCGGATATTCAGTTCAACCGCCGCCGCCAGTACTTTAGAGTGTTCGCGGGAATTTTTCCGAAACTGGTTTGAGGCAGTATGAACCTGATACGCAAAATAGCCTGTCACCAGCGCGACCAAAATCGCACAGATCAGCAGGCTGGTCTTCCACATTGGATTACCCCGCATAAATCTCAGCCTCCTTCTCTTTCTACCCGTATCTTGCTGTAATATTATATCTAAATACAAAGAGGCAGGTCTTGCGACCTGCCATTTCTATCAACTCCGTCAGCGACAACAGTTTCGTTTTCTACTTTTGTTCAGGCGATCCCGTACTCCTGTCGGGTCGTTACAACCGCCCATTCCACAGCCTCGAATTTCCTCGGCGACAAAGACCTTCTCTTCTTCTTCCAGATCGTTGACCGTTCCCCAGACCCTCACCCGATTCCCAGGTTGTATACAACCCGGGAGCCGTTTGGCACCAGCCTGATTTTTAATGAGCAGCTTCTCGGTCAGAGAGACGATCCTCATCATTTCACCGGATTCTTCCGAACTTGTCCTGATCGTCATTTTCATCGCCTCCCGGTCAATGTCGATGACTTCACCGTGGATGATGTCAGAGGCTAGAACATTTGTCGCTATCAGGGCAAGCATTATTATCACTGCTATTCCAGCCTTCTTCATTACTTGCCTCTACTGTTCATTTACGATGACATGAATCGCTTCGAAGATCTCCAGCGGTTCTTTGCCGCTTTCTTTACTGATATCCTTGATAGTCATATCCGCTTTGGCATTAATTCCTATTTTGGCTAGACCATCGATCATAAACTGTAGATCAAGTTGATACTCGGCACAAACCTCCTCAAGAGTTCTTCTGCCAAAGCCCGGTTTTGGATGATCAGGCAGTTGGGGTGCGCTTACACCGGCATTTCCCGGTGCTTCCTCACCTGCTTTCATCTCTATTTTCACTTGAACTTTTGCAGGCTTGATGATCTCATAAATCTCTTTTGGAGTCATTGCGTTGCTTCCGGCAATATCCTTCAGGGTCTCCTTCTCACCTTCCACCTTCAGGCCTGCTTCCTTCAACAGGGCGATCGCTTTCTCAAGATCCAGATCTTCTTTTTTGGCAAAGAATTTCAGAGAAGAAAGCTCTGCATGGCCATAAGGCGGTTCACCATACTTTTCGGCGCCACCATCCTTGATAGCAGAACCAATATCAAGAATTGTGCTCATGGGCGGTACCTCGTAATACGTTCCCACCGCAACGAATATGGTCAATATCAGCGCTACATTAAAAGATCCGGTGAAGACCTTGATCTCTTTAGCCTTGTTTTTCATGTAGGCTACAATCGGGCTCCAGTTGTAGAAAACGTGCAGAATACTTGCCACCAGAAAGAGTACACCGACGGTGATATGCTGATCACCCCATTGACTCTTGGTAAGACCGATCAGGTGCCAGTCGGCCCAATACGCGACTCTTCCCTCCGGAACGATATAAAGTACTACAGAGTTAACACACAGAAGCAGTATGGAGACCAGCATGGTCATGGACGTAATCTTGCGCATATTCATTGAAACTCTCCTTGTGAAAATATGTCTTTTCAACTGACAACAACCTGTTTGCCCTTTACCATCCAAGAAGCGTGCCAATAAGTTATTTTCACAACAAACGGACTTTCTCCGTCAAAGTACGCATTTTTTTCGAACAACAGCGTGTTTTGAGCTATGCTTGAGACGACAATCAAAGAACGGGCTCGACAATATCGTCGAAACAACGAGTCTCGGCGCATCCCAAAGAAAAGATGGCTATTTTTCCTCCAGACCTGACATTGCCAAAGTACACAAAACATGGTATTTGGTTACCGGATATTAACCGGTCATAGGTCACTAGGAGATTTCTGTGCTATTACACCACCATTTCATCAATTCTGCTAAGCAGTTTGGCGATAAGCTCGCAATTCATGACTTTACCACCAACAAAAAGGTAAGTTATGACAGAGCGTTAATCGCATCCCTTATCCTCACAGGGATTTTTCGAAAACTGGAGAAAGGTAACATTGGTTTGATGCTGCCGACATCTGCCGGTTGCATACTTGCCAAGATCGCCATCCTCATGAGTGGCCGAACTCCGGTAATGATAAATTACTCCACCGGAGCGGAGCAGAATTGCCGTTTCGCCCAGGATAAATGTGACTTCAAGTCGATTATCACTTCCAAGGCGCTGCTGGAGAAGATTGAGTGTCCATATGTAGACGGCATGATCTACATCGAGGACATCATGGATAACATCAATGGCTTCCAGAAAGTAAAAGCTGCCCTGTTGTCCAAACTGCCTCCCAACCTTTTGAAAAAACTACTCTATAATGGCCCCGATCGCTCCAATGCGACCATCCTCTTTACCAGCGGCAGTGAAAAAGATCCCAAAGCGGTTCAGTTGACCCACAGAAATATCCTGGCCAACATCGAATCCGCTACCGAAAGGTTCAAGTTCACCAACGATGAGGTTTTCCTTTCTACCTTGCCGTATTTCCACGTATTCGGTATGACCGTGAATATGTGGATCCCCCTCTATCACGGCAACACCATCCTTACCTACGCCAATCCACTGGAATACAATAAGGTTTGTGAGATTGCCCGAAAGCATTCACCAACTCTGATGGTCGGTACCCCAAGCTTCTTCTGGGGCTATCTGCGTAAGTCAGAGAGTGGAGATTTCGATTCACTTCGTATCGCTCTCTGCGGCGCCGACAAATGTCCCGATTCACTGCGCGATGCCTTCAAGGAAAAACACGGCATCACCCTGCTGGAAGGTTACGGCGCCACCGAGTGTTCCCCGGTTATTTCAGCAAACTGCCCCGAAGACAACTGTCCGGGTAGTGTGGGCAAACCTCTGGCGGGAGTACAGGTACGTATCGAAAATTATGAAACAGGCGAAGAGTGCGCACCCGGTGAGGATGGCCGTATCCTGATCAAAGGCGAGAACGTCATGCGGGGCTATTTCAACGATTTCGAGCAGACCTCCCTGCACATTCGCCGCGGCTGGTACGATACTGGTGATATGGGCAACATCGACGCCAACGGTTACCTCTGGCATGTCGGCCGCCTGAAACGTTTTGTGAAGATCGGCGGGGAGATGGTCTCCCTGGTGAAGATTGAAGATGTTCTCGAAAAAATGCTTCCCACCGATGCGCTCTGTTCCGTCGTTGAAGTTCCCGATGCGGTGAAAGGAGCCAAGATCGTGGCTGTCACCACCGTTGAGGTTGATAAGAAATCGATCATGAAGCAAATGGCCGAACATCTGCCCGCCATCGCCATTCCCAAAACCTTCATGGTCATGGAAAATGTGCCCAAGATGGGCAGCGGTAAAATCGACTTCAGAACATTGACTGAGATTGCCAGAACAGAGCTGCTTCAGGATCGGAAAAAGAAAAAGTAAGCAGTATACTGAACAGCCCGTAATCAAGAAAAGGTCCCTGCATGTAATTATGCAGGGACCTTTTTGGTATAGAGACGGGATAGTCAGAGCGGTATGCGATGCTGGACAGGGCATTGGACATACCTACCGGGCCACCCTCATCTCACCTTTTAAGCGGCTCAAGAGCTGAGCCGCTCATGCAGCAAATGTCAGAGTATTATAACGCGGCGGTGTAAATAGCCTTTACATCGTCATCGGTAGGTCTGCGTGGATTGGTGAGACCGCAGGCATCTACCTGGGCGTTGGCGGTCATGGTGCCGATATCTTCAGCCTTGACCTCTTTACCGTAGCGCTTGCCCAACTCGACCAGACCGGCCGGGATGCCGATATCGGTGGAGAGTTTCTGAATTGCAGAAAGTGCCAGTTCAGCCGCTGCACGCGGTGACAACCCTTCGGTGTTCTCGCCCATGAGTTCAGCGATCTTGACGAAACGATCCACCTTGGCGATCAGGTTGAAACGGCTGACATGTGGCAGCAGGATGGCATTGCACTCACCATGGGGCAGGTCATAAAAACCGCCGAGCTGATGTGCCATTGCATGCACATGGCCGAGACTGGCATTGTTGAAAGCCATACCAGCCAGATACTGGGCAAAGCACATACCTTCGCGAGCATCAATATCTTCACCATTAGCCACTGCCGGTCGAAGATGTTTGGCGATAAGCTCGATAGCTTTTTCTGCTGCAGAGTCGGTCATGGGGTTGGCGATAGTTGAAACATAGGCTTCAACTGCGTGGGTCAGGGCGTCCATACCGGTTGCAGCGGTCAGCGCGGGAGGCATTCCTACCATCAGCATCGGGTCATCAATGGCGACACCCGGGGTCACGCGCCAGTCTACGATGGCCATCTTCACCTTTCGGCTGGTATCAGTGATGATACAGAAACGTGTCATCTCTGATGCAGTTCCGGCTGTGGTGTTTACCGCTACATACGGAGGCATGGGATTGGCTGATTTATCAACACCCTCATAATCATGGATGGTGCCGCCGTTTGCGATCACCAGGCCAATGCCCTTACCGCAATCATGGGCGCTACCACCACCAAGGGTGATCAGGCTGTCACACTTGTTCATTTTGTAGGACTCAACACCCGCATGAACATTATTATCGGTCGGATTTGGAATGGTCTCATCGTAAACAACACATTCCATGCCATCCGCTTCCAACATATCGGTTACTGTCTTGGTAATACCTGCAGCTGTGATACCTTTGTCTGCAACAATAAGGGGCTTTGTTCCACCAAGAGCTTTGATTTTGGCTGGAATCTCTTTGCTTGCACCAATGCCGATCAGGGTAACGCTTGGGATGAAGTAGCCATAAACCATTTCCTGTGTAGCCATAATGAAACCGTCCTTTTTCTGATGTTACGAATATGAAGTTTTCTCCCGCCTATGGTGCTTCGGGTCAGAAAACCGCTTCTGGAAGAGCTCATACAATAATCAACACAAAATCCGTAACATATATAGCAACAGTCGTGCCAAAACAGTAATGACGCTACTACAGGCACATAGCCAATCCCCTCTCACTGCAAAAGGTCACACCCTGCCACGCAACTGTGACATATCGGTACCAATCGGCGAGGTGACACGGCTGAAATTTTACAGCTAATCAACTGTAATTATGGGTTTTTATTTAGGCAGGATGGGTGTAAAGACAAAATGACCCGCTAATGAGGCTGTTCGGGTCATTTTGACACACACAGGGAAGGGACAAAAGATAAAGAGGCTCAGAATTTAATCTTCATACCGGGCGAGCTTTCTATAGAGAGTCTTTCTGCTTATTCCGAGAGACTCCGCAGTTTTCTGGCGATTACCGGAAAAGTAATCAAGCATCTTGATGATATGCTGGCGCTCAACTGTCTCCAGAGACAGCGGAGAACACTCCTCGGCAGCACCGCCCGCCAGATCATGGGGCAGACACCGCTCGGTGATAAGACCATTCTCAGCCAGAATTATCGCCCGCTCCAGCACATTACGAAGTTCCCGGATATTGCCAGGCCAGTGATAGCGCAGCACACAGTCCATGGCCGTGTCAATTATCCTGTAATCGCTGCCATCCGGGCTCAAGGCGTTCAGAAAATAGTCGACCAGCAGCGACAGGTCCTCTTTCCGCTCCCGAAGAGGTGGAATCTCGATAGTAAAGGCATTGATACGGTGGAAAAAAGCCTCGTTGAAACGGCCGTTTTCAACTTCTTCGAGCAGCACCCGGTTCGTGGCAAAAAGAAAGCGGGTGTTGACCGTTCGCTCCTCCTTTTCGCCGATTCTTCGATAACTTTTGGTCTCCAGAGCCCGCAGCAGCGAAGCCTGAACAGCCAACGGCAACTCGCCTATCTCATCTAAAAAGAGCGTTGAATCATTGGCAAATGCCAACAGTCCTTCACGGGTTTCAGTTGCTCCGGTAAAAGCGCCCTTGATATGACCAAAGAGCTCGCTTCGAGCCAGTTCCTTCTGCAGCGAAGCACAGTTCTTGGCAATCATCGGGTTGGCGCCACAGCCGGAACGCTGGTGGATGAGCCGGGCGACAACGTCTTTGCCCACCCCCGATTCACCGGTAATGAGTACCGGAATTCTGGCTGGTGCGACTTTTTCCACCAGAAATTTTATATCCTTTACCGCCTTGGAGTTGCCGATAAAATTGACGGCTACGCTGCCGCTGTCGGCACTATGACGCAGGATCGCATTCTCACGTGCCAGCATCACCCGCTGGTGTGCCTTTTCCACTATCAGTTCCAGCCGATCCAGATTGAAAGGCTTGCGGATAAAGTCGCAGGCACCGAGTTTCATGGATTGCACAGCGCTGTCGATGTCACCATGGCCGGTGATCATAATAACTTCACAATCGGGCACAGACTCCCGGATCGTTATCAACAACTCCAGATCATGGACATCGGGCAAACTGAGATCGAGCAAGACTACGTCAAACCAGTAGTCACGGGCCTTTTTCAGACCTTCTGCCCCGCACCCTGCCACATGCACTGCCCGATATGAGTTGCTCAATTCATTCTGCAAAAGTCTGCGAATCGGCTCCTCATCATCAATTACCAGAATATTGTATTTTTTTTCTTCCATCCCCCTGCTCATCTCCTAAAAACAAAATGTCTGCTCAGAGCAACTTCCACTATCGGCAACCCCGGGCAAACGTACTTCAAATGCAGACCCGCTACCGGGAGTACTATCCACCACGATTTCCCCACCATGGTTCCTCACAATCGAATAGCAGGTAGACAGGCCGATACCAACCCCCTGCCCAACCGGCTTGGTGGTATAAAACGGCTCAAACAACTTATCCAGATTCTCTAAGGAGATGCCGCAACCGGTATCTTTGATGACCAGTTTGACCCCCAAGGTCTCTGTCTCCACAGTGGAAATTTCCACCTTACCGCCCTCTGCGATTGCATCACAGGCGTTGGTGAGCAGATTGAGTATCACCTGCTTCAACTGCGATTCATCTCCACAAATAGAGGGCAGACTTTCGGCCAACCTGGTCGTGATTGTAATATGCTGCTGTCGCTTAAAATGATGTTTGAGCAAAAACAGGGTGTCCCGCACGCAGCCATTCATATCCACCGGCCCCAGACTGGTACACTTGGGCCTGCTGAAAGTAAGCAGGTTTCTGACGATATCCTGACAGCGGAGTCCCTCGTCAATGATGGTTCGGGTATATTCCCTGAAATCGCTGAGCATTTCCTCGGGCACCACGCCTTCCAGCTTTTTCACCCTGCGCTGCAAACCTTCTGCAAAACCGCTGATTGCCGTCAGCGGATTATTAATTTCATGGGCCACACCGGCTGCCAGGGTGCCAATGGTGGCCATTTTCTCGGCCTGATAAAATTGCGCCTGGTATTCCTTTTCACGGGTGAGATCGCGCTTGAACAACAACACCTGGCGCTCAGAGGCCGGGTCGGTCTTCAATGGTGAGGCGATGATCTCATAATGCCGATACTTACCATCCACCTTGTAAATGCAGAAATCCTTGACCACCTCATTGCAGTCGAAAGCTTTCAGGGCCGGGCACTCCTCACAACGGGTCGACTTTCCTCTCAAGATCTGGTGGCAGCTCTTTTCTACCGGGTCCACTCCCGGATACCAGCGGTGAAAGACATGGTTTACCCGTTTAATGGTCAGATCTTCGGAAAGGACGATCATCATATCGGTGATCCCGTCCAGAAGCGCCTGGTTTTCTTTGCGCTTCTCGTCAAGCTTCATATTCGATCTGCTCAGCTGGGCGACGTTCTGTTGCAACTCCTGGTAAAATCCCAGCTTGCAGTGCTCTATCCCTATCAGGTCCTCTAGGGTCGTTTTCCCCGGCATTACCACACCTCCTCACAGATAGCCAGCAACTCTTCACTGGTGGCCGGTCGCGGATTGGTGAGGTTGCAGGCATCGTTGATGGCCATTTTGGCTATTGGCTCAAGCATCTCTTTGCCCTCCTCGCCGACTTCATCCCGCAGCTTTAAAGAAACGTCGAAAGAAGAGAAAAACTCGGTGAGCTTGTCAATGCCTTCAAGCGCCGTACGGTTATCAGAGCCTCGCTGACCGCCGAGTATCACCCTGCCGATATCCGCCATCTTCTGCTCACAGGCATCAAGATTAAATCGCATCACTGAGGTCAACAGGATGGGATGAACCACGCCGTGGGGAATATCAAACTGGCCGCCCAGGGAGTGCGCCAGGGCATGCTCTGCCCCAAGACCGGCATTGGAAAACGCGATGGAGGCAGAGACCGAGGCGATACTCAACTGCTCAAGCGCCTCAAGCGAACGTGTCTCCACTGCCAGCTTCAGATTTTTATGGATCAACTCAATCGCTTTCAACGAGTGCATTGAGGTAAATGGCGAGGCGATCACCGACAGGTACGCTTCAACAGCATGGGCCAGCGCATCCGATGCGCTCCTGATGATAAGTGTCTCGCTCTTGGTTCTGAGAATCAACGGGTCGACAATGGCAATATTGGGCACCAGTGTCCTGGTGATGATAGACATTTTCACCGCCCGTTCCATATCGGTGATTATGGCAAACTGGGAAATATCGGAGCCACTGCCGGCGGTGGTGGTAACCAGGACCATGGGCGGCAACGGGCGTTCCACCTTGTTGGCCCCTTCGTAGTCGCGTATCCGTCCGCCATTGTTGGCCAGGATAGCGATGCCCTTCGCTGTGTCCATCGGGCTGCCGCCACCGATGGCGATAATGACGTCTGCGCCGTTCTTCATGTAGAGCTCGGCGCCCTGCTCCACCTGATAATCACGGGGATTGGAGGTTACGCCGGGATAATAGACCCACTCGATCCCATCCTTTTTCAGAATGTGCATCAACCGGTCAAGCCAGCCCGCCTCCTCGATACCCGAGTCGCTGACCAGAAAGACTTTTTTCCCGCCGAGTCGCAAAGCACACTGACCCGCGTAATTGAGGCTTCCCCTGCCGAAAATAATCTCAGGAATAGCAAATTTAATAATATCCATCAGCAATCATCCACCTGTCACCGATCCTCTGCCGGACATGCACAGAGTCTCTCATTTCTTTCACAGACAGCTCGGCTACGCCAGAGCCCCGATGTTACATCAGCTCACAGTCCATAAGACTAGCGCATTCGGCCAAGGCGGACAATCTCTTTCCTCTTGCGCTGTAATGACGGCAATCACTACGCGCGATGACGGCTACCGGGGGACCCTGGCTCAATTTATCCTTCCAGCCAGCCTGTGAACGCTGTATAGTCAGCTGTTTACGATGTAACTGTTAATTTTTCAGAAGATTTTCAACCAATAATTTGTGTCAGGAAAAAGCAGATGAATTGCGCAACAGCACTACTTCGCCCCGACTCGATACTGCATATCTACTACCTGGAAGGGATTATCAGCCTCGATTACGTCATCTCCCATCCCGCCTTTTTAGGTAATTGGGAAGAAGATGAGTTTTCATTTCTCTTTTTTCTGGAAGCAGCCGATGAAACCGTCGGCCAAGTGGTCGAAGATCACAATACACTTCAACTCGTTGATCAATATGAGATGAGCTACGCCGACTGGCAGGGCGGCTCAATCGATCCGGTCCAGATCGGCAGATTTGTGCTGCAGCCCTCATGGAGCGAGCAGCAGGTTGAACCAGGTCAGATAGCGATCTCGCTTAACCCCGGCGTGGTCTTCGGCAATGGCGCACACCCCACCACCCGCGACTGTCTGGAGGCGATCGAGATCGCCTCTATGGGCGGCAAGGTGAAGACCATGCTCGATCTCGGCACAGGCACCGGAATTCTGGCAATCGCCGCCGCCAAGCTGGGCTGCGAAAAATGTCTGGCCGTGGATTTCAATCATCTCGCCGCCCAGACCGCCCAGGCCAATGTAGTGCTCAACCAGTTGGAACCAAACATCCAGGTGGTCAGCGGCCGCGCCGAACAGCTTATTGCACGGCCCACCGACCTAATGGTTGCCAATATTCATTACGCGGTGATGAAGGATATTGTGGCCAGTGAAGGATTTTTGCAGCAGAAGTGGTTTGTGCTCTCCGGCCTACTCAGCAGCGAAGCGGAAAAGATCTCCGCCCATCTGAAGACGTTGCCGGTTTCAGTACTCAAACACTGGAAAGGAAATGGTGTCTGGCACACCTTTCTGGGAGTAACCCACAAGGATTAATTGTCAAAACCAAACATCAGAATACGGCAGATAGCCGCTCTTAAATGCTGAACCGGCATCAGACCCCCTTCAGGTACCAGCCAAACATCAGCAGGCCGCTGGCCGCAACCCAGCTTCCTCCCACCCTGACGGCGACCCGCTTCCAGCCCCCGGCTATGGAAACGACCAAGGCGGATACTATGGTGATTATCACAATCAGGGCTATCGTTATTCCCAAAAGACCCAATGGTTCAAGCTCATTGTTGAGGGTCACCCCATTCATGAAACCGTGCAGCAAGCCGAACAGCCCGGCAATACCGACCGTTACCGGCACTGGTAGCCGAACATCTCCAGCCACCAGTAAACCGATGAGCAGCAAAGAACCAGCCTGCACCGGGAAATCCGGGATGTTTGTGCCACCGAAGCCAGTAATACCTCCCAACAGCCAGCACAGGGGCACAATCATCAGCAGCTTCCGACAGCTCTCCGCACCTCGCATCCCACCAAATAGAGCCAGCGCCACAACCGGGATGATATCCTCCGGCGTCAGCAGGAGATGGCCTATGCCGTCATAGACAGGGCCCATGCCGGTGGTGACCAGATGGGCAGTTGCAGTCCCCGGCCACAACATGAACAAGACTGCTGTCAGCACAGAAACAAACAATGACGTTTTCCCAGAATCCATTCGCTTTCGGCTCAGGTTACCGCATGCCAGAGAAAGAACAGGCCCATAACCGCGATACAGCCACCGGTTAGCCGCAAAAGGCCCTTCCCCAGGGGATAGTAGTGAACCAGACCGATGAGGATACCTACTCCATGCAGACAGCCGGTGCCGAGAATAAAGCCCATGGAATAAAGCAGTCCGCTCTGCCCGGCCGGCAGCTCAGTGCCGTGGGCATGCCCATGAAAGATCGCAAAAAATCCAACAACCAGCATGGCCACCACCATCCCGGGGCGCACCTCCCCCAGAACCATGATGCCAAGAGCCACCGCCGAGACAGCTATCCCCACCTCAACTCCGGGAACCGGGATGCCAAGCAATCCCAGCATGGCCCCCACCGACATCAGCATCGGAAAAACAACCGGCAAAACCCACAGAGCAGGCATACCGAGCTGAGCTCCCCATAAGCCCACCGCCACCATGGCCACGATATGGTCCAGACCGGACCAGGGGTGTTCAAGTCCGGTCCAGAAGCCGGTGGCCTGCCCTCCGGCAATGTGCGCTGCGGCTTCAAAGGGAAATGCCATCAGCAGCAGCCAAGCCGCCAGGACAAGCCACGCGCTTTTATCAGTCTTCATCCTAGAATCCTCCGATCATGATCATGGTTCGCTGAATGGTCCAGTAGGCTCCGAGGCTGCCGACGGAGTAGGCAGGCACCACCTCCACCCACTTTGGCCACACTATCTTCAAGGTTCTAAACGACCAGGCAAGCAACAAGATAAGGGAGACAAAAACAAGTTGTCCGAACTCAACCCCAAGGTTGAACCAGAGCAGCGCCCACGGCAATTCGGTCTTCGGTATGCCGGTGGTGGAGAGCCCGGAGGCGAAACCAAAGCCATGAAGCAGGCCAAAGCCAAAGGCGGCCAGCCAGGGCCGGGCTATGGTCAGGCTGTCCTCACCGCGCCGGGCGCGCATGATCTCGGGCCCGAGGAACATGATCGACAGGGCTATAGCCGCATTGAGCGGCGGCAGCGGCGCCCGTGCATACCCAAGGGTGGCAATGGCCAGGGTAATTGAATGGGCGATCGTAAATGAGGTGATGGTTTGCAGCAACATCACCCTGCTCTTGACGATCAGGAGCAAGCCAAGCACAAACAGCAGGTGATCCAGGCCGAGCAGAATGTGGTGGAAACCGAGAAAGAGATACTCCCGGGCCGTTATATGCCAGGAGCGCTCACCGCGGAGTTCTGCCCAGGGTCGTGTTGGCCTGGCCGTGGTGGTCATGACACTGCCGTCGGCCAACGCTATTTTGATAAAAACATCAGTTATAGTCGACTCAAGACCGGGAAAACGCAGGATCTGTCCGTCAAGCCCCTCGCCCTGGGTGGAGACTATCCTGGTAAAGAGGATGGCGTCCCGGGTGCGCCGCTGGACAGGTTGCCCAATGGTCTGCCAGCTCTTTGGCAACTGCAGCCTGGCCGGGTGGGGCTTATTGTAATAGATCGGGGCGCGCCAGGCGACCTCATAGCGGTCCCCCGCCAGATGCCTGATCTCCACGGCACCGGGCTGGCTCTCATGGCTCAGCACCACGTTGGGCAGAAGCAGCAGCGCCAGCCACAAGAAGAGGATTGCCGGCCAGAGATATTTCGTCCAAGAGACCATATTAATCCCTTACGCCATTGTCCCGGGAGACAACGATACTGTACTTATCCAACAGTGTGTCATAGGTCTGCTTCCTGACCTCCTGCCTCCGGGCAGACATCAGCTCCCGTTCAACCGCAGCTCGCACCTCCTTAAGTTCAGGGGCGTACGCCTCTTCTTTTTGCCGAACCAGGACCAGGTGCAGCCCATAACTCGAACGAACCGGCCCCTGCCATCTCCCCGTCTCCATGCCGGCAAGCTCTTTAGAAAAACCGGCCCCATACTGCCTGTCGATTACATTGGCGGAGGAGAGCGAGTAGATTCTGGGGAGCATGATAGCGTCACCATACATCCTCGGATCCGCCTGTTCCCCCTTCCGGTCAAGCTCTTCCAGCAGTCGCTGGATATCCGTATCAAGAGTGGTTCCGTGCTGGTCCGGATTGAGGTAGACATGGTTGAACGCCAGCCGCATCTCCTGCCTGAAGGCCTGCCGGTTCTCCTCAAGGTAGGCTTTCAACTCCTCATCTGTAGGCGGCACCGCCGTGGTGATGTCTTCGACCAGAAGTTCCATCTTCATGCGCAGCCTGCGCCGGATATAGGCATCGTCACGGTCAAGGCCCAGGGCAACCGCTTCCCGGTAGGCAATTTCGTCACGGACCTTTTCGTCAATAAGGCCGTCCAACTCCTCCCTGGAAGGCTGGCGCTGCCAGGTCCTGCTGAAACTCGCCTCCAGCGCTTTGATATCCCCACTGGAAACTCGAATAGTAAGATCTTCGTCTTCGCCTGCTGATCCAAAATATTCAAAGACGAGAAACAGCAGGCAGCCGATGGCAAAGAAATGCAACAACGGGTCGTTAAGAATTTTTTTCATAGATATCGGTATACATCAAACACCCAAAAAGCACAGCCCGGGAAACGAGCCGCGCTTCATTTTATTGACAGGCCACAGTTCTCAGGGGGCGTACCAGATGGGTGAGGTGTAGGCACGCTCCTGCACGGTCATGGGCACTTCGCTGTCCATCTCGACCCCGAAGCGCTTCGCCTCATAGGCTGTCCAGCGCGGGGTGGGTATCTCCAGCACCCTGGCATAATAGAAGGCTCTCTCAGCCGGATCGAAATCAGGATCGGTCCAGACCCCTATCAGCTCAGGCGCGCCAATGGAGTTGGTCCAGGTAGCGTTTTTCACATCCACCGTATTGCCCACGGCCGGAAGCTGGCCCTTCTCGTCCGGGGTGCGCTCACCCGACCAGACAACGTCATAGACTTTCTCCCTGGTCATCCCGTCGCTGTCCAGCCAGCCCTTGATGATCTGGATACGGTCGAGGTTGCCGCTATACGGATCTTTAAGTGCCGCAACCAGAAAACTGGGCGCCGCTGCTCCAGACGGGGCATTGCGCAGGTCCGCGCCCATCGGCACCCCTTTCCTGTAGCCGATATCCGCAGGCAGCCTGGAGAGGGTATCGCTGTCTTCAAAATCCCAGCCCCCGAAAAAACGGACCAGCATCCGGGAGCCGGTGGTGGCATAGGTCTCTTTTCTCATCATGGCGTCAAACAGGGCCTCCCGGGTATTCTCCCTGGCCCAGATTGCGGCGTAGCCTCCGGCCGCCTGTTGCCAGCCATAGATGGTGAACTGGGGATCGGGAGCCTCGATGACCACATGCTTCCACCGCTGGGGCTCCGGCTCCACACCGGAGTGCTTGCCAAAGAAATTCTCCTCCTCCACCGCCGCGAACGCGGTGTGGGCATCAGAGCTGCCGATCATACCGAACCTGAAAGGGTTGATTCCCAGTGAGTCTTCCAGCTTGAGCCCTGTTTTCAAGGCCTCGCGGGCATATTCCCACTGCAGCATCGACTCCTCCTTGGCCTCGGTGCCATTCAGGTTGGAGCGATCCCAGGTGTCGAAATCGGCAAACTCATCATCGGGGGAAAGCAGCGGGTGGGCCTCGCCGTCACCCTTGATCTGGGTGACCTCGACAAGAGGTTCGTAACGGCTGCGCAGCTCGGCAAGCTCTCTGGTCAGTGGCTTACCGTCAAAGGTTTCCACATTGAACATGCGGCCATTGCTCAGGTTGCCGTTATGGGGGATGGCCAGGACCTCGGCGCCGGTTTGCTGCTCAAAGCGCTGCAGTTCTGCCCAGAGATCCTCCGGGTTCTTACTGTCGTACTGGGAGAAGGGGACGGTCCTGTTGGCTGTGGCGCTATCCCCCCGGAAGATGACGTTTCGGTGCAGGTTATAGCCACCGATAGCTGTCCACTCATAACCGATAAGCGCGGTAAACCTGCCCGGTTCATTATATTTGTCCGCCAAGGCCGTGTAGCTGTTCCAGGCATTTCTGACCGCCCGCTCACTTTTAATCGGCTGCTCGTCTTCGGAGAGCGAAGCGACAATTTCCATGGCCGCGGCAAATGTTTTATCATAATCACCACTCTGGAGCATCTCGTACCAGCGTTGCCCCTTTTCGGTGGAGAGCACCTGCTGGTCTCCTTTCAGCAATTGCGGCATCAGCCCGTACATCTCGGCATGGTCGGATACCACCAGAAAATCCAGCGGCCTGGAGAGCTTGACCCGCAACCCATGGGTGGTGGTCACCTCCTCCCCCCGGGCAAAGCGAAAGGCTTCCTCCTGGCCGACCCGGCACATGGTGCCCGCATCAACGGAAACAGCGGTGTGAAGATGGGTGTCACCCCAGAACACCTGGGTCGGAAAGTCACGACCGACGTAGGGAGAATACTCCTTGGTGGAAAGAGCGTCGCCCACGCCTTTTTTGCTGGGTGACATCCCTGTGGAAGAGGCAAAGACTGTCCCGATCATACCAAGGACCAGGACAGCGGCCAGGGTGTGAGAGATCATCGAAGATTTCATTTGTGTTCCCCCTGGTAGTGGGAAATATATCGTGGCAGATATCCGTTACGGCGTGTACCAGATAGGCGACGTATAGGCGCGCTCCTGGGTTATCATCTCCGCCTCCGGCGGCATGGTTATTTCAAATCTCTTGGCCTCATACGCTGTCCAACGGGGTGTGGGGATCTCCAGGACCCGGGCGTAATAAAATGCCCTCTGGGCCGGATCAAAGTCAGGATCTGTCCAGACGGTTATCAGCTCTGGATCGCCGATGGTATTGGTCCAGGTCGCCTCTGCAACATTGACGGTATTACCCACCGGTGTCCGGCAGCGGCCATCTTCACCGATCTCGCGACCATCGGAAACGGCAACATCATACACCCGCTCTTGGGCCTTGCCGTCACTGCCGAGCCAGCCCTTGATGATCTGGATCCGATCGAGATTGCCGCTCATCGAATCTTTCAGGGCGGCAACAAGGAAAGTGGGCGACTTGCCGTCCGGTGTCATGGAGAGATCGCCGCCCATGGGAACCCCTTTTTGATAGCCGACATGGGCCGGCATGCGGGACAGGGCGTCCTGCTCGGTGAAATCCCAGCCACCAAAGAAGCGGACCACCAGCCTGGGACCGGTGGTGGCGTAGGTCTCCCGCCGCGCCATGGCATCGAAAATAGCCTGTCGGGTATTGCTGGTCGCCCAGACCCCGGCATAACCGGAGGCTGCCATCTGGTAGCCCATAATCTTCCCGTATTCCCCACCTAAGGTCACATGCATTGCCCGTTCCGGTGAGGGTTCCACCCCCGAGTGTTTGCCAAAAAAGTTATTTTCCTCCACTGCCGGCAGGGAGGTGTGCGAGTCGGTGGAACCGATCTGGCCATACTTATAGGGGTTCACCCCAAGCTGCTGGTCAAACTCAAGACCGCGTTTGAGTCCGGAACGAATGTATTCACCCACCAGCATTTCCTCGGTTTTGGCCTGGCTCATATCGAGATTTCCCAGATCCCAGGTCTCATAATCTGCAAATTCGTCGTCTGGTGAGAGAAACGGATGTGCCTCACCATCCCCCTTGATCTGGGTGGTCTCGTACAGCGGCTCCCACTTCTGTCTCAGTTCAGCGTAATTCCGGTCAAGGGGCTTGCCGGATAAGGTCTCCACGTCAAACATCAGCCCGTTGGACAGGTTGCCGTTGTGGGGAATGGCGAGCAGGTCACCGCCGGTCCGGTCTTCGTAAGACTGCATGGCATCCCAGAGTTTTTCAGGATCTGCACTGTCGGCGAGGGTAAAGGGCAGAGTCTGCCTGGCCTGGGCGGAGCCATCCCGGTACACTACCACCCGGTGCAGGTTGTTGCCCTTCACCAGCGAGGTCCACTCGTAACCGATAAAGGCGGTGAAGCGGCCCGGCTCATTGTATTGTTCCGCAGCATCGATGACATTTTGCCAGACCGGTTTCATTATTTTGGGATCATTGGTTTTCCAGGGGAACTTGCCCTGGGAGAACAGGGTTATGATCTCAAGGGCCGCATCCACGGCCGCCTGGCCGCCCTCATTTATCGCCTTATGCCAGCGCTTGCCCTCCTCTTTGTTCATCATTGCCGGATCACCTTTGGCGAACATATCAAAAAAGCCCATACCATCGGAGTGATCGGCGATGACCACAAAATCGAGCGGCTCTGCCAGTCTGGCCTTGAACCCTCCCGAAGCGACCACTTCGCCACCGCGGACAAAGCGGTAGGCCTCGTCCAGGCCCAACCTGTTGCCGAAGGTGCCGGCATCCATCGACAGCGAAGTATGCAGATGGGTATCACCAAAGAAAACCTGGGTCGGGTAGGCTCGATTAACATACGGGGAAAATTCCTTTTTCTCGAGCCTGGTGTTCTCTTTATCGAACATCGCCGAGGTGGTGGCGTATGCAGATGTTACGCCACCTATCAATATGGCGGAGAGCACAATACAATACCAGTTAGCCGACACCCCTTTCATTTCACTACCCTCCCTGAGGAAATGCAGTATTTGTCAGACAGCATACACCCGGCCCGGAAAGCGAATATTTAAAACCATAGCAGATAGTTACAAACAGCATGCGCCGACCGATTTCGGCAAGGGAGAAACGACCTGCCAGGAGCCTGACAGGCTCTTAGTCGTGCAACGTCACTGCTATCTAAAAGGATACCGAAATGGAACAACGGGGTCAACAACTGGCCAGGCCCCGGCGGTAGTATGGAAGCATGGATAGGCGAGGAAATGCATTACCGGCAGCAACATAGTCGTTTTGTTTCTTCAGTTCCTTTTTCCAATAGTTCAGGCCGATTTCCAGACCGTGTCCACCGCCCGGGCAAGATCATCACGGAACTCTTCTACGGTGTCATACATTACGTCCGTACCGGTGGCGAAAAAGAGCAGGATATCGTTGAGTGGTTCAGGGATATAGGAATAGATTTTCTTGAGGTTGAAGATCCGGTCCTGGGCGATCAGGGCCAGGTCTCCCTGTTCAAGGGTATCGAATACCCTCTGCCCAAATTGTGGGTTCTCCAACACCGCAGAAGGCCTGAAATTCTGTTGGCCAAGCAGAAAAAGCAGCACATTGCCCAGGCCAAACAGATCCATGGCATACGGGCGTTCGGGCAGGTAAAAATCGTAGTCAAAATCGATCCAGATGAAGTGCCCGTCCTGACGGTCCACGAAGATATGGTCGCGGCGGATATCCCCGTGCTTGAGGCCATGCCTATGCAGCAGGACGATACCTTCAACCGAGACCAGGAACCGCTCGAGCACACCGGACAGATGATTTTCAAAGTAATCGCGGTGATCGCTGCCCAACTGGTAGACCACCTTGTCCAGCCGCCTGCCATTGACGATCTCCAGAATTCGCACCAGGTTGCCCACCTCGTCCAGGGCCGCGTAGCCCTGCATAAACGAGGGATTGCGCCTGGTCAGTTCAATAACCTGGGCCTCCTTTTCCGGGCTGCGATAGCAGGTGACCTCCAGGCCGCCCAGCCTGATGGTATACCTCTCATGGAATACCAGCTTGACAATGTGCCGCTCGCCACTCTCAAGATCATATACCTTCGGTACCCACTGTTTAGGCTGTTCATCCACTCCGAAACGCCCTTCCCTGGTATAGCCGACGATCAGAAAATACCGGTCATCGACATGGATGACGTCGCCATAGTCGATATTGACAAAATCACTGGTATCAGCAAAAAGCCTTGGTTTTCTGCGCTGGGAACGAACCGCTACATGATTTTGCAGGCGCTCGAGAATATGGTGGGGGAAACCGCTCCAGTCGGCCATGGCTTCACCCAACTATCCAGGAGGTGAATTTTTTGCTGTGCCTTGCCAGGGCATTGGAGATGGAGCCAAACAGGAACTCCTCGGCCTTTGAAACCCCGCGCTTGCCGGCAACCACTGTGCCATAGTCGCCTTCATCCTGTATCTTGAGGACAACTTCACTGATGGTGCATTCCTCAGCCATGTGCACTTCGAAATCCAAAGACGATTTATCCACACCGGCAGCGACGAGTATCTCCTCGGCCTCCGCAAACATCTCACGGGCCCGGTTGGTACGCATCTCCAGATATCGATCAAGACGACCGCCCTCCGTATAATAATCCGGTGGTGGTTGGGGGTAGACATTGAGCACGCAGATTTCCACACCTTCAACAAGAGGGGCTATGTGGCTCAGGTAGATTACGGCTCGCCTGGAATTTTCACTGCCGTCCACAGCCAGCAAGAACTTCTTCCAGTTTCCCATTTAATCCCCTCCTTGATCTTTACAAATAATTTTCAAGCTCATCTTGTCCTTCGGCATTCAGTAAAGAATTGCTATTTTTTCTCAGGTCGAGGCGTAGGTCGAAAATTAAGCGGAGGCATATAATTAATATGTTCAGCATTATTTCTTTGCCCTACAACGAAGAGATGAAGAAAAATAGCTCTCTGCTAGAATTGCTCCATCCCAGGCCTCCACTTTTCGAGCAATTTTACCAGCTCCACCATGGTCTCATGGGTAGGCACCGTTATGCCACGCCTGGCTGCGAAGCGGCATATGGCACCATTCTGGGCATCAATCTCCGTTGGCCGGTCATTTAAAATATCCTGGAGCATTGATGAGAGATTGTTGGCACTCTTCTGGCACGCCTCAAAAAGCAGTTCATTAAGATCGTCGTACACAAGATCAATATCGTATGCCTCAGCAACCGCCCTCCCTTCGTCAACAAGGCGTTTCATCAGGGTGATCGACTCCATCTTGCTGGTAAGGCAGCCGTTTGGAACCTTGAGCAACGAAGAAAGAGGATTAATCGCCGAAAATACGATGACTTTACACCACAATCTGCCAATGATCCGCTGAGAGATTTTGGTCTCGATACCACACTGTTCAAAAACATTGGCGATTTTCTGAACCCGTTCGGTGACCTTGCCGTTCAATTCACCCAGATACGTTTTTCCCTCCCTGCCGTAACGCACTTTGGCCCCCCCGAGAGCAGTGCCGGATTTAAAGGTGAAACCAGCCAGAATATGCTCTTTGGGCACAACTTTTTCCATCAATTCGATATTGCCGAGTCCGGTCTGAATGCTGAGCAAAGGGCAGTTCGCATCGATAAGATGTGCCACTGACCTGGTGGCACATCTGCTATCGAACGACTTCACCATCAACATGACCAGATCGCACTCCTTTATAAGCATACCGTCCGTTACAGCACTTACCGGCACGGGTGTAACCTCATCAGGATCGTCCGTGGCACTCGCCACCACACCTATGCCCTGATCCCGCATAGCGCCGATCACCTGCTCATCGGTATCCAGGAGCGTCACTTCATTCTCCCCCCGCGCCAGATATGAACCAAAAAGTCTTCCAATTGCTCCACCACCAACAATCACTATTCTCATTGTTACTCCCTGAACTCTTTCCTATTCGGTAAATTCAGCGTAATTTATCCATGAATTTGACCCAGCAAATCCAGTTGGACTCCTGATTAAATTTTATAATCGGGAAGAGATGAAATCAAATCCAGTATGAAAACAGGCACAGAACCATGTCCATTGAGCTGAATATACCGCACATCGATTTTTGCAAAAAAAGAGCACAGGAACTGCAGATTGAAATTTTTTCTCTTGCCGGCCTGTTCAACCGCAGAGACAGGCTGGAGCACCCATTGGAAAAACCGCACAGGGTGAATTTTTACCAGATCCTGCTGATAACCAAGGGCCATGGCCAACACCACATCGATTTTCAACCATACCCGTATCAACCGGGTACACTGCTCATGGTCTCCAAGAATCAGGTTCACGCTTTTACAGTTCAACCTGAAGTGGACGGCCTGGTACTTCTCTTTACGGATACCTTCCTCGAAAAAAATATGACCCATGATGATGTCGTGTCACTGAACCGGCTGATGAACTACCATCTCCGCTCCCCACTTATAGAACCTGCCGCCACAGAACGGGAAGAAATAGCCAGCCTCATTGACCAGATGGTACGGGAATACCGCAACCCGGACCATTTCGCCAAAGAAGAAATTCTCAGGCTCCAACTGAAGCAGCTGCTGCTGAAGATCGAGCGCATTCAACACCGTGTTTCAACCCCACCCCAAAACCTGGAGTGGTTTACTACCTTTGAACTGTTCAGAACCCTTCTGGAGCAACACTTTTCCAGCACCAGGAATGTTGTCGACTATGCAGAAATGCTGGGCAAATCGACAAAACATCTTGGCAGAATATGCAAGGCCATGACAAACAGTACCGCAAAAGAATTTATCGACAGTTATACGGTCCTTGAAATTAAGAGGCACCTGGCCACCTCCTCTGAACCAATACAGGAACTCACCTACCAATGCGGTTTTGATGAAGCGACAAATTTTGTGAAGTTCTTCAAAAAACACACAGGGCAATCCCCGGCCCGATTCCGGAAAAATTTCACAAAATAAACATCTGTCTCATATTTACCATTTTCCTGCCCGCATCAACCTTTGCCGACTGACCTTTTACCATTACTCTCCAGCCCTGATAGCTCATGAGCATTTTGCCGAAATAAAGAAATATCTCATGAAACCTGAGCAGTAAACACGATACAGTAATCCATAATTCCAGCTTGAGGTTGTTACTATGAACATTCAGGGAATCTACCAACTCTTTGATCAAATCGGATCTCTTACATTCGCGACCGTCGAAAATGGTGAACCTCGTACCCGTATTGCCCATCTCTTCGCCCATGACAGTGAAGGCTTGTATTTCAGGACCATGACGGTCAAACCCTTTTACTCCCAGCTGGTTGAATCGGGTAAAGTGGCGATCTGCGGTATCTACCCGGTATCAGCTATTAGTCACGATGAACATGGTATGCCCTATTTTCAGCCGGGCTACACCATCAGTGTTTCAGGTAGTGTCAAGGAAATCAGCCTGGAGCAGCTCAAAGAAAAAGCTGCTGCAAACAGCATGTTTGAGCTTGGGGTCAAAGATATAGAGAAATATCCGGCAATGACCACCTTCTGCCTCTACCGTGCCGCTGGTGAGATTTATGATTTTGACTTTGCCATGGAAAAACGGGATCACAAACTTAAACGCACCCGCTTTACCTTCGGGGCTATGGAATACCCATTCAGGGGAGTACGCATCTCCGACGGATGCATCAACTGTGGGGAATGTTTTGAGAGGTGCTCGTTTAAGGCCATTTCGGAATCTGCCGGACAGTACCTCATCGACCCGACCCGCTGTGATGTGTGTGGAGATTGTTACACAGTCTGCCCGGCCAATGCCATTGAGGTTTTTAATAAAGACTAAAAACACCCTTTATTAAACAAATTCAGTGACTACTATGTCACCATGCTAGTCGTGATCAGATGCTGTACCACTCATTAGCGTGCAAACAGCTACCGAAGGTCTGGGGAATAGTCCAATCCCCAGACATGGCTGGCGAAATTGACGATGGTAATTCGTATCTATTTCATGTAGGATTCTGATAATTGAGAAAAAAATTCATTCCTACATAGTCTTCCCGCTCCTGAATTCATTGAATGTTCATGCAGAATCTTTCTAAATCGTCGCTCTATTTTAAGCAGATGCGGAGCATATTGCGCTCACCGCTCATTGACGTGATGCAGTTTCTGCTGCTGGTGTGGGGACTGTATTGGCTTGCCGCCATAAGCATAGACAATATCAGCTATAACTGGCAGTGGTACCAGATCCCCAAGTTCATCTACACATGGGACGAAAATGGTTTCTCCGCAGGGCCACTGCTCCAAGGGTTGCAAATTACCCTGAAAATTTCTGCTATTAGTCTGATTTTCTCTCTTGTCATAGGTCTGGTAACGGCCATCTTTCGACTTTCCTCCTCTCCTGTTGCCAGCACACTTGCCCGAATATACCTGGAAACCAGTCGCAATACCCCGCTGCTGATCCAGATATTTTTTATATATTTCGTACTTGGCCCTGTCCTTGGGCTTGAAAGAGTTCCCGCGGCAATCCTTGCCTTGAGCCTTTTTGAGGGAGCGTATGCCTCTGAGATTTTCCGTTCAGGCATTCTTTCGGTCTCAAAAGGCCAGTATGAGGCAGCCTACAGCCTTGGTCACAATAATTTCCAGACCTATCGTCATATCATTTTGCCCCAGGCTGTGCGAACCATGCTGCCGCCACTCACCAGTCAGACTATTTCGCTTATTAAAGATTCCGCCCTGGTCAGTACCATTGCCATTTACGACCTGACCATGCAGGCCCAGGCCCTTATCGCCGAAACATACCTGACTTTTGAGATCTGGTTCACCGTTGCCGCCATGTATCTGGTAATCACCGTGATTCTTTCAGTGGTGGTCACTGTCATGGAGCTGCGAATGAAGCTCTCATGATTTGATGTGTACGAGCTATTTCATAAAAAAACTGATGTTAAACCAATACATCCTAGAACCTTATTCTGGAGGAAATCAGATGAAGAGAACCACATTATCCGCTCTGGTACTCAGCCTGGCATTGCTGCTGTCCGTAAGTGGAACAGCTTTTGCTGCGTCCATCCAGCAGCAGTTAGCTCAAGACAGCACCATTGAGCAGGTCATGAAACGCGGCACTCTGCGTGTTGGCATGGACATCTTTCAGCCCTGGGCAATGAAAGATAAAAATGGCGAGTTGATCGGTTTTGAAATCGATGTAGCTAAGCGTTTAGCTGAGGATATGGGCGTGAAAGTGGAGTTCGTTCCCACCGCCTGGTCCGGAATCATCCCTGCGCTTTTGACCGGCAAGTTTGATGTTATCATCGGCGGCATGGGCATCACCCCGAAACGTGCCCTGAAGGTGAACTTCTCCATACCATACGATTATTCCGGCATGTCCATTGTTGCCCACAAGGAGCTGGCAGCAGGTTTCAACTCACTTGAGCAGTTCAACAGAAAGGATGTACAGATTGCTGTAAAACTTGGCACCACCGCTGCCGCTGCCGCCAAGAAATACCTGCCAAACGCCCAGCTCAGAATGTTTGATAACGAGCCCCAGGCATACCAGGAGCTGAGAAACGGTAAAGTTCATGCGGTTGTTGGCTCTGCACCTAAACCAGCCTATGAAGCGGTTGACTATGCGGACAGCCTGTTTCTGCCTCTTGCCGAAAACTTCACCAAAGAGCCCATCGGTTTTGCCATGCAAAAAGGCGACCCGGACACCCTCAACTATTTCAATAGCTGGATCACCGGTGTGAAAATGGAAGGTTGGCTTGAGGAGAAGCATCAGTATTGGTTTGGGACCAAAGATTGGTTAAGCCAGGTAGAATAGTTGCCAATTTCTTATGAACATTATGGCGATCACTATTTGATATAGGGTTAAGAACGCATAAGGCCTCAATGTACATGCAGCGGATCTCCATAATGTTCACCGAAAGTGCCCTGAAAGAAATGGTCTTGGGGTACAGTCCATGCAGCGCCATCTTCTTCAGTGTTTTGACTGCTCACATGGCAAACTCTAGTTTACAGTCAAAACTTCGAACCTGACGCTGCCTGAACTGAAAAGAAATTCGCACCTTCTGCCCAATTCCGCAGATCATTTTCACAAGCAACATAAGCCACCAATACCAATCAACAACCGACACCACCAACGGTTCAGCTGGAAAGACATTCCCCATGCAGCACGAAACACGAAAACTTACCCTGCTCGACTGGATAGCCATACTCATGGTTGTTGGTTTCGCCGGCTTTCTCGGCTACCGGTTGTTTTACGGGCTCAACTATAACTGGAACTGGTCGATCATCCCGACCTATATGTTCCGACTAGATCAGGAGACAGGCCGCTGGGGAGCCAATGTCCTGCTGGAAGGGCTTTTTACCACCATCAGGCTCAGCATCTGGGGAATGCTGCTGGCAACCGTGATGGGTGTGGCCATGGGGCTGATGCGTATTGCGAAAAGGTTGGTGTTTCGCCTTATCGGTACAAGCTATGTTGAGCTGATAAGGAATACCCCGCCTCTGGTCCTGGTCTTTATCTTCTATTATTTCGTCAGCGATCAGCTTTTACCACTCTTCGGCATCGAGGATTTTTACCGTGCCGCAGGCCCGGAGCTACAGGATAAACTCGCCTTTTTTACTGCTACTCCACAACTGATCACCCCGTTTCTCTCCGGAGTACTTACCATCGGGCTCTTCCAGGGAGCCTATATCACCGAAATCGTGCGGGCAGGAATCCAATCCATCGATACCGGCCAATGGGAGGCATCCAGCTCACAGGGACTCTCAAAATATCAGCAGATGCGCCATATCATCATGCCCCAGGCAACCCGCATTATGCTGCCACCACTGGCAAATGAATTTATCAACACCATCAAGTACTCGTCCATCGTCTCCATCATCTCGATACAGGAACTCACCTTTCAGGGCATGCAGGTAATGGCCTCCACCCAGGCTACCATCGAGGTGTGGCTGACTATCACAGCCATGTATCTGCTGGTATGCCTGAGCTTATCTCTTTTGGTGGGCAGGCTGGAGAAGAAAATGGAAACAGCCTATAAATAGTGCGCAGCGCACGATATACACCGAGCCTTTACCAAGCGACCTTAGAGGCTGTCCCGGTTAAAAATCCGGACAAGGTACAGAGACAAAAGGAATAAGAATGGACCAGACAATTATGGTGGGTGATACACCTGAAAAATTGAATAGTTCCCCTACCGGATTTCTATAGAGCATGAAGATTTTGCCAATTTCCGCACGTCATAATATCTGGGAGTACACCTTCCATTTACTCCATTGTAGCGTTGCCCGGTAAACGAATCTCCGACGGATAATTGGCTGGCAGCGATACAGTTACCTGATAGATATATCTCGTCAATCTGTTCGAATCGATCATTATAGTACCGTATCTCCACCTACTGACCATACGATGACGATGTGTCGGAAACCGATTTAATATCAATTGTGCCGTTGCTTGGCAAATACTGGCGTGGGCCGCCAGCTATCGAAGCCGCGCAGCCTGACAGTACACGTATGGAAACAGCCAGGAGGGAAACCTCATGGCTCGAATTGTCGCAACCGGGCAGTATAGAGGAAATCAGATGAACGTAATGCAAGAATTGGAGAAACTCTCCGACACTCAATACAAGAAGTTCAATACCAAAATTATTCCCACCCGACAAACAACCATCGGGGTACGTGTTCCCGCGTTACGAAAACTTGCCAAAAAGATCGCCAAAGGAGAGGCACTGACGTTTATCGAATCTGATAAGAATAATGTCTATGAACTGATATTGCTCGAAGGCATGACACTCTCCTATCTCGATAAAACGTTCTCAGAGCTTTTGCCCTTAACTGAGAGATTCCTCGATAAAGTTGACAACTGGGCACAGGTCGACTCAACCATCTGCGACTATAAAAATATCGCTCATGAAAAAGAGGTGGTTCTTGATATTGTCAGGCTCTGGCTGCAATCAGAGAAAGAGTTTTTTGTTCGCGCGGCACTTGTGATTCTTCTAGCCCATTATATGCAAAAGGAGAATCTCGAAACAATCTTCACCCTCTCCCAGGCCGTGACTCATCAGGGATATTATGTACATATGGCCAATGCGTGGCTTATTTCGGTATGCATGGCAAAATTCCCGGAAGATACGATACGATTCTTTAAAGACAACCGCCTTGATAATACAACCCACAACAAGGCTATACAAAAATCCCGCGAGAGTTTTCGGGTCTCAAAAGAACATAAGGAAGTTATTAACAGACTTAAAAGATAACTGGCTGCCCTGCGCTGCGAACAACAACAAAGATCAACGATAACAGGATATTATCGATCATCCCGTCCTATATGTTTCGGCTAGACCAGGAGACAGGCAAGAGGAACGAGGGTAGTGTTCAGAATTCTGTATCATCTTTCAATATGGTACGTTTCTACCTCAACAGTGAGGCGGGAGGTGAAAGCCGGCGTCGATCTGGCTATCTACAAAGACCAGCCTTCCCACCTCCCACCTCCCAACTCTCATCTCCCTCCACTCACCTCACACTACCCACCTTTTCAATTAAAAATTTCGTCAGTTACAACCATCATTCCAACAACATCCTCCCTTCTCCTCTAACATTGCTGATTTTTTCATGAAATCTCCCGGCTGAAAGATTATTGTAATTGCTGGACCGAAGTCGCAATAATATCAACAAATCACAGTTTGCACGGATCGATCATGGCCAATGGCTGTACAACAGGTTCTCCTTTTGCGCTCAAAAATATCAAGCTGTTCCTGGCTTTTCGGATTCTTTTCAATGCACGGTTCTATTACCCTGTTTTCACAATTCTTTTTCTTGACTACGGTCTGACAATTGAGCAATTCGCTCTGTTAAACACGGTCTGGGCCATAACCATCGTCGCCGCAGAAGTCCCTTCCGGCGCACTGGCTGATATTCTCGGCAGGAAAAAGCTCATTGTGACGACCTCGTTCCTGATGATCTTCGAACTTGGTGTGATCGCTTTCGTGCCGCTGCACAATATCACTTTGGTTTTTTACGCCTTCATGTTCAATCGCGTAATCAGCGGCTTAGCCGAAGCCATGGCCAGCGGTGCCGATGAGGCCCTGGCCTATGACACTCTCGCCAACAACAATATGCGCGATTGCTGGCCCAAAGTGCTGAGTCTTCAGATGCGCTTAAAAGCGCTGGTCGGGCTGCTTACTGCCACCACGGGCGCCCTGGTTTATGACCCGGCTGTAATCAACAGATTGCTCAGCTTGGTCGGTTCCACCGCCACCGTCACCCAGCAGGATTCCATGCGCTACCCGGTCTTTCTGACCCTGGTGCTGGCTTTTATGGCGACTGCTGTTTCCCTGATGTTCCACGACCCAGCCGAAAACTACCAGAAACATAACAGCCATGGCAGTTTCTCAAAAAACATGACCGAAGCCTTGAAGATTACGGGAAAGGCATGCGTCTGGATATTAAAGACTCCGTTCGCTACCGCGGTTATTCTCTGCGGTATGTTCTACGATCATGTGCTGAGACTGCTGATAACCATGACCAGTCAATACTTCCGGCTCATCCAGTTGCCCGAGGCAAGCTTCGGTCTGATCCTGGCGACCATGTCTTTACTTGGCCTGGTAGTCCCGAAAATCTGCGAGAAAATGGTCGAACGTTTCACCCCCACGCAAAACGTATTCTTCCTTTTTGGCTTCTCCATCGTCGGGCTCTTTCTGTTGTCGCTTTTCGTGCCTTATTTCGGTGTATTGCCGGTGGCTTTTGTCTCGATCGGACTGATGATGGTCAGTTTCTTTACCAGCCACTACCTGAACCGCGTCACCAGCTCTGACCAAAGAGCCACGGTACTCAGCTTCAAGGGGTTGGTGTTTAATCTGGGTTATGGCCTGATTGGTGTTTTCTTTGCCGTGTTGATGCAGCAGACACGGGCGCGCACCGGCGCTCATCACCCGGAATGGTCTGAGGAGATGGTTGAGGCCCAGAGCTTTATCTCCGCCGTGGGCTGGACACCGTGGTACACTCTCGCGCTCTTTGTCCTGCTGATATTCTTTTTGAGGCATAGCCTGAAAAACGTCTCCAACCATAAACGTCGCGGCTGAAAATCAGAAGAAATCTCAACCGATCACGCTAGGACTCTGCAACAAGATATGCTACAGTGTCGAGTTGTAGTAATTGTTCAGAGCCATACTCTCCAGGTGGTCTGCCCCTGAGAAAATCCCTGGCCTGAAGTTCTCACAAGAAAGAAGGTCCAACTGTTAATTCGTTGCCCTAAGGAGGGGTCGCCTCAATGCTGAAACGTTTTTCAATCTCCCTTGAAGACAATCTTCTCGAAATCTTTGATGAGCATATCAAGGCACGGAGTTACAGCAACCGCTCGGAGGCGATCAGGGATCTCATTCGCAAAGCCTTCGTGAAAACCGAGTGGGAGGAAGACAGACAGATAATGGGCGTCATCAGTCTGGTCTACGACCACCACCAGCATAAACTGCAGGAAAAGGTGACAGAGGTCCAACACGACTACCACCATCATATCGTCTCCACCACCCACGTGCACATGGATCACCACAACTGCCTGGAAGTTATTATCGTCAAGGGCAAGGCCAAAGAGGTACAGGATCTGGCCGACAGACTGATCTCCCTGCGCGGCGTACGTGACGGTAATCTGGCGATGAGCAGCACGGGGAAAGCACTGCATTGAAAACGTGAAGGGGCAGGTGTAAGGATTGAGGCGTATGACTTTTATGCTCTCAACCTTTTTAACAGGCTGCACAGTCTCTTTGGCATCAGTATACCTTGAGCTTCAATCAAGGAACCTCATGGGCCTAACCACTCATGCCCGCCCTTACCATCACGGCATTATTCCAAGCTTTCAGGCCGGTCCTGAGAGCCCTTGAATACTCTGGCAGGTCACCCTGTATGTAACCTGCCACAGGCTGATGTCATTCGTCTCCTATCCAGCGCAACTGATACAGGTCTGTTCGCCTGCTCAAGGCATTGCGGACACTGCCCTTGAATCGCAGTTCTTTAATAAGATCCAGATCGAGATCGGTAATGAGGGTGGTCTCGATACCCGGGGTGGCTTCCGAGGCAATGGCATCGTGGGGAAAGGAGAAATCCGACGGCGTGAAGATGGCCGACTGTGAATATTGTATGCCCATGGTCTCAACTTTCGGGATGTTGCCGACACTGCCGGAGATGGCAACAAAACATTCATTTTCAATAGCCCGGGCCTGGGCACAGCACCGCACTCGGAGATAACCGGTCTTGGTATCGGTCCAGAAAGGCACAAACAGCATTTTCATGCCATTGGCTGCCTGCAGCCGCGCCAGTTCAGGAAATTCCACATCGTAGCAAATTAATATACCTATCTTGCCGACATCGGTATCAAATACTTTGAGATCATGCCCGCCGGTGAATCCCCAGCTGCGGTCTTCATCCGGGGTGATATGCAGTTTCGACTGGTAATCCCAGGTACCATCGCGTCGGCAGAGATAACTGACGTTGTAGAGCTTGCCGTCGTCACGAATCTGCGGCACGCTGCCGGTGATGATATTAATATTGTAGCTCAGCGCCATCTCGGTCATGGCCTGCCGGAAGTCCTCCGTGTATCCGGCCAGCATCCGCATGGCCTCCATGGAATTGTTACCTTCATAGGTATGAATGAGCGGGGCGTTAAAGAGTTCTGGAAAGAGGACGATGTCCGACTTATAGTCGCTGACCGTATCAACAAAAAACTCAACCTGCTGCATGAAGTCGTCGAAGGAATCGAAGCGCCGCATCTGCCACTGCACCACGCCGATTCGGGCAATGGATTGGGTCCTGCCTATCAGTTTGGTCTTCTTTTGGTAGTAGATATTGATCCATTCGAGCAACACCGCATTACCCTTTGAGTGATGATCTTCCGGCCAATAATCGTCAAGCAGGTTTCTGACATGAAAGCCGTTGGACAGCTGGAAGGTAAGTACAGGATCGTAGATCTCCTGATTTTTGACCTTGATAATGTACTGCTGGGGTGTCATCTGCTCGGAGTATTTATGATAGCCCGGGATGCGGCCACCGATGAGGATTCCCTTGAGGTTCAGGTTCTCCGCCAGCTCCTTGCGGGCATCATAGAGCCGACGACCGAGTCGCAACCCCTGAAACTCTGGGTCAACGATAACTTCAATACCGTACAGGTAGTCTCCTTCCACATCATGGGTGGTATAGGTTCCATCGGCTGTAATCTGTTCGTAGGAATGATTGTCGCCGAAAACACTGAAGTCGATGATCAGGGAAAAAGCTACGGCCACAGGCGTACCATGATCTTCGATACACACCTGCCCCTCCGGGAACGTTTCGATCAACCTGGTAAATGTTTTTAGCGACCATGGCGGTGAAACACCCTTGTATACACGCCCGCTTATATCCCGAACTGCCTCATAGTCATCCAATTGCAGATGCCTGAGTTTCAATTTGTGCTCAATATCATGTGACATCGTTACAGCCTCCTCCCATCCAATCCGGGGAACATTGAAACATATGTGCGTATTCTCTAAACTCCGAAATCTTCGCGATTCATTCCATTTTCACTGCTGCTCTTGCATCTCCATACATGCAAAACCAGAATGAGGTAAAGTAAAATCTGCGTGGCTGGATTTTTTTATACCGAGAGCATACTATTAGTCCGAATTTGACAGGGGATAGGTCGGACGAACTGCGCGTTGGACGAACTTCACGTTCGACAAACTCGTTGGACGTAGGAGATGGGACGTTGGAGGTTTTAAAGCTTTAAAAGGCTGTTTAAAGGAAGCCTGTTGTAAGGTGAAAGCTGCCTATGTAATCACTGACCTCTTTTCATACCCCGGTTCGCCCTTGTTCTGATTCACCCCCTCTCCCTGGACATTCAAGGAATATCCTCATTTTTTGTTCTCCCCCCCTGCACGTTCTCTTCATCTTCCCTTCATTTACATCAACTACCCTAAGCCGGAAACCAGTTGCCCACTTAGTGGTAAATACCAAAATCAAATTTAAAGAGTGAAGATTGTATGCACACTTTTTCCATTATTATCCCAACACTGAACGAAGCCGGAAATATTGAGCCGCTGTTGCATCGCCTTGAAAAGCTGATGCAACAACAGGGCATGACACCGGAAATACTTTTCGTCGATGACGGCTCCAAAGACCATACCCGGCAAATAATTGAGGGGTACAGAGGAATTCTTGATGTTCGTCTCATCTGCCGTGATACGGAGCGAGGCCTGACCGGGGCAGTGGTACGAGGCGCCGAAGCCGCCAGCAACGACCTGATCGTGGTGATGGACGCAGACCTCAGTCACCCCCCGGAAGTTATCCCGGAGCTGATCGCACCCATCATGGCTGATGAGTGTGAGATGTGTATCGGCAGCCGCTATACCGCCGGTGGCGCAACGCCAGGATGGCCGCAGTACCGGCAAGCCGCCTCACAACTGGCATCCCTACCGGCCAGGATTTTAACAGGGGTCAGGGACCCGTTAGCCGGTTTTTTCGCAGTTCACAAAAGGTATATCACCGCGGTTACCAATGATCTTTCCGGGTTCAAGATCGGCCTGGAAATACTAGCCGGCAGCAAACAGCCTCCCAGGGTTCAGGAAGTTCCCATAGTATTTCAAGACCGCTTCAGTGGCAGCTCCAAGATGAACTATTCAATACTCGGTCAATACCTGTCGCAACTGTCACGCCTTACTGCAGGCAGAATAGAGCCCCGGAAAACTTTGCCGCTCCTGCTCCTGGTGCTCTCTTTGGGACTCTGTGATCTCTTTCTGTCCGGTTTTATGTCCCGACACGGGTATCAGCAGACGACCGCCAGCTTTATCAGCCTGTTCATCACCGCCCATTGCTGCTATTTCATTCTTCCCTTTACGGCCGATTCCGGAGTTTACAAAGCCCAAAACACCAACGGTCCCAACTACCTGACCTTTTTGTCGGTACTGTTGCTGGGATTGTTTCTTCGCGACGGAGTCCTGGCCCTACCGCTGTTCCAGGCTGAGACCACGGCCATGGTAACACAATATCTCTGCACACTATGCTGCCTCACAGCAGCGGTTATCCTGAGCAGAACCAGCTTGCAACCACTCCGGAACCGCCCTGCCTACTGGCGCTGGTTTGGCGGCAGCCTGATCCTCTACACTGTGATAATTCGTCTGGTATATCTCGGTGACATCGAACTCCTGCAGGAAGAGGCCTACTACTGGAATTATGCGCAACATATGGCACCGGGCTACCTCGATCATCCACCAATGGTCGCCCTGTTGATCCGGGGAGGGACATTGCTGTTCGGCAACAGCGAACTGGGAGTGAGGTTCCTCACCTTCCTGTGCTGGTTCGTCACCGCCTTTTTCACCTTTCGGCTCAGCACCAGAATGTTTGAAGAAGAGACTGCGTTCAGAGCTGTGCTGCTGGTCGCCGTGTTGCCGATTTTCTTTTGCACCGGCCTGCTCAGCACTCCGGACGCACCCTTGATCGCCTGCTGGGCCGGCGCCTTGTATTATCTCTATCTCGCCCTTGTCCAGAACCGCGAAAAAGCCTGGTATGGCGCTGGAATCTTTCTTGGCCTCGGCCTGGCCTCCAAATACACCATCGCCCTTCTTGCTCCGGCCATCATTCTCTTCATGCTGGCTGACTCCTCGGCCAGAAGGTATTTTCTCCGCCCTCAACCATACCTCGCCGCCCTTCTCGCCCTCAGCATTTTTTCACCGGTCATCTGGTGGAATTCCCAGCACGAATGGGCTTCTTTTCTTTTCCAAAGCCAGGAACGTCTTCAGGCATCGTCAGAATTTTCCACTCATGAACTGCTGGCGAGTATTTTGTTACTGCTCACCCCCACAGGATTTCTGGCGGTGCTCTCCGCCTGGGGTGATTGGTTTTCCAAAGGTCAAACGAGCATCCACCTTAACAACAAATTCAACAGACAACGTCTTTTTGGATTGACAATGCTTCTGGTTCCATTATCAATCTTCATTCTGGTAAGCATTACCAAGGAAGTAAAAGTGAACTGGACCGGCCCCCTGTGGCTGTCGGTAATCCCTTTTATGGCCTCGGCCATGTTCAGTCGCAACACCAAGTTCAACAGAGCTGTTGCTGGAATGTGGCCAAAAACTCTTATCATAATGGTGCTGTGCTATGGTGGACTGCTCCATTACAGCGCAATCGGCATTCCTGGTGTTCCCTTCCGCAATGTGGCCTTTCTCTTTGGCTGGGATGACCTTGCCCGGCAGGTCGATGAACAGGTACTGAAAGTATCTGAACAACAAGGACACAAACCGTTGGTGGTCGGCATGGATCACTACCAGATTGCCAGCGGGCTGGCCTTCTATCGAAGCAAGCCCCTTCCGGAGGCCGATGTCGCTGAATCTGTCGCTGAAACAACAGGACGCCAGATATTTGGCAGTGGCGCATTGATGTATAACTATTGGCATCCGCCGACCATGGCCGACAACAAGGACATCCTGGCAGTTGCCCATAAAAAGGATATGCTGGCGGAAAACAGGTTCACCAACAAATGTGAAAAAGTAGGCGCTATCCAGGAACTGGTCGTGGAAAAACAGGGTAAACCCGCGGGGCATTATTATTATCGCCTGCTATCCGGGTACAACTGGGATTCAACAGAAAGCCATTCGCAACTCACCCGTGTGGAAACAAACTCATTGGCCATTCAGAAAGATCTGACCATGGTAAATGAGATAGGAAACAACCTGTTATGAACATCCTGATTATAGACGACGAACCGGATCTCCTCGAACGGCTGGCCAGCGTCCTGAACAAAGAACATTACAAGGTGACGACCGCTTCAGACGGGGCTAAAGGACTGGATAAGGTTTGGGATGACAACTATGACCTGATCCTCCTTGATATCATGCTGCCACATATCGATGGTCTGCAAATCCTCAGGGAGGTTCGGGCTGCCGGCATTGCCACCCCCATCCTGATGCTGACAGCCAAGGGTGACATCGATGATAAAGTTCACGGCCTGAATCTTGGCGCCGATGATTATCTGGCCAAACCCTTTTCACTCGCTGAACTGCTTGCACGGGTCAGGGCGTTGCTCAGGCGCGGCAGTGCCTCGAGCTCAACCATCGAGGCCGGCCATGTGCAGTTGAATACAGTCAGCCGGGAAGTGCAGATAAACGGTAGTCCGGTCAGTCTCACTTCCAAGGAATTTGCCATACTCGAATTCCTGCTCCACAACAAAAACAGAGCCGTCTCACGTTTTACACTTGCAGAACATGTCTGGGGCGACGATTTCGACTCTTTCAGCATGTCCAACTTCATTGATGTACACATAAAAAATCTCAGAAAGAAGCTTACAGCAGACAATATGCCGCAGCTCATTGTCACAGTGCGCGGTTTCGGTTATCGACTGGAAGGGTAGCGTACATGAAGGTCAGGACTAAGTTTACAGCGCTTATATCGCTGGCGTCGTTTATTTGTGTGATGTTTTTCTCAAGCCACTTTTATCGCGAAATACGAGAAGAAATTTATGAAATGCTCGATTACGAGCTGGCAGACATTGCAGAACTTCTTTTTTCAAAATTGCACTACGATGAGAATGGCACACTCTTTCTGCAATCGGAGGGGGATCTGGAACTTCTTAATCATGGCTACTGGCTGAAAATAGACAGTGATATCAGTGGCACACTTTTTCGCAGTAAATTCGCCAAACTTACCGAGCTTCCTCCTGCCGATACTGATAAGGCATATTTTGTTACCCGAACAGTCCCCATTGAACATTTTCAAATTCCCCTTGATGAGGCAGATGATATTTCCGGAGATCAAATAAATTTTCGTGTCCGGATGTTCCGTCATGAAATCGGCAAGGAAACAATCACCGTTCATATCGCCAAACCGGTACTGCTCTGGGATGCCGAGTTAGGTGAGATACTGTACGGCCTGATCGGTTCATTGCTGCTGACAGTATTGCTTATTATTGCCACAGCGTATTTTGTGGCTGGCAGACTGCTGCACCCGATCTCGATCATCAATCGCAGGATTACGCGGATCAGGGAAAGCTCACTCGATGAGCGCATCCCGCTGGGCAAAAGCAGAGACGAGCTCTATGAACTTTCAGCCTCACTCAATTCAATGTTTGATCGGCTGGAACATTCCTTCAACCGGCAAAAAGACTTTGTGGGAAATGCAGCCCACGAAATGAAAAGCCCGCTGACCATTCTCATGCTTGGCCACGAAGAAATGCTGGCGGGAGACCTCGAAAAAGACGCCAGGGCCAACCTTGAAAAACAGCTCTATTGCATGCAGCGACTCAACAAACTGATTCGTGATCTGCTCAATATTGCCAGGCTGGAACAACGGGATACAGTGCATCGGGAACATGTTGATATACCGCAACTGATCACAGCAATTCTCGAAGATTACCGAGAGGTGATACGTGAAAAAAATATAACCGTAACCACCTCGCTCCCTCAGCTTACAGTCAAGGTTGATCAGGAGAAATTCTTACGTCTTTTCATCAACCTGATCGACAATGCAATAAAGTACAATCATGACAGGAATGGCACCTTACAGATCCTCGGCAAGAAAAGTAAGGGCTCTTTGGTCATATCCTTAAGCAACAGTGGTCCTGTCATACCACCAGCCGACATCCCGAATATATTCAAACAGTTTTACCGTGTGGAAAAATCCCGTTCCCAGGCCTATGGAGGCAGTGGTCTCGGCCTGACCATCGCCCAGCGAATCATGGAAATGCACAGCGGTACCATTACGGTTACAAGCGACCAGAAGCAGACAACCTTTACCATAACATTTCCGGATGGCGGTTGAGCACCAGGCCTGACCTACTGACACAACTTTGAACAGCCACCAGTTAATGAATAAACGATAAGGAAATGTTCGGAATTTTACTATGAAAGTACACCGTCAACACCAGCCCATTTACCTCTCAACCCAAAAGCTCCGTCTCTCATTCAGCAGTTACCTGAAAAGTGATTTCATAAAGTTTGCTGCAGTCGGCGTGATCGGCACACTTCTCAATCTGGTCATTATGGCTGCAATGGTCGAAGTTTTCACCGTGAGCCACCTGTATGCTTCGGCAATCGCCACTGAAATCAGCATTATTCACAATTTCTTACTGAACAATTACTGGACCTTCGGCGCACGAAACCACAACGGATCATTGCTCAGGAGATTCGTCCATTTCAATACCCTCTCGCTGGGAACGCTGGTGGTGAACGTCTACGTCTCACTTTTTTTCGCGGATGCCGGCACCCATTATCTGCTTGCCCAGAGCAGCGGAATACTCTCCGCTTTTGCCATAAATTATCTGGTAAATAATTACCTTATCTTCAGCAATGAAGAAGGAGGGGCAAAACAGGAAAGAGCGGGTAAAACGAGGCTCGACATTCCTGCTTGAGATTGGATGATATCCGTGTTCATCATCCTGAGCTGCCTATGCCGCGCAGGAAGATGAACACAGAGTAAATCGACAGGTTTTCTTTCTAGCTCCTTACTCCCCTGAAACCCTTCAGAAACCGCAGAAAAGAAGTTACAGCAACTTCGCCCCCAGTGGCACCTCCCCATCCGGAGTACAGAGCAGCACGTTGCCGTTTGCATCATAAAAGCCGGTGGTCAAACACTCGGACATGAACGGACCGATCTGCTTTTTCGGGAAATTCACCACCCCCACCACCAGCCTGCCAACCAGTTCGTCGGCGGCGTAATGTTCGGTAATCTGGGCGCTCGATTTCCTGATGCCGATCTCCTCGCCAAAATCTATCTGCAGTTTATAGGCTGGTTTTCTCGCCTCGGCAAACACCTCCGCCTCGATAATCCTGCCAACCCTCAACTCCACTTTTTCAAAATCGCTCCAGCTGATCTGTTCCATAATGAGTATCCTTTCCGTTTCTCCAATTCTATTGTTCAGATGTTCAAGAATGAAATATGAACTTTAATACCTTCCAGATTCTGATCATTAACCAGGTCATAATATCGACGCCAACCTAACCCTCGGTCGGTGTCGTTCCAATTTCCTAACACAACCCTAATGAATTTCAGTTAGTGGCTACCCCAGGCAACAAGCTAAAGAATGAATATTCACATTAACGACTTATGCTCCAATATTATTTTCATTAACCAAGAGTTTACAAAATACAGATAAACCTTGTCTTGAACAAAATTGACCACCCACTTCAAAAATCTAATTTCAGCCCATTCAGGGAACTCCAATTTTAGTAACTGTAATAAACCAAAAACCGGCAATCCCAACGGAATCAATGAATGAGCAATATCCAACTATGAGTTTTGCCTTTTGTTTACCCAGCGACCACAAATGAATTCGTGTTAGAAATAATTATTCATGCTATTTCAGCATATTATGCAAAGATAAAGCTAGTTCTAAATTTTATCATCCTGAATGCACTAAAAATACGGCAAAAATCAAAACAGCGCCTCCTGTAGCTGTAGTATGTTGCAGGATATACTTTCCGTCCTATATGAACATAATCAGCTAACATGTAAGCCTAAATTAACGGAATGCATTTGCTTGGTTAAAGAGAAAGATGGGACTGAAGGTTCGCATCTTAAGTAATCGATAGGCATACATGGAAAGCTTTATGAAATCGGGAACACCTCATCGAGAGAACGTGGGCCGGCACCGAAATACTGCTGGTTCTTGGAAATATATTGCAACCATTTTTCCTCTCTATTGGTCAATCATAGTTGCAACGTGCACTTTAGGAGAGAATTGATGATCAGGATTATTATCATTCCATTTTACACCAATAGAAATAAACAGGTTTGGTGAATTCAAATTGCAAGTGCACCACGCACCTCTTTCCAGAACACTTCATATGGAGTCTGGTAATTGAGACATTT